>NZ_JBAGKV010000002.1:0-449287 GCF_037049705.1 Janthinobacterium sp. LPB2021202312-11-4 | reverse complement strand
CTAAAAGCTTAATTCTGTTTGTAATGTTTGACGGAACGCAGTGCAACAGTTCAGAGGCGCGAATAATGCTTCCTTGGTCGGCCACTGTTTTGAACATCTTTAATTGAGATAACTCCATGTCATTGCTCATCAAAAGTGAATAGTCGAATAATTATAAGTTACTTGTTGCAGGCGTTCAACTAGTTTAATTTTAAAAGTTCTGATTTTATTCAGTATTTTTCAATTAAATAATCCGATCAGTCTTTATGGAGAGAGACAAATCATGAACTCAGCATCGCCGCGAACTCGTTACGAGACGTTTAATTATAAGTCCATGCAGGAGTTTGGTGAGGTTTTTATTGACGCGCTACCAAAGCATATACGGAATTTAAAAATCCCCGGTCGAGTTGTATTTGAAAATGACCGGAGGCAACCTGTGTTAGCGCATATCACGCAAATAGCCGAATTTCAGGACGCGATGTTTGAGGTGCTTAGTCATCCGATTACGCAAGAAGCTCAGTTCCATAGTGAAAATACCTTTCGGGTTTTTCTGGAAAAACCAACAGTAGACTCGGCTGTTCTAAAATTTTTTAATGGGTGGAATGAAACCCATAAAACTACCAGTTTGGTCTCGGCTAAAATTATCATGCGGCTATCAGCAGATGCGATCTCAGTGCCTGCCGAAAAACTAGTTGGCTATCATCACGTCATGGCACATATGCATGAAGTCGCGAAGGATGATTTTGGGCTTGGCCATCCAGGCCACGACGGTATGTACGACTACATGATCGCGGCGTTTGGTGCTACTGCCTGGGTTGAAGATAAATATAAAATACGCGAATGTAACGAGTTTTCAGAGTTTCTGTATAACACTGGCGTAGCAGAACATAAGGCGGCTTTTAATTCAGCCGAGCATAAAGACTCAATCATGGAGGCGATGATGGTTTCTATTGCTTCAGAGCTTTGGAATGGTCGGGAGTACAACTTCATTGCCCAACACATAGAGGAAAAATTACTCGCCATTAATCCTTCTCTGAGTATGAATGCTGGGAGTTTTCGTAACGCTAAAGGATATATTATGGGGCATTCTGGTGAAGTGGAAAATAAGCATGGCTTGCATGCTTTAGCCGCGGCACAAGAATTTGGTAGAACGGCTGATATAAGTTTCAAGCTGGGGAGGCTTAAAGGGATTATGCTCAATTACAATGAAAGGGTAGGAAACGCTTTTGCGGCTATGCACCAAGCCCTGATCTCATAGAGTCAGGTTCTATAACCAGAAGAATATACCGATTATAGTTTCTTCAAACGAGCTGTAGACTGATCGGTATATCTCAAAAAGCGTCGAACTCAGCAAAGCGAAATGTCATGGTTTTTCGTAGGTAATTTAAATTCCCAAAGGATCCATAATATGTATTTTGAACAAGCTTTGATCGCGCTAGGTTTTTTTGCCTTTTGCGGCGGCTTGATAGATGCTGCAGTCGGTGGTGGCGGACTTGTACAACTGCCGGCACTTTTACATGCCCTCCCTCAGCAAAGCCTAGCTACTGTTTTTGGGACTAATAAACTGGCTGTTTTGGCGGGAAATTTATCCTCCATATTCAGCTATGTAAAACGAATAAAAATCATGTGGAGGTTAATGCTTCCCACTATGCTTTCCGCATTTATATTTGCTTTTCTTGGTGCCTTCTCAGTATCTATCGTGCCAAAAAAGCTGATGGAGTTTGTTGTTTTTTTCATTCTGATAGCCATGGCTATCTATACGTTTAAGGAAAAAAAATTAGGTTTGGTGGGTTTTAATAAACATTGCGGATCAAAGGAGATTGCATTAGGTGTTTTTTTTGGTGGCCTCATTGGTTTCTATGATGGTGTTTTTGGCCCTGGTAGCGGTAGCCTTCTACTTTTTATATTTGTCAAATTTTTTGGCTTCGATTTTTTAAACGCATCAGCCTCTGCAAAGCTGGTTAATTTGGGTACCTTTAGCGCAGCGCTTATGTTTTTTGTTCCGTCTGGCAACGTCTTATGGACTGTTGGCGGTGTAACTGCTCTGTGCAATATGGCGGGTTCTCTCACCGGTGTTTTCTTGGCACTTCGTTACGGAAGTGGCTTTATCAGGATATTTTTCCTGGTTCTGCTTATATTTTTGATAGGGAGAATGGGGTTGTCTCTATTTTCGTAGGGGATAAGTTCAAACTTCAGTCCTTGCGGCCAGCCACTTGCTTTGAGTGATCTCCCATACTTATCACAGGTGTGGGCAGGCCCGACCCATACAGTGGTGCGCAGCCATCGCGGTACAGGTGAGGGGTATTTTGTTCAATACAGCCATCGGCGTGCGCTCTACCTTGAGGCCCGGTTCAACTGAATTGAAGAAGGTCTGTGATGAGTCTGATGATGTCCATGGCGGCGTTTGCGCTGGTTGCCTCGATAACGCCGGGGCCGGTGAATATCGTGGCGTTGGGTTCCGGTGCACGATACGGTTTTCGGGCGACGTTGCGCCATGTGCTGGGCGCCACGTTGGGGTTTGTGTTGCTGTTGGTGTTGATGGGGCTGGGGTTGCATGAACTGTTGGTGACCTGGCCGTTCTTGACCCGTGGGGTGCAATTGGCCGGCGTAGCGTTTCTGCTGTTTATGGCCTGGAAGTTGGCCATGGACGATGGCGGGGTCGGGGAGGGCAACGCGCACAAGGCGCCGTCGATGTTCTATGGCGCGTTGATGCAGTGGCTCAATCCCAAGGCGTGGCTGGCGTGTGTCGCCGGGATGGGCGCGTTTGTCGCCGATGGCGACGCGGGGCTGGTCTGGCAATTCGCGGCGATTTATCTGGTGGTCTGCTACCTGTCGGTGGCGTGCTGGGCCTACGCCGGGACGTTTTTGCGCGGGTATTTGAGCAACGCCAGGGGCATGCGGCTGTTTAACCGGAGCATGGCGTTGCTGTTGGTGCTGTGTGCCGGGTATCTGGTGTGGGCCTAGGCTGTGGGTGTCAGTTCAGACCGCTGAGGGCGTCCTCCGTTGACCTGTGCAAAGCGTTGAATCGCTGGGCCCGCAGTTCCGTGATCGCATAAATGGCACGGGAAACACGACCATTGCCATCGACAAAACTGTGGTAGCCGAGAAAGGCGCCGAACAGCTGTTTGCCGAAGTGTTCATGGGCCGGGTCCAGGGTTGCCAAATGCTGCTCCAGCATGGCCGCGCCTGAAACGTTGGACGGATATCGTGCCTGAGTCGTGGGGCTGCGCAACGCGTTGGGCGCCTCGGGCACCAGGCGTCGATGCAGTTCCCGGTAAACCGCCGGGTCGTTCAGCGGTTTGCCGTTGCTGGCGTACTCGCGCAGCACGGCCCTGATGTTGTCCGTCTCGTTACGCGAACTCGAGGCGTTGAGAATCCACGCGGTGGCGCGATCGGCGTTGTCCGTCAGGCGCTGCGGGTTATAGGACACATCGTCGAGAATCCTGTTGTACGGCGCTTGTCCAAGGTCCGACGCGCGCACAGCGGATTGGTGCTGATTCATGGCGATCAGGTTTTTATGTTCCACCTTCAGTGTGTCGTTGAAGATTTCCGGCAACGCGGTGTGTTCCTTGAACTGATGAACATTGGCCAGGGAGTATTTTTGCGCTTGCTGGCGGATCAGCGAATCGACCACGTCCATGCCCAGTACTTTGGTCAGCGAGCGAGCCTCGTCAGAGGTGCGCGCCATTTCGATCAACGCGTTTTCCAGTAAGCGCTCCAACTCTTCTGGCGGCACCTGTTTGAGTAGCTTCGCGTCATTGGCGTGCAGGTGCTTGAGGACGTGCTCAGGGGTTTGCAGCGCGTCGCTTTTGAACAGCGCCCGGGCGTGGGCCACGGTGTCCAGGCTCATGCGGATCTGCGACGCCGCGCCGGTGTGGTTGATGGCCTTGACCAGGTCATAGGCATTGGCGCCGGTCAAATGCTGCAACTGGGCGCGGGCGATATGGGCGGTGGAGGTGGCGTAATGGCCGACTTTCAACGCACTTTTGCCAATCAGTTTTGCGCCACCGATGAGCAATTGCGGGACGCCGTCCAAGGGGTTGATCAACGTCACCGCAGCACGGGCGCCGATGCGCGAGGCAGACAGCAGCCGGGTGACCAGGTTCGCGGCTTTGGCGCTGGCGCTGATGATCCGCCCGGGCAGGATGGCCACGGCCAGCGCAATGGCTGCCACGTCCATGACACAACCCAGGATTGCGTTTTGCTGCCGCGCCGGGTTGCCCGAGGACATCTCTTCGACGCAGCCCTTGAACGGGATGATCATATTGAGGACGGCATTGAAAATAGCCTCGGTCTTCTCGATGGCGCGTTCTCGTTGGGTCTGGTCAAGGCCCAGTTGCTTCAGCTCGTCGACGGTGAAATACGGATTGTTCTCGGCAATCAGCTGGCTGATCGCTTGTTTACGGGGTGAGCGGAAGAACGGGGTCGGCGAGATCGGTGCGGCGGTGTCCGCCGAGGCCTGGAATTCGCCGATCTTGCGGACAAACAGTCGGGACTGGACATTGTCGCGGGGGGCCTGGTTTTTCGAGTAAGCGCCGACGTCCAGATCGACTCTTTCGAACCGTTCATCACTGGAAAATTTAACGGTGTGGCCGTTCTGCTCTGGCTGGACCAACGAGCGAAACACCGACTCAAGCTTTGGATTGACTCGGCATTCCAGGCGTAAAGGAAACAGCTCATAACAACGAACCTGCGAGTTCAGGTGCGCACACAAAATCACACCGAAACGGCCGGTGTCTCCCGCAAGGGGTGTCGCGGGGCGAATGACACCGCCCGGGGTCGGCAGCGTTGGAAAGCGAGTTGTGGTGTATTGCTCGACGCAATAAATACCCACCGCGCCGTTTTCAATGAACAGGGCTTCATTCGGCGGTAATTGCGAAAGCGTTACTTCGATGTTACTGGCCAGTGCTTCTGTTATTGCATTGTGATGTTGGTGGATGGCGTCGTTATATAACTCGGTTACCGGGTATAACCGGGTCAAGTCGGGGAATGACTGATAAATACTGCTGCCTTTAACGCGATCCCATTCCTGGCGGTGAAGTTCATCACCCATATAAAGATCCAGCACCGACACTTTGCGCCCGGCGCCACCACCGCTGCCACGGTGTTTGACCAATAGTTCGTCGGGGTCGCAGCCCGGTACATTGGCCTTCAGTTCTTTCAAGGCCAGAGGCTTGCGGTGGGGCAGGGCTTTACCCAGGCTGTCGGCGGCCCTCAGGATTTTGCCGAGGTACTGTTCGTATTCCCGGATCGCCTGAGTGATCGCGCTGGGGCTGAGGCTGCCGTCGGTGTCCCGGATGATCAGCTTATTCATCAGCGCCCACGTCACGATGGGGTCCATCGATTGGCTGGCATACAACGAAGCCAATTGCGAAGTCGCGTGGGACGATTGGCTCAGGCCGAGCAAGTGTTCGTGGGGTAACCGGCGCGAAATCCCCGGGACCAGCGCCTCGGCAAACTGCACCGATTGAGTGGCGACCACCCAGGCCGGCGTCCCGATCCGCAGTTCGGCAGGCCAGTCGGCAATCAGGTACTGCGGCGCCATGCCGCCCAGTACCAGCTCCACCACCAGCGAGGCGAAGAGCTTGTCGAGCTTGAGGTGGTCGATCAGGTGCTGTTCCAGGCGTGTGCGCACCGTGGACGGATGCCGCAGGAAGTACTCGGTTGAATACAGGTTGAAACCGGCAAACGCGGTGTTGGCCATGTCGATGGCGGGGTCAAGGTCAAGCAGCATCGCGGCGATCAGCAACTGCTCGATAAACGCTGGGGACGGTTTCGCGTCGCTGAACCAGCCGAGGGCATCGATATACGCTTGCCCTTGCTCGGAGGCCCATAGGGCAATCTCAAGCAATCGTTGCAAACGGTGACCCAGACGCGAAGGCAGCCGATCTGCCGAAGTGCTTTCCAGGCGCAAGTGTTCGCCAAAATGCGCGACTAACGAGGTGTAGCCACCGGTCAATTGCTGAGTGACCTGACGAATGATTGCCCGATTGTCTTTGGTCAGTTCGAACGGCGAACCTTTCGGAGACTCCAGAAGTTGCCAGTAGTGACCCAGCCGGGGCGCCTCCGGCAATGTGGCGAAGTTGAGCAGGTCAATCAGCCCTGTGGCGTCCTGCTCGTTGGCAGGGGCCGGCAGCCCATGAAAACGCAGCCATTGACCGACGATGATCTGGTCCCCGGTGATGACCCACCCACCGGTCGTTTTGGCCATGTTGGCCAGCACCTTCAAGTCTTCATCAAACGTGGCGAGACCACTGACAAGAGGCGTGATGTCCTTGGGGGAAAACCAGGCCGTGGTGATGTCCACAAGGCTGCTTAAGTTGGTCCAGGAGTAATACAGCCGGCCACGGTCATCGACCAGGAACACGGCGGTCTGGGGTAAAGCCTGTGAGGCTCGGATGTTCAGGAACGCCGGGTGTCTGGTCAGGTTCGACAGGTAAACACTGGCGGCACGATGAGCCTGATCAAACGCGGTGCCCGTCACGTGCGCGACAGCGATGCTGTTCCATGACCATCCCAGCTCTTTTTTGATGTTCTCGTTACCGAGAAAGTGATTGATAGCTTCGCTGATCGCTTGTATTTGGCGCGAATGAACAGAACTGGCGGATTGAGTGTGCATGGTTGAATTTCATCTTCCGTGATGGTTTAGGCGATATTCCGCAGCGGCATTTAATGGGGGTAAAGCGACCGAGAGAGTAGGGGTGGTGAAGCGCAAAGTTAATGGCCGTTATGTGACTGGCCATGTCGAATTTCAGGCAGGGAAGTGCTGCGATGTATTAAAGGAGGGGGTGCGCTTATATGTGTGGATATATGTCGTTGCAGGGAAACAACTGTTTCAACGTTGTGGAATTAACTTAGCCCCGATACTGCCCCGGCGTCGCCGCCAGATGTTGTTTGAACGCCCGTTGAAAATGCGCCTGGTCGGCAAATCCGGCTTCCAGCGCCACATCGGCAATCAGCTTGCCGCTGCGTAACCGGTCCTGGGCGAACTGGATGCGCCGGTTGACCAGGAACGCGTGGGGCGTCATGCCGAAATGCTGTTTGAACGCACGGATCAGGTAGGACGGCGACAGCTGGGCTGCTTCGCAAATGTCCTCAAGCTTGAGCAGGCGGGTGCAGTTGTCGCGGATGTAGTCGGCGGCCCGTTCCAGTTTGAAATTGGGCTCGCGCAACGGTTGATCGGCGGGGTTGAGCCGTTGCTGCACGTCGCTGAAAAACTCCACGGCGGCGCTGTGTTTAACCAGCACGTCCTGCTGCTCATCGAGCAACACGTCGTACAGGTTTTTGAGGCCCGTAAACAGGCTGGTGTCACGGGTGTGGGTGATGGCAAAGCGGCGAAATGCCTGATCCGGGGCGAGCCCGAGCTGGTGCTGCAAGTCGGTCAGCCACGGTGTTTCGACGTAGAGCATCAGGTATGACCAGGGCTGGTCGTCGATGGGGTTGCAGGCGTGAACATCACCGGGGTTCATCAGCACCACGGTGCCGGCGCTGACCTCGAAGGCCGATTGCTCGTGGACATACGTACTGCGCCCGGCAGTGATCGCACCGATGGAAAAATGCGCATGGGAATGCCGCGCATAGCAGACCTCGCGCCCGTCGGCGATACCCCGGGCCTCGATGAAGGGCAGGGCATCGTCGCGCCAGAAGCGCGGGGCCTGGTCGGCATTTTTGGCAACGGCATGCTTCATCGTCGGCGTCCTTGGCAGGTCAGCGCCCGAGTGTATTAGCTCTGGCCGTTAAACGCCCGTTGCAGTTCGGCGATGTCGAGTTTTTTCATCTGCATCATTGCTTGCATCGCCCGTTGGGATTTGACCGTGTCGGGGTCTTTGAGCATGTCCATCATGGCAATCGGTACGATTTGCCAGGACAGCCCGAACTTGTCCTTCACCCAGCCACACTGTTCGGCTTGCGGCACGGCGGACAGCGCGCCCCAGTAATGGTCGACTTCTTCCTGGGTCTGGCAGTTGACCTGGAATGAAACCGCTTCGTTGAACTTGAAAACAGGCCCGGCATTGAGCCCGGTGAAGCCCTGGCCATCGAGTTCGAAACTGACGGTCAGCACCGAGCCTTCCGGGCGACCGTGGTGTTCGAAACCGGCCTTGCCGTAATGGGTAATGGCGGTGATTTTCGAGTGATCGAAGATCGAGCAATAAAACTTGGCGGCTTCTTCGGCCTGATCGTCGAACCACAGGCAGGGTGTGAGTTTTTGCACGCGTTGCATGGCGGTCTTCCTCTGCGGGTTAATCACGCTGGACTATCAGCGTAGTCAGTCTGTAGTCGCTTGGCGGTGCCGTAGATCGACAAGTCGGGAACCGATGTCCGCCAGACCGGTTTACCGATAGACTTGCCGCCCCGATTTTGCCGCAAGGACGCTCAGCATCATGGTTGCCCCTCGTTTATTGGCTGTTGTTTGTTTGCTTGTCAGCGCTGGCGTTTGGGCTGAGCCGTTGACTTATCACCTTAATGATCCGGCGCAGAAGTACGCCATCGAGGTGTTGTTTGCGACGCCGCCGGCCAAAAGTTACGAAGGCGCCCCCGCGCAGATCACTTTGCGTGACAAAACCAGTGGCAAGGTGCTGCAGCGCATCGATTCGCCCGAAGCGTTTGCCGTATTCAAACCGGATGGCCAAGAGCTGGAAATCAACCACGCCCCGACCTATGGCGATCAGAGTTTGTTGTTCTTCGAGGACTTCAATTTCGACGGCCGGCAGGATTTGGCTGTACGCAACGGTAGTGAAGGTGGCTATGGCGGGCCTTCCTATGACATCTACCTGTCCGATCCGAAAAGCTCGCTGCTGGTCTTCAATCCGTCCTTCTCCTCACTGACCCGCGACGAACAATTGGGCATGTTCGCCGTCGATCCGGTTGCCAAGCGCTTGCACACCAGCTCGAAAAGCGGCTGTTGCTGGCATCAGTACGCGACGTGGCAGATCGAGAACAATGAGCCGGTAATGGTCGCTGAAAAGATCGTGGCGGCGCAGATGCCATCTGAGGCAAAGCCTTACATGCCGCTGGGCTATATGGACGTCACCGAACGAGCACTCAAGGATCGCCAATGGGTCGAGCGTCATACTCTTGCGGGCCCCTACACTGAGCCGCCCATGACGTTGCGCGGTACGCTTAACGACAAGATCGCGGTGGAACTCTGGTGGCAGCGTAAAGGCGAAATCTACATTGGTGAGGTTCGTTACGGCAAAACGGGCAGCGGCAAGCCGATTCGACTGATGGGCGAGTCCCTCGACGATGGTCGTGTGTTGTTGCATGAATTGACTGACGATGGTGTGACGACTGGCGACTGGTACCTGAAAGAAGAGCGAAATGAGCAGGGTGAACTCATCGGCGTCTGGCGCAGCGGCAAGCGTGAGTTCAAGGTCAAAATGCTCGCTGTCGATTTCAAAATTGCTTCGCAAAAACTTGAGCCGGTTGCCGACAATCAACGTGAGGGGCACTACTTGGTCGGCAATTTTGCACAGCGCCGAGTGGGGGAGATGGTCTTGAAGATACTGCCGGGGATCGACAACGGCCCGGAAACCGCAGATATCTCCCTGAGCTACTCTCAGCTCAAGGATCCTTTGAGCGAAATCAATTATCAGTCGCCATTATTGGCCGGCAATCTGGCCATCGTGCTGGATGCCCAGGGCGGGCCGATTTTTCGCGTGCAGCTACTTAACGGTGCAGCCAAGGTGACTGGTTATGGCGAGTACCGGAAATACAGCGGCAGCTACGTCAAAGCGCCCTGAGGCGGCCCTCTAGAAATCCCACCTATTGGTGAGCTGCACACTGCGCGGCTCCCCATAAAACCCCGTCCCGAAATTCCCCAGCCCGGTGTAGTAGGTCTTGTCGAACACGTTCTTCACATTGAGCGTGGTGCTCCAATGCGCGTTGAAGCGATACCGCGCCATCGCGTCCACCAGGTAGTAACTGTCCTGAGTAATGCGCGCGTACTGGCCGAAGTTGACGCTATCGCCGGGGTCGGGCTGGAACACGTTGCCGAAGAACTCGCTTTGCCAGTTCACCCCGCCGCCAACGGTCAGATTTTCCCAGGCACCGGGCAGGCGATAGGTGCTGAACACCCGCACCACTTGCTCGGGCGCCGTGGTTTGCAGCACCGAGCCGTAGACGTAATCGCCCTTGGCGTCGCGGGTGTGGTTGTAGGTGTAGCCGGCCGAGAGCTTCCAGCCGTCCAGCACTTCACCGGCCACCTCGAATTCGAAACCTTTGGTGGTCGCGCCTTGTACCGGGCGATACACCGATTCGGTGTCGACGCCGCTGACGTACTTGGCGACGTTGTCCTGTTCTATGCGGAAGATCGCGAAACTCGCGTTCAGCCGCCCACCGAAGTATTCAGCCTTGATCCCCGCTTCGTAAGCATCACCTTCTACCGGGTCGAGCAACTGCCGATGGGCATCCTTGCTCATTTGCGGCTGATAGATGTTGGTGTAGCTGGTGTACACCGAGTAGGTGTCATTGAGGTCGTAGATCAGCCCGGCGTACGGCGTTATCACGCCGGTTTGGCGGTAACCGTCGCGCATGTCGGCGGTGTTTGGATCGGTGTAGTCGAGGTGATCGCTGCCCTTGAAATCGCTGACTCGCCCGCCGAGGATCAGCGCCAGATCGTCGGTCGGTTTCAATCGCGTAGCCAGGTAGGCGCCGGTCTGGCGCTGGAGAATGTCGTCGCTGCCTATCTTTGGAATATCCGGTTTCGGGAACTCGCCGCGCCAGTCGAAGATGCTGCCGTCCAGCGCCGGGTAGACCGAGCCGTGCACCGGGATGTCCTGGCGGGTGTTCATGGCCATGAATCCGGCGATCAATTCATGCTCGCGGCCGAACAGGCTGAACGGACCGCTGAGGTTGATATCGAGGTTGTCCTGCACCTCATCGCCCTTGAACTTGCCCATGTACATGAACATGCCGTCCCCGGTGAGCGGGTCCGGGTTGCCGCCGCTGGCGGAGGCGAGAAAGGTGTCGTGCTGACGGTGTTTGCGGTCGTAGCTGACCTTCAGCGTCCAGTCGTTGGCCAGTTGCTGTTGCAGCGCGGCGAACAGCGTCTGGTTATTGAAGTCGCGACGGCTCCAGTCAGTGGCCGGGTTGAACGAACGCGAAAAATGCGTGGGCGAACCGTCGCTGTTGAACATCGGAAAACCGGTCCAACTGGCGCCCCGGGAGCGGGTGTTTTGCTGGTCGATGCCGAAGCTCAGCAACGTGTCCGCGCTCAGGTCGGCTTCGAGGATGCCGTAGGCGATGTCCTTGGTGTTTTGATAATGGTCGGCGTGGGCGCTGCGATCCTGATAAACCTCGACAAAACGCCCGCGCACATTACCGCTATCGGTCAGCGGGCCGGAAATGTCGCCTTCGCTGCGCAGGTTGTCCCAGGAACCGACGGCGCCGCTGACCGAGGCCTTGAAGGTTTTGGTCGGGCGCTTGCGGATCAGGTTGACGGTGGCCGACGGATCGCCCGAACCGGTCATCAGCCCGGCCGCACCCTTGATGATGTCGACGCGGTCGTAGGTCGCCATGTCGGTGCTGGTGGTGCCGTAATCGTAGACGCCGTCGTAGTCGGTATTGACCCCGTCGTACTGGAAATTGGTGATCGGCAGGCCACGGCTGGAGAACTCCCAGCGCTCGCTGTCGTAGTTCTGCACGCTGATGCCGGGGGCGCGGCGCAGGACGTCGGCGATGCTGGTGCCGCCCTGATCATCCATTTGCTGGCGGGTGATGACCGTCACCGATTGCGGAGTCTCACGCAAGGACAACGGCAGGCCGGTGGCGGACGACGTCGAGCCGGTGGTGTAGGCGTGGGTGTCTTCGGTGATGGCGCCCAAGGCCAGGGCGCCGATGTTTGTCGGGTCCAGTTCCAGTGGACCACTGTTTTCTGGCGCGACGCGTAACACATAACCGCCGCCGGCCTGTGGCAGGGCGCGCAGGCCACTGCCTTGCAACAGACGCTGCAAGGCTTGCTGTTCGGTGAAGTCGCCGTTGAGCCCGGCGCTGCGTTTACCGTCCGCCAGATCGTTATGGCCCGCGAGGAAAATCCCGGCCTGTTCGGCAAAACGATTGAGCACGCTGACCAGTGGGCCGGCAGCGATTGTGTAATGACGTTTTGGACCGGAGGGCTGTTCGCTGACGGCGGGTGTATCGGCTTGGGCGAGGGGCGCCGCCAGGTTCAGCAACGCCGCCGTCAGCGCCAACGGACGCCAGTTCACGCTTTCGGGCCGACGCTGACCCACCACGCCGAGGTCTTTTGCACCCGGATTGGCAACGCCGCTTCCAGCAGGCGCAACGCTTGGTCGGTGTCCTTGAGCGGAAACGAACCCATCACCGGCAGCCCGGCGATGGCCGGATCGCAACCCAGATGCCCCGGTCGGTAGCGGCTCAATTCCTCGATCAATTGCCCCAACGGCAGGTTGTCCGCCAGCAATACCCCGCGACGCCAGGCTTCCCGTCCGGCATTGGCCGGTGTCGCGGGTGAGATTTGCTGTTCGCTGAACGCCAGTTGCCGTCCGGCTTCGACGATCTGGAGCTGACCGTTCAAGGTGCGGACTTCAACCGCGCCTTCGTAGACGTTCAGCAGGGTTTGATGCTCGTCCTGGCGCACGCTGAACCGCGTACCCAGCGCACGCATCCGGCCGTGGGCGGTTTGCACCAGGAACGGTCGATGGCTGTCCTTGGCGGTGTCGATCAACACTTCGCCGCAACGCAGTTGCAACAGCCGTTGCGTGGCGTCGAAACGCACATTCAGTGCGCTCAAGGCATTGAGCCAGATTCGGCTGCCGTCGCTGAGCAGGCTTTCCCGGGTTTCGCCGGTGCCGGTGGAAAGATCGGCGGCCCAGCGCCCCACGCTCTCCGGCAGCGACGTCTGGCGCCAGGCGCCCCAGCCGAGCAGGCTGCCGGAGGCCAGGATCAGCAGGCTCTTGAGGGTCTGGCGGCGGGTGATCGGCGAGCGCGCGGTGTTGCGAAGCACATAGCCGGCGGCCTGCGGCTGGTCCTCTTGCAGGGCTGCGAAACGTTGGCCGACGCGTTCGACGTAGCGCCAGGCTTGCTGATGCTCGCCGCTTTGCGCCAGCCAGGCCTGCCATTGCTGGCGCTCCTGTTCGCCGACCTGCTGGTCGTGCAATTGCACATACCATTGGGCCGCCTGTTCGAGGCTGGCGTGGCTGATGCTGTTTGCGGGAGTACGGGACATGGCTTACTCGATCAGCAGGCCGTCGAGTTCGGCCTCAAGGATCGCGCAGTGCATCAACGCCTGGGCCAGGTACTTCTTGACCATCCGTTCGCATACGCCGAGCTCTTCGGCGATGGCGCGGTAGGGCAGGCCATGCAACTGGGCGAGGATGAACGCATCGCGCACCCGCGCCGGCAGCCGCTGCAGCATGGCGTCCACTTCGTAGAGGGTTTCGACGATGATCGCCCGTTGCTCCGGGGACGGCTGCACGGCTTGCGGGCGCGCAGCCAGGGTCTCGAGCCAGGCGTGTTCGAGCTGCCGACGGCGCCAGTGATCGATGCACAGGCCCCGGGCGATGGTCGCCAGGTAGGAACGCTCACGGGTTTCACAGTCGAAGGCCGGCGGCCGTTTGAGCACACGAAGAAAGGTGTCATGCGCCAGGTCCGCGGCATCGAAGGCGTTGCTCAAGCGTCGGCGCAGCAGTTCGTGCAACCAGCGGTGATGCGCGAGGTAGAGGTTCTGAACGCTGGAGGAATCGGCGACCGTCATTGTGAGCACATGTCCATGGGCGACGTGCGCCTTCAGTGCAAATAAGAATGGGTCGCGATTAAACCAAATGGTCTCTGAGTGCGCAAATGATATTGGTTTGCTTTTAGGCGGGCTGGGGCAAGGATGTGGAGGGTTGTAGTCGATATGACTTTTTATTGAGTCATAACGACCATTTTTGTGCCGTGTCATATTGACTTGCTTGCTAGCAAGCCATTGATTTTAAACGCTATAAAATCTGGCACGGGTCTTGGATTAACAAGCGCACAACAGGTCAGCTTCAGGAGTACGGAAAAATGTTCGATTTCTTCAATAACCCTCAGAACGTTTTGCACCTGTCGAGCAAAGTGCTGGGCCTGGGCCTGACACTGCTGTTGCTCGGCATCTACGGCGCATACCTGTACAGCGGCCACTTGCCTATCGTGGCGCTGGTATCGATGCATGCCATGACCATCATTGGCCCGACCCTGCTGAAAATCGGCTATGTGATGCGCCTGCTGGCACAGCATCGGCTGGGCGTTCGCCCGGTTGCGGTGCTGGCATGATGCTGACCCCTGTAGGAGCAAGGCTTGCCCGCGAAGAGGTCGTGTCAGTCGACATCAATGCAGGCTGACACACCGTCTTCGCGGGCAAGCCTTGCTCCTACAGGGGTCAGCGTCCGAGACCACCGCGTTCGGCGATCCAGCGCGTAGCCAAATCAATAAACGCCCGCAATTTCGGCTGCGTCTGGGTGCGACTCGGGAAGTACAGGTACAACCCCGAACTGAGCGGCACAAACGGCTGCAGCACCCGTTGCAGGCGCCCATCCGCCAACTCGTCGATGATCTCCAGATCACAGGCATACGCCAGGCCCATCCCCTCCAGGGCGGCGCCTATCAGCAGCTTGCGGTCGTTGACGATCACCCCACCCGAAACACCCACGGTAAAGTCCCGACCGTCACGGTTAAATTCCCAGCGATGGGCGTTGCCCGAGGTCGAGAAGCGAAAACCGATGCAGTCATGCCCGGTCAATTCTTCAGGGCTGGCCGGTTGGCCGGCCTTGGCGAAGTAGGCGGGAGAGCCGACCACTGACCATTGCAAGTCCGGCGTCAGGCGCACGGCGACCATGTCTTTCTCGATCGACTCGCCCAAGCGAATCCCGGCATCGAAGCCGCCAGCCATCAGGTCCACGGTGGCGTCGTCCAGGGAAATATCGAGGGTGACTTGCGGGTGAGCCTGGCGAAACAACGGAATCAACGGCTCGATCAACAACGCACCGGAGAGCCGTGGCGCGGTGATGCGCAACGTGCCCATGGGTTGATCGCGGAAACCGCTGAGCACCGCCAGGGCCTCATCGATTTCACTGGCGGCCGGGCGCAAACGGGCGAACAGGCTGGCGCCGGCTTCGGTCAACGCCACACGGCGGGTAGTGCGCTGGAACAACAGCACGCCGGTGCGCCGCTCCAGCAGCTTGATGGCATGGCTGACGGCGGTGGGCGTGACCGCCAGCCGGGTGGCGGCGAGGGTGAAGCTTTTGTGCTCGGCCACCGCCAGGAACTCGGTCAAGCCGTCGAAAGGGTCGTGGTTCATGTTTGCGCCATTATGAAAGAGCGTTTCATAGTGCTTGTAGCACGAGGGCATTTTTCCGACCAATCTTCCTGCGTACCTTGTGCCTACTCCAACCCACACAAGGTATCGACCATGAGCACTTCCCATTCTTTCAAACGTGTCTGGCTCGTCACCGGCGCTTCTCGCGGGATCGGCGCAAAAATCGTCGCAGCAGCCCTGGCCAATGGTGACGCCGTAGTCGCTACCGCCCGTGATGCGAGCACGCTGATTGCACGCTTCGGCGATCAACCGGGCTTGCTGGCCGCCACCCTTGATGTCACCCACGAAGCCCAGGGCGCCGCCGTGGCTCAAGCGGCCATCAAGCGTTTCGGGCGTATCGACGTGCTGGTCAACAACGCCGGTTTCGGTTTGCTCGGCGCAGTGGAAGAGGCGAGCAGCGATGAGATCAAGCGACTCTATGAAACCAACGTCTTCGGCTTGCTGAACGTCACACGCGCAGTCTTGCCGCACATGCGCGCCGCCCGCAGCGGTCATGTGATCAACATTTCCTCGGTGGGTGGTTTTCAGTCGGCGCCCGGCTACGGCGTTTATTGCTCGACCAAGTTTGCCGTCGAAGCGTTGAGCGAAGCCTTGCACGGCGAACTGGCGCCGCTGGGGGTGAAGGTGACGGTGGTCGAACCGGGTTACTTCCGCACCGACTTCCTCGACACCAATTCCCTGGTCGAATCCCCGGAATCGATTGCCGACTACGCCCCGACCGCTGGCGAAGTGCGCAAACTGGCCAAAGCCGTCAATCAGCAACAACCCGGCGACCCAGAAAAACTGGCCCAGGCGATGATCACCCTGGTCGAGTCCGCCAATCCGCCGCTGCGGCTGCCGCTGGGGACGGATTCGGTGCGTTACATCGAGGCCAAAACTGCCTTCGTCACCCATGAGCTGAGCGACTGGCGCGCACTGTCCGAGTCGACCGATTTCTAACCCAACACCTCTAATCCCTGTAGGAGCGAAGCTTGCTCGCGAAGGCGTCGTGTCAGTCGACATCTCTATCGACTGGACGATCGCCTTCGCGAGCAAGCTTCGCTCCTACGGGATTGTTCAATCGGTCTGGAAGGTGACCGGCGGTCGCAGAAGCTGGCCGCCCGGTCAATCTGCGCTTAGCTGTATGGATAACCCGAGGCGCGCGTAGGTCTGCACTGGCCACAGCGACGCCCCTTCAGAACACCGTGAGTCTGAGGAAGTTCGCATGCTGACCTTGAACATTAATGGCAAGGACCAGGCGCTGGATGTCCCCGCGGACATGCCGCTGCTGTGGGTGTTGCGCGATGTTGCGCACCTGACCGGGACCAAATTCGGTTGCGGCATGGCCCAGTGCGGTGCCTGCACTGTGCACGTCGATGGCGCGCCGCTGCGTTCCTGCATCACCCCGGCCACCGCCGTGGCCAACGGGCAAAAAATCCTCACCATCGAAGGCCTGTCCACCGACGGTTCGCATCCGGTGCAGCAAGCCTGGGCCGAACTCGACGTGGTGCAGTGCGGTTATTGCCAGTCGGGGCAGATCATGTCGGCCGCTGCGTTACTGGCAAAGATCCCCAACCCCACCGACAGCGACATCGATCAGGCGCTGTCCGGCAATATTTGCCGCTGCGGCACCTACCCACGGATTCGTGCGGCGGTCAAACGCGCTGCCGAGATCGGTTGAGGCCATGTCATGAACAGCATCATCAATCCCGTATCACGTCGCGGTTTTCTCAAGGGCAGCGCGGTGCTTGGCGGCGGGCTGGTGGTGGCGTTTGTCATCCCCGGCGGTCATCGGTTTGCCATGGGCGCCGACAATCAGGGCAACGTCTTCGCACCGAATGCCTTCCTGCGAATCGCCAACGACAACAGCGTCACCATGCTGCTCGGCCATTCGGAAATGGGCCAGGGGATCTGGACCGGCCTGACCATGCTGATCGCCGAAGAACTGGACGCCGACTGGTCGAAAATCCGCGTCGAACATTCCCCGGCCTCGGCCAAGGATTACGGTTTGGCCGGGTTTGGCGGCATGCAGATCACCGGCGGCTCGACCTCGACCTGGATGGAGTTTGACCGCTATCGCCAGGCCGGCGCCGCCGCACGCTTGATGTTGATCGACGCAGCGGCCAAGCGCTTCAACGTTGCACCGTCGGAAATCCGCACCGAACCGGGTGTGGTGATTGCCGGTGAGCATCGCGCCACCTACGGCGAACTGGCCGATGATGCCGGCAAGCTGCCGGTGCCCGATCCGGCGTCGATCACGTTCAAGGCCGCCAAGGACTGGAAGATCATTGGCAAACCGACCCCGCGCCTCGACACCCCGGAGAAGATCACCGGTCGGGCCAAGTTCGGCATGGACGTGCAGTTTGAAGGTCTGATGACTGCGCTGGTCGCTCGGCCACCGGTGTTCGGCGGCAGCGTCAAATCGTTCGAAGGCGCCGAGGCCCTGGCAGTGCCAGGTGTGCACAAAGTGGTGCAAGTGCCCACCGGCGTGGCGGTGATTGCCGATCATTACTGGGCGGCGAAACTGGGCCGCGATGCGCTGAAAGTCGACTGGGACCTGGGGCCGAACACCGGGCTCGACAGTGTGAAATTGCTCGAAAGCTTCCGCCAACTGGCGACCACCCCCGGCATGCCGGCCAGCCAGGCGGGTGATACCGCCGCCACGCTAAAGAAAGCGGCGAAAACCATCGACGTCGAATACAGCGTGCCGTACCTGGCCCATGCGCCAATGGAACCGCTCAATTGCACGGTGAAAATCACCGCCGACAAATGCGAAATCTGGACCGGCACCCAGTTCCAGACCCTCGATCAAATGATTGCCGGCAAGATCACCGGACTCAAACCCGAGCAGGTGGAAATCCACACCGAATTCCTCGGCGGCGGTTTTGGACGTCGGGCCAATCCGACCTCGGATTTTGTCGCTGAAGCGGTGCAAGTTGCGAAAGCCGCCGGTATGCCGGTGAAAACCGTTTGGTCGCGGGAGGACGACATTCGCGGTGGTTACTACCGCTCGATGTTTTTGCATCAGGCGAACATTGGTCTGGATGCCCAAGGCATGCCGGTGGCGTGGAAGCATGTGATGGTCGGGCAGTCGATCATGGACGGTACGGCGTTTGCGGCGACGATGGTCAAGGATGGGGTCGACAAGACGTCGGTCGAAGGCGTGGCGGACAGCCCTTACCTTGAAGGCCTGGCCAATCACCAAGTGGAACTGCATTCACCCAAAACCGGTATCAGCGTGCTATGGCTGCGTTCGGTCGGGCACAGCCACAACGCCTTTGTCATGGAATCGTTGATCGACGAACTGGCCACGGCGGCGGGCAAGGACCCGGTGGAATACCGACGAACCCTGCTCAAGGACCATCCGCGACACCTCGGCGTGCTGAACCTGGCGGTGGAGAAAGCCAACTGGACCGCGCCGTTGCCCGACGGCCATGCGTTGGGTGTGGCGGTGCATGAATCGTTCGGCAGCTATGTGGCGCATGTCGCCGAGGTGTCCGGGGACAACCTGAAAATCCGTGTGCACCGGGTGGTGTGTGCGGTGGATTGCGGCATTGCGGTCAACCCGCAAAGCATCGCCGCGCAAATGGAGTCCTGCGTCACCTTCGGCCTGGGGTTTGCGCTGCACAGCAAGCTGACCTTCAAGGAAGGCCAGGTGGTGCAGTCCAATTACCACGATTATCAGGTGCTGCGGCTCAACGAAATGCCGGTGGTGGAGGTGCACATCGTGCCCAGCACCGACAAACCCGGCGGCATCGGCGAGGCGGGTGTGCCGCCCATGGCGCCGGCGGTGGCTAACGCGGTGTTTGCCTTGACCGGGCAACGTCTGCGGGAACTGCCGCTGCAACTGTCGGGGGTGTGAGATGAAACGACATTTGATTCTCGGCGCCATCGCGCTGATTGGCTTGGGCGGCTACGCCTCGGACCTGTTTGCGGCTGACAATCAGGCGGCGCTAAAAGCCTTCGATACCGTGCAAAAAGTCTTCCAGAGCCCGCGTTGCCAGAACTGCCACATCCCCGGCGATTCACCGTTGCAGTTCGACGCCGGTATCCCCCACGCGATGAACGTCGTGCGTGGGATGGACGGGAAGGGCGCGGCCGGTTTGCCGTGCGCCACCTGCCATGCCGACAACAACCCGCCCGCCAGTTACGGTCCCCACGCACCACCCGGGGCGCCGCACTGGAGCCTGCCGCCCGCCGCGCACAAAATGGCCTGGATCGGCCTGCCGGCGGACAAACTCTGCGCGTTGATCAAGGACCGCTCCAGCAATGGCGACCGGGATTTCGCCGCGCTGATCAAGCACGTCAGCGACGACAAACTGGTGCTCTGGGGCTGGAATCCGGGCGGCAACCGCGCGCCGGTTCCGGTGCCCCACGACATTTTCGTCACCCAGTTCAAACTCTGGGCCGACGCCGGAGGACCGTGCCCGGTCGCGGGCATCTGACCAACGGCGGATTTATCAGGAGTCAAAGCGGATCTGTACGCCTCTAACGTATAGACCCTTCACAGGAGTGACACATGTTGGTTCCAGGCAAACCGGTCAACCCCGGCGCTTGCGCAGACACCCTGCGCGGGCCGGATATCGCTTCACAGGAACGTGAATGGCTGCGTGACCTCGCGCGCCAGGCCGAGCAAGAACTGACGGCGGTGCAAGTGGCGAGCATGGATGCATTGACGTTGCTGCCCAATCGTCATGGCTTCGAGGCACTGGCTCAACGGGGCCTGGACGCGTGCTTGCACTTGGGTAAACCGGCGACGTTGCTGTTTTTCGACCTCGATCATTTCAAACTCATCAATCAAGCGTATGGCCGCGCCGAAGGCGACGATGCCTTGAAGACCTTCGCCGACGTGCTGCGGATCGCCTTTCGCGAAAGCGATGTGATTGGCCGCATGGGCAGCGACGAGTTCGCCGCGCTGCTGACCGGTGCCAACGCCGTGGAGATCACGGCGATCCGGGCGCGGCTCGAAGAAATGCTCGACGAGCGCAACGCCACGGTGCATCGCGGGTATGACATTCGCTTCAGTGTCTGCCAGATCGAGTTTCATCCGGCGCTTCACCTGACGGTAGAAGGGCTATTGGCGGCGATCAGCGTGCAAGTCGGCGGCCACCCGTTCGGCCACTCGTAACAGCGAGCCGTCGTGTCTGAACCGGCCGATTAGCTGTAGTCCGATTGGCAACAATCCTTCGGCGCGAGCCAGGGGGATGTTGACCTGCGGTAAGCCGAACGCGCCCCAGAATTTGATGAAATCCGATGGCCCGGTGTTTTCGGCGCTGTTCACGGCCAGTGGCGCGACCATTGCGCAATTGGGCGAGAGCATGGCGTCGAAAGGCTGGCAAAGATCATCCAGGCGCGGTGCAAGCGCCGCCAGTCGGGCCTTGGCTGCGGATTCCTGATCCCAACTGGTGGCCGCCGCGCGCTCGAACATTGCCAGCATCGAAGGGCTCAACAGTGCCCGATGTTGCTGAAACTCCTTGGCCAGTGAACGTGCACCTTCGCAATCGTTGATGACCTGGTGATCGTCGAACACCTGGGCAAACTCATCCGGCAGGAGCACTTCGCTGACGTGATGGCCGGCGCTGCGCAACTGTTCCACGGCCTGTTCCAGCGCGCGGGCGACTTCAGGGTCTACCTGATCCCAGCGCGGTGTGCGGCAGAAGCCCAATCGCAGTGGTCGTTGTTGGGGTTGCGGCAGGGCAAAACCGGGTATCAACACCCGCGCCACAAGGCTCAGATCCCGCACTGAGCGCCCTTACCAACCCACGGTGTCGAAGCTCGGCGCCAGCGGTTTTACCCCTTCCAGCGACACCAATCCAAACGACGGCTTAAAGGCAAACAGACCGCAGTACGCCGCCGGTTTCAGCAGCGAGCCCGCCGTTTGGGTGCCCAGCGCCACGGCAAAGAAATCCGCCGCCATCCCCGCTGCCGAACCGGCACTGGAACTGCCCGGTGTGCGGTCCAGGTCATGGGGGTTACGGGTCGGGCCGGTGTGCATGTAGGCAAATTCGGTGGTGTGGGTCTTGCCCATGATCAACGCGCCAGCCTGGCGTAACAGGCTCACCACATGAGCGTCCCGGGACGGTTGGTGGTGCGCATAGATCGGCGAGAAGAACTGCGTGGGATGGTCTTCGCTGTCGAAAATATCCTTCACGCCCACCGGCACGCCCGCCAACAGACCACGGCCCTCGTTGAGCGCGGCTTGCAGGCGCACCTGCATGGGTTTGAGCGAGACGAAGGCCTGGACCTGCGGTTCCAGGGTTTGAATGCGCTCTAGAAAGGCGTCGGCAATCGCGGCGACGGTGGTTTCGCCGTTTAGGACCGACTCGCTGAGGGCGGTGGCGTCCGCAGCAGAGCGGATCATTTGGCGAACAACTGGCTGATGTCCTTGAACGCCTTGAACTCCAGGGCATTACCGCACGGGTCGAAGAGAAACATCGTCGCTTGTTCGCCGACCAAGCCCTGAAAGCGGATGCACGGTTCAATCACAAATTGGGTGTTCAGCGCCTTCAAGCGTTCGGCCAGGGCTTCCCATTCCGGCATACCCAGCACCACGCCGAAATGCGGCACCGGCACGTTGTGGCCATCCACGGCATTGGTGTGGGCGGCTTCTTGAGAGACGTTTTTCGGCGCCAGGTGAATGACAAACTGATGGCCGAAAAAGTTGAAATCCACCCAATGATCGCTGGAGCGGCCTTCTTCCAGTCCGAACACTTCGCCATAGAAGTTGCGTGCGGCCGTCAGGTCGTACACCGGAATGGCCAGGTGAAAAGGGGAGAGCTGCATCGGGTGATCCTCAACGGTCGAAAGTTGAAGCTGAGTTTAGTCCTGTGCTTTTTGATTAAAAGACGATAATTTTTGCGTCGAGCTCAAATTATTTCGATCAATGGCGACCCTATGTTGCGAGAACTGAAAACCTTTATCGCCGTGACCCGCTACGGCACCTTCGCGGCGGCCGGCATGCACATTGGCCTGACGCAATCGGCGGTCAGCGCGCAGATCCGCAATCTGGAACAGGCCTTGGGCATTCGGCTGTTTGATCGCACCGGGCGCCAGGCGCTGCTCAACGCGGCGGGCCTACGCGCATTGCCGATGGCCCGGGAGATGCTGGACACCTTTGCGCGCATGGCCGTCAGCGACGATGTCAGTGAATATCGCGGCGAACTGAAGATTGGCGCCGTGGCCACGGTGCAGACCGGTTTGCTGCCTCAGGCGTTGCTGCGGTTACGGCAACAGGCTCCGCTGCTGGAGCCGAAACTGGTACCGGGCGTGTCGCTGAACCTGCTCAGCCAAGTGGACACCGGCGAAGTGGACCTGGCGATCCTGATCAAGCCGCCGTTTGAACTGCCCAAGGAACTGTCGGCGCAGGTCATCCGCAAAGAGCCATTTGTGCTGATCGTACCGGCGGACCTTGAGGGGGACGATCCCTTGCAGCTCCTCACTGAGCATCCCCATGTGCGCTACGACCGCAACTCGTTCGGCGGGCGCCTGGTGACGAAGTTTCTGCGCGAGCAGCAAATTGATGTGCAGGTCGGGCTGGAGCTGGACGAGCTGGAAGCCATCGTGAAAATGGTCGAATGCGGGCTGGGGGTTTCGCTGCTGCCCGAGGCGGGTTTGTGGGTGGAGCATGGGGCTAAGGTGCGGGTCATTCGGTTGGGTGAATTGACTTTCTACCGCGAGATTGTGCTGTTGCAGCGCTATAGCCAGCGGACGCAGCCGATTCAGCAGCTGTTTGCGCGGTGTTTGGTTTGAAGATCAAAAGATCGCAGCCTTCGGCAGCTCCTACAGGGATCGGGCTGGCATAGAAAATGGCCCCGTAGGAGCTGCCGAAGGCTGCGATCTTTTGATCCTGCCCCCATAAAAAAACCCGCCAGACTCGGCGGGTTTCTTATGGGCTAACCGAGGATCACTCTTCGAGATTGCCCATGGCAGTGGTGTTGAAACCACCGTCCACGTACATGATTTCGCCGCTGATACCGGACGCGAGGTCCGAGCACAGGAAGGCGCCAGCGTTGCCGACTTCGTCAATGGTGACGTTGCGACGCAGCGGGGTTTGCGCTTCGTTGGCGGCCAACATCTTGCGGAAGTTCTTGATGCCGGACGCCGCGAGTGTGCGGATCGGGCCTGCCGATACAGCGTTGACGCGAGTACCTTCCGGGCCCAGGGAACCGGCCAGGTAACGCACGCCCGCTTCCAGGGAAGCCTTGGCCATGCCCATGACGTTGTAGTTCGGCATGGTGCGTTCGGCGCCCAGGTACGACAGGGTCAGCAGGCTGCCATTGCGGCCTTTCATCATTTCGCGGCCAGCCTTGGCCAGGGCCACGAAGCTGTAGGCGCTGATGTCGTGAGCGATGCGGAAACCTTCACGGGTGGTGGCGTCGGTGAAGTCGCCGTCCAGTTGGTCGCCCGGTGCGAAGCCGACGGAGTGAACGATCACGTCGAGGCCATCCCATTTTTTGCTCAGTGCTTCGAAGACCTTGGCGATTTCTTCATCGCTGGCCACGTCGCACGGGAAGCACAGCTCAGGGCTCGAACCCCAGCCTTGGGCGAATTCTTCGACGCGACCCTTGAGTTTGTCGTTCTGATAAGTGAAGGCAAGCTCAGCGCCCTCGCGATGCATGGCGGCAGCAATACCGGATGCGATGGACAGCTTGCTGGCGACACCGACGATCAGTACGCGCTTACCGGCGAGAAAACCCATGTGTTGCTCCTCTTTTCAGGTTATTGCGCAGCGGCCGGTGCCAGGAAAGCGGCTTCCAGCAACTGCTGTGTATACGGATGTTGGGGGGCGGCGAAAATACGTTGCGCGTCGCCCTGTTCGACCACTTGGCCATGCTTGACCACCATCAGTTGGTGGCTCAGCGCTTTGACGACCGCCAGGTCATGGCTGATAAACAGATACGTCAGGTTGTATTTGGTTTGCAGTGAGCGCAAAAGCTCCACCACTTGGCGCTGGACGGTCCGGTCGAGGGCCGACGTCGGCTCGTCCAGCAGAATCAGCGCCGGTTTGAGCACCAGCGCCCGCGCAATGGCGATTCTCTGCCGTTGCCCACCGGAAAATTCGTGGGGGTAGCGGTTCCGGGTTTCCGGGTCCAGGCCTACCTCTTTCAGTGCCGCAATAATCGCTTGTTCCTGCTCCGCCTCGGTGCCCATCTTGTGGATACGCAGGCCTTCGCCGACGATCTGGCTCACGCACATTCGCGGGCTCAGGCTGCCGAACGGGTCCTGGAACACCACCTGCATTTCCCGGCGCAGTGGCCGAACCTCGTTTTGCGTCAGGCAGTCCAGTTGCTTGCCTTCAAAGCGAATGCCGCCCTGGCTGCCGATCAGCCGCAAGATTGCCAGGCCCAGCGTCGATTTGCCGGAACCGCTTTCGCCCACAATCCCCAGGGTCTGGCCCTGGGGCAGGCTGAAATTGATGCCGTCCACCGCTTTGACGTAATCCACCGTGGTTTTCAAAAAGCCTTTCTTGATCGGGAACCAGACTTTCAAGTCCTCGACTTGCAGCAGCGGCGGGCCGATGGCATTGGTCGCCGGCTTGCCGCTGGGCTCCGCTGCCAGCAGTTCCCGGGTGTAGGGATGCTGCGGCGCGCGGAACAACTCTGCGCACGAAGCCTGTTCGACGATGCAACCGCGCTGCATGACACATACGCGATGGGCAATTCTTCGCACCAGGTTCAAATCGTGACTGATCAGTAACAACGCCATGCCCAGGCGGGCCTGCAGCTCCTTGAGCAATTCGAGGATTTTCAACTGAACAGTCACGTCCAGCGCGGTGGTCGGTTCGTCGGCGATCAGCAACTCCGGCTCATTGGCCAGGGCCATGGCGATCATCACCCGCTGGCGTTGGCCGCCGGACAGTTCATGAGGTAACGCCTTTAGACGCTTGTGCGGCTCGGGAATGCCGACCATCTCCAGCAATTCCAGCGTGCGCTTGGTCGCGACTTTGCCGGTCAGGCCCTTGTGGATGCCCAGCACTTCGTTGATCTGCTTTTCAATCGAATGCAGCGGATTGAGCGAGGTCATCGGCTCCTGAAAAATCATCGCGATCCGGTTTCCACGGATATGGCGGATGGTTTTCTCTTTCAGGCTCAGCAGGTTTTGCCCGGAATACTCGATGGTGCCGGATGGGTGCCGGGCCAGCGGGTAGGGCAGCAGGCGCAGGATCGAGTGCGCCGTCACCGATTTGCCGGAACCGCTTTCACCCACCAGCGCGAGGGTTTCGCCGCGCTTGATGTCGAAGCTCACGCCTTCGACCACCCGCTGCACGCGCTCGCCGACGACAAATTCGACGGCGAGGTCGCGCACTTCGATCAGATTGTCCTGATTCATTTCACTTCCTCGGGTCGAACGCATCGCGAGCGGACTCGCCGATAAACACCAGCAAACTCAACATCAATGCGAGCACCGCAAACGCGCTCATGCCGAGCCACGGCGCTTGCAGGTTGGATTTGCCCTGGGCCACCAGTTCACCCAGGGACGGGCTACCCGCCGGCAAACCAAAGCCCAGGAAATCCAGGGCGGTCAGGGTGCCGATGGCGCCGGTCAGGATGAACGGCATAAAGGTCATGGTCGAGACCATGGCGTTGGGCAAAATGTGGCGGAACATGATCGCGCCATTCTGCATACCCAGCGCCCGGGCCGCGCGCACGTATTCGAGGTTACGCCCACGCAGGAACTCGGCGCGCACCACGTCCACCAGGCTCATCCACGAAAACAGCAGCATGATCCCCAGCAGCCACCAGAAGTTCGGCTGGACGAAACTGGCGAGGATGATCAGCAAATACAGCACCGGCAGCCCGGACCAGATCTCCAGGAAACGCTGCCCGGCCAGATCGACCCAGCCGCCATAGAACCCCTGTAAGGCTCCGGCAATCACGCCGATGATCGAGCTGAGAATGGTCAACGTCAGGGCAAACAACACCGAAATCCGGAAGCCGTAAATCACTCGCGCCAACACATCGCGGCCCTGGTCATCGGTGCCCAGCAGGTTGTCCGCCGAGGGCGGCGCCGGGGCCGGGACTTTCAGGTCGTAGTTGATGCTCTGGTAGCTGTAGGGGATCGGCGCCCAGAGAATCCAGGCATCCTTGGCCTTGAGCAGTTCGCGGATGTACGGGCTCTTGTAGTTGGCTTCCAGCGGGAATTCGCCGCCGAAGGTGGTTTCCGGATAACGCTTGAGCGCCGGGAAATACCAACTGTTGTCGTAATGCACCACCAGCGGTTTGTCGTTGGCGATCAATTCTGCACCGAGGCTGGCGCCGAACAGGATCAGGAACAGCCACAGCGACCACCAGCCTCGCTTGTTGGCCTTGAACAGTTCGAAACGTCGGCGATTGAGCGGGGACAGGTTCATCTCAATGCTCCCGGTGTTCGAAGTCAATGCGCGGATCGACCAGGGTGTAGGTGAGGTCGCCGATCAGTTTCACCACCAGCCCCAATAACGTGAAGATAAACAGCGTGCCGAACACCACCGGGTAATCACGGTTGATCGCCGCTTCAAAACTCATCAGGCCCAAGCCGTCGAGGGAGAAAATCACTTCCACCAGCAGCGAGCCGGTAAAGAAAATCCCGATGAACGCCGACGGGAACCCGGCGATCACCAACAGCATGGCGTTGCGGAACACGTGACCGTAAAGCACCCGGTGATTAGTCAGCCCTTTGGCTTTGGCGGTGACCACGTACTGCTTGTTGATTTCATCGAGGAAGCTGTTTTTGGTCAGCAGGGTCATGGTCGCGAAGTTGCCGATCACCAGCGCGGTCACCGGCAAGGCCAGGTGCCAGAAGTAATCAAGGATCTTGCCGCCCATGCTCAGCTCGGCGAAGTTGTTCGAGGTCAGGCCTCGTAACGGGAACCAGTCGAAATAGCTGCCCCCGGCAAACAGCACGATCAGCAGGATGGCGAACAGGAACGCCGGGATCGCGTAGCCGACGATGATCAGCGAACTGGTCCAGACATCGAAGTGGCTGCCGTGTCGCGTGGCTTTGGCGATGCCCAGCGGGATCGACACCAGGTACATGATCAGCGTGCTCCACAGCCCGAGGGAGATCGACACCGGCATCTTTTCCTTGATCAGGTCGATGACCTTGGCGTCGCGGAAAAAGCTGTCACCGAAATCCAGGGTCGCGTAGTTCTTGACCATGATCCACAAGCGTTCCGGCGCCGATTTATCGAAGCCGTACATGTGCTCGATTTCCTTGACCAGCGCCGGGTCCAGGCCTTGGGCGCCGCGATAGGCGGAACCGGCCACCGAGACTTCGGCGCCGCCACCGGCGATGCGGCTGGTGGCGCCTTCGAAGCCTTCGAGCTTGGCGATCATCTGTTCTACGGGGCCACCGGGGGCGGCCTGGATGATCACGAAGTTGATCAGCAAAATGCCGAACAAGGTCGGAATGATCAGCAGCAGTCGCCGAAAAATATACGCCAGCATCTGATTACTCCGTGCCCGCAGGGTCGGCTTGCAGTTTGGTTTCGACTTCTACCGCCGGTTTGGCGTCAGGCTTGACCCACCAGGTGGCAATGCCGACATCGTACTTGGGTGAGATTTTCGGATGGCCGATGTGGTTCCAATACGCCACGCGCCAGGTCTTGATGTGCCAGTTGGGGATCACGTAATAGCCCCATTGCAGCACGCGGTCCAGCGCCCGGGCGTGGGCCACCAGGCTTTTGCGCGAATCGGCGTTGATCAGTTGCTCGACCAACTGGTCCACCACCGGGTCTTTCAAGCCCATGGAGTTGCGGCTACCGGGTTTGTCAGCGGCGGCTGACATCCAGAATTCACGCTGTTCGTTACCCGGCGAATTGGACTGCGGGAAGCTGCCGACGATCATGTCGAAGTCCCGGGAGCGCACGCGGTTGATGTACTGCGAGACGTCGACCCGGCGAATCACCAGATCAATGCCCAGGTCGCTGAGGTTACGCTTGAACGGCAGCAGTACTCGTTCGAATTCGGTCTGGGCCAGCAGAAACTCGATGGTCACCGGTTTGCCGGTGGCGTCGACCATTTTGTCGTCGACGATCCGCCAGCCGGCCTCTTGCAGCAGTTGATAGGCTTTGCGTTGCTGGGTGCGGATCATGCCGCTGGCGTCGGTGGTCGGGTTCTCGAACGCCTCGCTGAATACTTGCGCCGGGAGCTGGCTGCGGAACGGGTCGAGGATCGCCAGTTGATCGGCGTCCGGCAGGCCGGTGGCGGCCATTTCCGAGTTCTCGAAGAAGCTGCGGGTCCGGGCGTAGGCGCTGTTGAACAGTTGCTTGTTGGTCCATTCAAAATCCAGCAGCAAGGTCAGGGCCTGACGCACGCGGATGTCCTGGAACACCGGGTGACGCAGGTTGAACACGAAGCCCTGCATGCCGGTCGGGTTGCCGTTGGGGATCTGTTCCTTGATCAGCCGACCTTCGGTGACGGCTGGAATGTTGTAGGCGTTGGCCCAGTTCTTCGCGGTCATTTCCAGCCAGTAATCGAACTGCCCGGCCTTGAGCGCTTCCAGGGCCACGGTGTTGTCGCGGTAATAGTCGGTGGTCATCACATCGAAGTTGTAGAAACCCCGGTTCGCCGGCAGGTCCTTGCCCCAGTAATCCTTGACCCGCTCATAGCGCACCGAACGTCCGGCCTTCACTTCACTGACTTTGTAGGGGCCGCTGCCCAGCGGGATTTCCAGGTTGCCCTTGTTGAAATCCCGGGTTGCCCACCAGTGTTTGGGCAGCACCGGCAACTGGCCGAGGATCAGCGGCAACTCGCGGTTGTTGGTGTGCTTGAACTTGAACAGTACGGTGAGCGGGTCTTCGGCGACCGCCTCGGAGACGTCGCTGTAGTAACCGCGATAGAGCGGCGCGCCGTCCTTGATCAGGGTCTGGAAACTGAACACCACGTCTTCGGCGCGTACCGGATGACCGTCGTGAAACCGCGCTTCGGGGCGCAAGTAGAAACGCACCCAGCTGTTGTCCGGGGCTTTTTCGATCTTGCCGGCGATCAGGCCGTATTCGGTGAACGGTTCGTCCAGGCCCTGTTTGGCCAGGGTGTCGTAGATCATCCCGACGTCATCGGCCGCCACGCCTTTGCTGATAAACGGGTTGAGGCTGTCGAAGCCGCCGAAACCGGCCTGGCGGAAGATCCCGCCCTTGGGCGCGTCGGGGTTGACGTAATCGAAGTGTTTGAAATCGGCCGGGTACTTCGGCGGCTCGTTGTACAGGGTCAAGGCATGTTGCGGGGCGGCGCAGGCCAGCCCGGCGAACAACAGACCACTGGCCTGCAAGAGCAGGGCGCTTAGGGGCTTCATTGACCTTTCTCCGAAGATTTCAGCCACCACGCGCTAATGCCCAGGGTGTAGGGCGGCGTGGTGACGAAGGCCAACCGGTTGCGGTAGGCCAAACGGTGATAATTGAGGTACCAGTTGGGAATGCTGTAGTGCTGCCACAGCAACACCCGGTCGAGGGCTTTGCCGGCGGCGACCTGTTCATCGCGGGTCTGGGCGCCGAGCAGTTGTTCAAGCAAATGATCGACCACCGGGTTGGCGATGCCGGCGTAGTTTTTACTGCCCTTGACCCCGACCTGGCTGGAATGGAAGTACTGCCATTGCTCCAGACCCGGGCTGAGGGTCTGGTTGAGTGTCATCAGGATCATGTCGAAATCGAATTGATCCAGGCGTTGTTTGTACTGGGCGCGATCCACCGTGCGCAGCCGCGCGTCGATGCCGATGCTGGCGAGGTTTTCGACGTAAGGCTGGAGGATGCGCTCCAGGTTCGGGTTGACCAGCAAAATCTCGAAACGCAGCGGTTGTCCTGTCGCGTTCTGCACCCGTTGACCATTGAGCTTCCAGCTGGCCTCGGCAAGCAGGCCCAGGGCCTTGCGCAAGGTTTCCCGGGGGATGCCGCGGCCATCGGTCTGCGGCAAGCTGAAGGGCTCGGTGAAGAGCTTGGCGGGCAACTGGTCTCGATAGGGCTTGAGCATCAGCCATTCATGACCGACCGGCAGGCCGGTGGCTTCGAACTCGCTGTTGGGGTAATAACTCATGGCGCGCTTGTAGGCGCCGCTGAACAGGGTGCGATTGGTCCACTCGAAATCGAACATCAACCCCAGGGCTTCACGGACCTTGACCTCGGCAAAGGTCGGGCGCCGGGTGTTCATGAACAGGCCCTGGCTCTGGGTCGGAATCTGGTGCGGGATCTGCGCCTTGATCACGTCGCCACGCTTGACCGCCGGGAAGTTGTAACCGTTATCCCAGTTCTTGGCCTGGTGTTCGATGTAGATGTCGAACTCGCCGGCCTTGAAGGCTTCGAACGCCACGTCGCTGTCGCGGTAGAACTCGACTTCCATGCGATCGAAGTTGTACTTGCCGCGATTGACCGCCAGGTCCTTGCCCCAGTAATCCTTGACCCGTTCGAACACGACCTGCCGGCCCGGTTGCACCGAGGTGATGCGATACGGTCCGCTGCCCAGGGGCGGTTCGAAGGTGGTGGCTTTGAAGTCGCGGTCTTTCCAGTAATGCTGGGGCAGTACCGGCAACTCGCCCAGGCGCAGGATCTGCAATGGATTGCCGGCGCGCTTGAAGACAAAACGGATGCGTTGCGGGTTGAGGATGTCGACCCGCAGCACTTCCTGAAGGGCGGTGCGGTACTGCGGGTGGCCTTCCTTGAGCAACAGGCGATAGGAAAACGCCACGTCATACGCGGTGATCGGCGTGCCATCGTGGAAACGCGCTTCCGGGCGCAGGTTGAACACCACCCAACTGCGATCCTCGCTGTACTCCACTGATTGGGCGATCAGGCCGTAGCTTGAGGTCGGCTCGTCGCCGGACGGCGCGTACTGGCCGGTGCCGACCATCAGCGGTTCGTTGAGCTCGTTGATGCCGTACTGGAGGAAATTCGGTGTGGAAACCGGGCTTGAACCCTTGAAGGTGTAAGGGTTGAGCGTATCGAAGGTGCCAAACGCCATCACCCGCAACGTACCGCCCTTGGGCGCTTGCGGGTTGACCCAGTCGAAGTGGGTAAATCTGACCGGGTACTTGAGCGTGCCGAACTGCGCGTAACCATGGCTTTCGCTGATCGTCGCGCTGGCGCAGGGGCTCAAGGCCAGGCTGATCAGGAGAAGGAGGAGGGGACGCTTCAAGTCAGAGATCCGATCCAGGCGGCTTGGGCTTTGTGGGCCGTACAGTAACAGCTTGTATCGACAGGAAAAAGACAGGGCTCTAAAGCGGTGTTTTGGGCATAAAAAAAGATCGCAGCCTGCGGCAGTTCCTACACCGATCGCCTACACCTGCAAGAGTGAATGCGTTACCTGTAGGAGCTGCCGAAGGCTGCGATCTTTTCGGCCTTGCATCACATTAACGTGGTGAAGACACCGTCAGCATTTGCCCCGGCTTCAGCGCCTGGCCAACCCGCGGATTCCAGCGCTTGAGGTGTTGCATTTCAACGTTGAAACGCTTGGCCACCATGTACAGTGAGTCGCCTTGCTTGACCTTGTACTGGGTCTGCGTCTTCTGGGACTTGGACTTGCTGTTCGCGGCGACCAGGGTCGTGGTGCGCCCGGCGCTGCGTTTGCTGGTGTCCTGCATCACCAGGGTCTGACCGACCTTGAGGTCTTTGCCGGTCAGCTTGTTCCAGCGTTGCAGGTCCTTCACGTCAACCTTGTTGGCCTTGGCAATGGTGCCGAGGTTATCGCCACGTTTCACACGATAGGCGCGCTTGAGCTTGGCGACTTCGATGTCGTCAGCGCCCTCGAATACGGCTTTGAGCGGTCGCGAGCTGATCAGCTCTTCCGGGCGCATGGTCGAGAGGCTGGTGGTCAGCAGTTGCGCCTTGGACGTCGGCACCAGCAAATGCTGGGGACCGTCGATGGTGGTGCGTTGCTTGAAGGCCGGGTTGAGCTGGAACAGTTCGTCTTCGTCGATGTTGGCCACCGCGGCAACCTTGGACAGGTCCATGCGCTGGTTGATTTCGACGACCTGGAAATACGGTTCGTTGGCAATCGGGTTGAGGTTCACGCCGTAGGCTTCCGGCGCCAATACCACTTGCGACAGGGCCAGCAACTTCGGCACATAGGCCTGGGTTTCGGCCGGCAGCGGCAGGTTCCAGTAGTCGGTCGGCAGGCCGAGCTTCTCGTTACGCTCGATGGCCCGGCTGACGGTGCCTTCACCGGCGTTGTAAGCGGCCAGGGCCAGCAACCAGTCACCGTTGAACATGTCGTGCAGACGGGTCAGGTAGTCCATCGCGGCGGTGGTCGAGGCGGTAATGTCGCGGCGGCCATCGTAGAAACGGGTTTGACGCAGGTTGTAGTAACGCCCGGTGGAAGGGATGAATTGCCAAAGACCCACCGCGTCGGCCCGGGAATAGGCCATCGGGTTGTAGGCGCTTTCAATCACTGGCAGCAGCGCCAGTTCCAGCGGCATGTTGCGTTCTTCAAGGCGTTCGATGATGTAGTGGATGTACAGGCTGCCGCGTTCGCCGGCGTTTTCGAGGAACGACGGGTTACTGGCGAACCACAGTCGTTGCTGCTCGATACGCGGGTTGACGCCCAGGCCATCCTGCAACTGGAAGCCCTGGCGCATGCGCTCCCAGACGTCTTGCGGTACTTGCGGTGTCGGTTTTTCGCTGAGCCAGATAGGTTTCTGCTTGGCTCGCGCGGCAATATTCGGAGTGTGGGCCGCTTCGGTCTGCGGCACATGGCTTGAACAGCCCGCCAAAGTGGCGGACACAGCCACCGCGATGGCTTGAGCCAAGCGGGTCAATGCGTCTGAATTGATGGCTTTACGAATAGATGACGACATTGGCTGGAAGTAAGTTCCGGGCAAAAATGTCGGGGGATTCTAGAAAGCGTACCCCCTGCGGTCAACCATTCAGAATTTTTGTACCAATAGGTAGCCTGCTTAGAACTTATCTTTCCAAGCCCGCAAGGCAGCAAAAACCGCACTCGGAACCCGGTTTTGGGTGCCATTCCGTTCGTCCACTTTTTCTTTAACGGATGTTTCTTCGACCCGTAAAAACGGGTTGGTGAGTTTTTCCAGCGCCAGTGTCGAGGGCAGGGTCATGATCCCGGCTTCCCGTTGCGCGGTGACTTTGGCCAGGCGTTCAACGGTGTGCGGATTGCCCGGTTCTACCGCCACGGCGAACTTCAGGTTGCTCAGGGTGTATTCGTGGGTGCAGTAAACCAGCGTATCCTCAGGCAACGAGGCCAGGCGCGTCAGCGAGGTGTGCATTTGCTCCGGGGTGCCTTCGAACAACCGGCCGCAACCGGCGGCGAACAGGGTGTCACCGCAAAACAGCAGGCCGTGGTGATAAAAGGCGATATGTCCCAGGGTGTGGCCGGGCACGGCGAAGACCTCGAACTCCCAGCCGAGCACGCTGATGCGGTCGTTGTCCTTGAGGGCGACGTCCCGCGCCGGGATGTTCTCACTGGCGGGGCCGTAGACGTTGGCGTCACTGAGCTTTTTCAACTGCTCGACGCCGCCGACGTGGTCATGATGATGGTGGGTGATCAGGATATCGCTGAGCACCCAGCCCGGATGCGCAGCCAGCCAGGCTTGCACCGGCGCGGCATCGCCCGGATCGACCACGGCGCAACGTTGTGTGCGGTGATCTTGTAACAACCAGATGTAGTTGTCGGTGAAGGCGGGCAGGGCACTGATCTGTATCATCGTCGGATTCGCCAAGCAGAAAACAATGGCGCATCTTAGAACTTCCTGGCGCTTTGGAGAATGCAATGACCGATAAAGCGTTCGCTCAGGCCGATCCTGAGTGGCTGACATTGATCAGCGCCGCCCGTGAATGGCTGGCCGGCCCGATCGGGCAATTTCTGCTGGACGAAGAACGGCGCATGCTCGAAGACGAGTTGGGTCGGTTTTTCGGTGGCTATCTGGTGCACTACGGTCCTTCGGCCGAAACGCCGCCGGCCGCGCCCCAGGTGCAGCGTAATGTGCGACTCGGTGCGCCACTGCCCGGGGTCGAGATCGTCTGCGAAGAACAAGCCTGGCCCTTGAGCGAGCACGCCGCCGACGTGGTGGTGTTGCAACATGGGCTGGATTTCTGCCTGTCGCCCCACGGTTTGCTGCGCGAAGCGGCGAGCAGCGTACGGCCCGGCGGGCATTTGCTGATCATCGGCATCAATCCCTGGAGCGCCTGGGGCCTGCGCCACGTGTTTGCCCACGACGCCCTGCGCAAGGCCCGTTGCATTTCGCCGTCGCGGGTTGGTGACTGGCTGAACCTGCTGGGCTTCGCGCTGGAGAAACGCCGCTTCGGGTGCTATCGTCCGCCGCTTGCGTCACCCAAATGGCAAGCTCGCCTGGCGGGTTGGGAGCGCAAGGCTGGTGACTGGCAATTGTCGGGCGGCGGCTTCTATTTATTAGTGGCGCGCAAGATCGCGGTCGGGCTGCGACCGGTGCGTCAGGCCCGGCGCGAGCCGATGGGCAAGCTGATTCCGTTGCCGATGGCCAAGGTCAATCGTCGTCATATCGAGCCGTAAACACTCTTTTATTTTCCCGGCCGGGTTCGCCCGGCCTCGGGCATCGTCGATCCTCGATCGGCGAGCCACCGCAATTTTCTGGATAGATTGGCATGAGCGATAGCGTAGAACTGTTCACCGATGGCGCCTGCAAAGGCAACCCTGGCCCCGGCGGCTGGGGTGCACTGCTGGTGTGCAAGGGCGTCGAGAAGGAACTGTGGGGCGGCGAAGCCAATACCACCAACAACCGCATGGAGCTGATGGGCGCGATCAAAGGCCTGGAAGAACTCAAGCGCTCCTGCGACGTGCTGCTGGTGACCGACTCCCAGTACGTGATGAAGGGCATCAACGAGTGGATGGCCAACTGGAAGAAGCGCGGCTGGAAAACAGCGGCGAAAGAACCGGTCAAAAATGCCGACCTGTGGAAACTGCTGGACGAACAGGTCAACCGCCACAACGTGACCTGGAAATGGGTGCGCGGCCACATCGGCCACCATGGCAACGAGCGAGCCGACCAGTTGGCCAACCGTGGCGTGGATGATGTGCGCGGTTACAAGCAGGACTAACGACGAGCGCCCCGTAGGAGCTGCCGCAGGCTGCGATCTTTTGATCTTGGTTTTGATTTTGGAGTCCGCCGAAAAAAAAAGATCAAAAGATCGCAGCCTTCGGCAGCTCCTACGAGGTGCCGCGGTGGGCGACTCGATGCGCGAGCATGATAAGATCGCCGCTTTTGCACGATTGACCCGTTGAGAGCTGAGCACTGATGGCCACCAGATCCGTTGTACTCGATACCGAAACCACCGGCATGCCGGTGACCGACGGCCACCGGATTATCGAAATCGGTTGTGTCGAGTTGATCGGTCGGCGCCTCACGGGCCGGCACTTTCACGTTTACCTGCAACCGGACCGCGAAAGTGATGAAGGCGCCATTGGCGTTCACGGCATCACCAACGAATTCCTGGTCGGCAAACCGCGCTTCACCGAAGTGGCCGATGAATTTTTCGAATTCATCAAGGGCGCACAGCTGATCATTCATAACGCGGCGTTCGACGTTGGCTTCATCAACAACGAATTCGCGCTGATGGGCCAGCACGATCGCGCTGACATCACCCAGCACTGCTCGATCCTCGATACCCTGATGATGGCCCGGGAACGTCACCCGGGGCAGCGGAACAGCCTCGACGCCTTGTGCAAACGCTATGGCGTCGACAACTCCGGCCGTGAACTGCACGGCGCCTTGCTCGACTCCGAGATTCTCGCCGACGTTTACCTGACCATGACCGGCGGCCAGACGAGTCTGTCCCTGGCGGGTAATGCGTCTGATGGCAACGGTTCGGGCGAAGGTGCAGATAATTCCGCCACCGAGATTCGTCGCCTGCCGGCCGATCGTAAGCCGACCCGGATCATCCGCGCGAGTGAAGATGATTTGGCTCAGCACCTGGTTCGCCTGGAAGCCGTGGCCAAATCCGCCGGTGCACCATCGTTGTGGCAGCAGTTGGTAGAGGCCGAGGCTCAGGCCTGAGGTTGAAAGGCCTTTTGTGGCGAGGGGGCTTGCCCCCGTTGGGTCGCGAAGCGGCCCCCAGCGTCCTTTCAGATAAACCGCACTCGCAGGTTTTACGACTGCTGCGCAGCCGAACGGGGGTAAACCCCCTCGCCACAGGTCATCACCCATCCACCAACCCATCGTTTCAAATTTAAACTGCTGGCCACATGATGGTGCGGCCGCTGACCCGCTTCGGGGCATCGGCACTCGCCACATCCGCTTCAACCCTCTACCCTGAGGTGATTGGCGCACCACGGTTCGCCGCCTCAGGACACTGAGCCTCATGTACAAAGATTTGAAATTCCCGGTCCTCATCGTCCATCGCGACTTCAAGGCCGACACGGTCGCCGGTGACCGCGTGCGTGGCATTGCCCGGGAGCTGGAGCAGGAAGGTTTCAGTATTCTCGGCGCGGTGGACTACACCGAGGGGCGGCTGGTGGCCTCGACCCATCACGCCCTCTCGTGCATGTTGATCGCCGCCGAAGACGCCAGCGCGAAGGCGCATTTGTTACACAATATGGCCGAGTTGATCAGCCTGGCGCGGGTGCGGGCACCGGACCTGCCGATCTTTGCCCTGGGCGAACAGGTAACCCTGGAAAACGCCCCGGCCGACGCCATGGCCGAGCTCAATCAGCTGCGCGGCATTCTTTACCTGTTCGAAGACACCGTGCCATTCCTCGCCCGTCAAGTCGCACGGGCGGCGCGCAAGTACCTGGATGGGCTGCTGCCGCCGTTCTTCAAAGCCTTGGTGCAGCACACCGCCGATTCCAATTATTCCTGGCACACCCCGGGACACGGCGGTGGTGTGGCGTATCACAAGAGCCCGGTGGGGCAGGCGTTTCACCAGTTTTTTGGGGAAAACACCCTGCGTTCGGATTTGTCCGTTTCCGTCCCCGAGCTCGGTTCGCTGCTTGATCACACCGGGCCACTGGCCGAAGCCGAGGCCCGCGCCGCGCGCAACTTCGGCGCCGATCACACCTTTTTCGTGATCAATGGCACCTCCACTGCGAACAAGATCGTCTGGCACTCCATGGTCGCCCGGGATGACCTGGTGCTGGTGGATCGCAACTGCCACAAGTCGGTGCTGCACTCGATCATCATGACCGGCGCCATTCCTCTGTACCTGTGCCCGGAGCGCAATGAACTCGGGATCATCGGCCCGATTCCGTTGAGCGAATTCAGCCGCGAATCGATCCAGGCCAAGATCGACGCCAGCCCGTTGACCAAGGGCCGCGCGCCCAAGGTCAAGCTGGCCGTCATCACCAATTCGACCTACGACGGCCTCTGCTACAACGCCGAGCTGATCAAGCAGAGCCTGGGTAACAGCGTCGAGGTCTTGCACTTCGACGAGGCCTGGTACGCCTACGCGGCGTTTCACGAGTTCTTTGCCGGGCGTTATGGCATGGGCACCTCGCGCAGTGAAGACAGCCCCTTGGTGTTTACCACCCATTCCACCCACAAATTGCTGGCGGCTTTCAGTCAGGCGTCGATGATTCATGTGCAGGACGGTGGCGCGCGACAGCTGGATCGCGACCGTTTCAACGAAGCGTTCATGATGCATATCTCCACGTCGCCGCAGTACAGCATCATCGCCTCGCTCGACGTGGCGTCGGCCATGATGGAAGGCCCGGCCGGGCGTTCGCTGTTGCAGGAAATGTTCGATGAAGCCCTGAGCTTTCGCCGGGCCCTGGCCAATCTGCGTCAGCACATTGCGGCGGATGACTGGTGGTTCTCGATCTGGCAACCGCCGTCGGTGGAGGGGATCAGCCAGGTTGCGACCGAAGACTGGCTGCTGCAACCCGACGCCGATTGGCATGGCTTTGGCGAAGTGACCGATGACTATGTGTTGCTGGACCCGATCAAGGTCACCCTGGTCATGCCGGGCCTGACCGCTGGCGGCGCACTCAGCGAGCGCGGAATTCCGGCGGCGGTGGTCAGCAAATTTCTCTGGGAACGCGGGTTGGTGGTGGAGAAGACCGGGTTGTATTCGTTTCTGGTGCTGTTCTCCATGGGCATCACCAAGGGCAAGTGGAGCACGCTGCTCACCGAATTGCTGGAGTTCAAGCGCAGTTACGACGCCAACGTCAGCCTGAGCAACTGCCTGCCGTGTGTCGCGCAGGAAAATCCGGCCCGTTATCGGGGCATGGGCCTGCGGGATCTGTGCGATCAATTGCACGCCTGCTACCGCAGCAATGCCACGGCCAAACACCTCAAGCGCATGTACACGGTGCTGCCGGAAATCGCCATGAAGCCGGCCGATGCCTATGATCAATTGGTAAGAGGTGACGTCGAGGCGGTTTCCATCGATGCCCTGGACGGACGAATCGCGGCGGTGATGCTGGTGCCGTACCCACCCGGCATTCCGTTGATCATGCCCGGCGAGCGTTTTACCGAATCGACGCGTTCGATCATCGACTACCTTGCATTTGCCCGCACCTTTGACAGCAGCTTCCCCGGGTTTGTCGCCGATGTGCACGGTTTGCAACACGAAGACGAGGGCAATGGGCGGCAGTACACCGTCGATTGCATCAAGGAATGAGGACTTTTCCCAGCATGCAACCGGTCATGAATCCGAAATACCCAGGGCTGTCGGTACGCGTCGCCGATGATGGCTTTGCGGCTTATATCTGGGGCAGCGATTTCAGTTTTGAAGTCGCCGCCTACGGGGCTGCCGAAATTGGCAAACCTGTGGCGCAGTGGCCGGTGACGCCGATCACTCCTTATCGCAAGTGTTACGGCATCGATCCGGAGGAGTTCAGCAGTTTTCGCGATGCCGCCGACAGTGCGATTTTCATGGCGTATCTGGACGATGAGCCGGTGGGTCATCTGGTGATCAGCACCAATTGGAACGGTTTCGCGCACATCGACGAACTGGCGGTGCATGCCCCGGCCCGGCGTCATGGCGTGGCCAAATCGTTGCTGGATGTGGCGCAGTTCTGGAGCCGCAAGAAGAAACTGCCGGGCATCATGCTCGAAACCCAGAACAATAACCTCGGTGCCTGCCGCCTCTATGAGCGCTGCGGGTATGTGATCGGCGGGATTGATCATTTGCGTTATCGCGGCATCGACCCGAACACCGCCGAAGTGGCGTTGTTCTGGTATCGACTGTTCGATAACCCGCTGGAAAACCCGGTCAGCTCGCCAGCATCGCCACGGCTTGTTCCGTAATGATCGCCAGCAGCGCCTGAACCGCTGAAGAGGGTTCGGCGTTGTTCAGGGTCAAGGCGTAGAGGCTGATCGGCACGGCGGGCGCCAAGGGGCAAACGTCCAGCCCGGATGACTTGGCGCCGAGGGCGGTGAACGGGTCGACGATGGCCAGGCCTTCACCGGCCTCGACCATGCTGCGCATCATCTGATGGGTCTGGACCCGGGTCTGGATCACCGGGGCAGGGCGCAACGCTTGCAACTTGGTTTCCAGCGCCGGGCTCAGCGGGTCATGCCCGTCGAGGCCGACCATCGCCTGACCGGCCAGGTCTTGCACCGACACATATTTCTGCTTGGGTTGCAGCCAGCCATGGGGCGCCAGCAACTGGAGCTTGCCCTGGGCAATCACCTGGCAATGGATATCGGCGTGGTCGGGGTCGTGCAGGCTCAGGCCCAGATCGCTTTCGCGCAGCAGCAGGCTGCGGACGATCTCGCGGGTGGGCTGGCTCAGGAGGGTGCACGGTGCATCGGGAAAACGTCGGCGCAGGGCCGCGATGCTGTGCGGGAGTAATTGTTGGGCGAGCGGCGGGGTGCCGATGATGCGCAGCGGTGGCGCCAGGTATTGCTTGAGGCTGTTAGCCAGGCGCTGCACCGGTTCGAGGGCTTCGTAAACGTGAGCGATCTCGACCTGCAACTCCCGCGCCTCGCGCGTGGCCTGCAAGCGGCCGCGCACGCTGGAAAACAGCATGAAGCCCAACTGACCCTCGGCGTCACGCAAAATCCCTTCGACCTCGGCCACCGGCAACTGCAGCCATTCGGCGGCGGTGCCCAGGTGACCGGTCTGCAAGAGCGCCTGGATCACTTCGATATGACGTAAACGCATGCGTGAAGTCCATGTTCAGCAGGTGAGGGAGTCAGTGGCTGAATCCTAACTCAAGTGCGCGCATATGACTTCTGCTCATAACACAGGGTTATGAGGCGACGGTGGTTTCCGGCAGGCTGCCGACGTAGGTGTCGGGTTCGCGAACGATGGTGACGTCCGATTGAATCAACAGGAACTGGTTGTCATCGAGCTTCTTGACGCGATCGCCAATGGCCAGCTTGTAGGTGGTGACAGGCTCTGTGCTGCCGAGACCGTCTGCCGACGGGATGGATTCCTGGAACTCATGCACGGAATAAACGCGGCCTTCCGCGTCTCTTGCATGGAACTGACCGACGAGTACTGCTGCCATCTGCTTAGAACCTCTGGAGATAAATCACTCAATTTGCGGTTCTGTAGACCGTGGTTGGGCGAGGTAAGTTTTCCTACAGGAAAAAAATAGTCAGGGGCGGCGATTTTCGCTCGCCCGCTGATTGAATCGTCATCTATAACTACAGGCTCTTTCCATCGATAGTCGAGAATCTTCCATGAGCAACGTCTACACGATCGCCGTCATTGTCGGCAGCTTGAGAAAAGAATCGATCAATCGCAAGGTCGCGTTGGCCCTGGCTGATCTGGCGCCTGCCAATCTGAAATTGAATATCGTCGAAATTGGCGACTTGCCACTCTACAACGAAGACATCGATGGCGTTTCACCGCCGGCAGCCTACAGCACTTTCCGGCAACAAGTGAGTTCATCCGACGCAGTGCTGTTTGTAACCCCTGAATACAACCGTTCGGTGCCGGCGCCGTTGAAGAATGCCATCGATGTCGGGTCGCGTCCTTATGGCAAAAGTGCCTGGGGTGGGAAGCCGGGGGCGGTGATCAGCGTTTCACCGGGTGCGATCGGCGGTTTCGGCGCCAACCATCACTTGCGCCAGTCCATGGTGTTCCTCAATGTGCCGTGCATGCAGCAACCGGAAGCCTATCTGGGCGGCGCGGGTACGGCGTTCGATGAGGCGGGCAAGCTGAATGAGTCGGTGAAGCCGTTTTTGCAGAGTTTCATCAATGCGTATGGCCAATGGGTTGAACAACACAAGAAAGCCTGACAGACCTCTTGTAGGCGCAAAGCTTGCTTGCGATGACGGTGTGTCAGCCAACAGCGATGTTGAATGTAAAGTCGTCATCGCGAGCAAGCTTTGCTCCTACAGGGAGTGGGGGATGCTTGAGAGTCTGCTGCAAATCATTGCTTCGATTTCCGCGAGCCAGGTGTCGGTTTGCTCCGCCGTTGGTTGCGCCGCCACGCAATAACGCCGCCCACCCCACGCCATGATCACCCAGGCGTCGACGGACATTTCTGTCGGCTGTGCAGGCAAGTCGCCACACGCCGCAAAGGCTTCACGCCATTTTTTCGATAATTCCTGAAACAGCCGCCGATGGTGCTTGGGCTCGCTGAACTGGTGTTCAATCGCCAACACTTCATGGTTGAACAGCGGTTGGCGCACGACGTCCGGCTCGCAGGTCAGGCGGATCAGGCGTTTGATCCGGGTCAGCCAGTCGAGGTCGTTGGCCCGCACGACCTGTTCGTCCAGATGTTGTAACAAGTCATCCAGAGAATGACGGATGTAGCCCGATAACAAGGCTTCCTTGCTCGGGAAATAGTCGTACAAGGTGCCAATGGCCACGCCCGCTTCCAGTGCCACCTCGCGGGTGGTCAAGCCTGCCCAGCCGTCGCGCTGCCAAATCCGAACAAACGCCTGGTAAATCGCCTCGACAGTGAAAATCGCCCGCGCCTGACTCGGCCGTTTCAGCGGTTTGGCGCGGGGGCTGAGGGTTGGCGCGCGCCCCTTGGTGTTTCCGACCCCGCTCTTCATCGGCTGCCATTACTCTGGTGCTACCCGCCACTCACTCGCAGCAGGAGTCTGAAAGATGCAAAGCCCGAGCACGGTAACACGGCTGATCACCCGCAAAAATGCCCTCGACCAGAGCCGGGTCGAGCAAGAGCAACGCAGCCTGATTCCCGCACCCGGCGAGATCATTCTGAAAATCGACCGCTGCGCGCTGACCACCAACAACATTACCTACGCCGCTTATGGCGATTCGATGAACTACTGGGGCTTCTTTCCTACAGGGTTGGCGGATTGGGGGCATATCCCGGCCTGGGGGTTCGCTGATGTCGTGGCGTCAGATGTCACCGGCATCAAGGTCGGGGAGCGCTTCTACGGTTATTTCCCGATTGCCAGCCATCTGTGGATGCGCCCGGACCGGATCACTGAGCGGGGCTTCTACGATGTGGCCGAGCACAGACAGGCGCTGACGTCGGCTTACAACCAATACACGCGCTGCAGTTGGGATTCGTACTACACGCCTGAAACCGAAAACCTGCAGATTTTGCTTAAGCCGCTGTTTCTGACGTCATCGATGCTGGCGGACTTCCTGCAAGACAACGAATTTTTCGGCGCCACTCGGCTGGTGTTTTCCAGCGCATCGAGCAAAACCGCTTATGGCACGGCGGTGTGCCTTGAAAATAACCCGGATCTGGAGCGGGTCGCCCTGACCTCGGCCGGTAACAAAGCGTTTGTCGAGTCGCTGGGTTGTTATGAGCGCACCGTGTCCTACGAGGAGCTGGCGACGTTGGCCAGTGATCGTCCGACGCTGTATGTGGACTTTTCCGGCAACCTGGGGCTGCGCGATCAAGTGCATCAGCATTTCGCCGGTCAATTGGTTTATAGCTGTTTCGCCGGCTCGGCCCAGAGCACCGATCAAGCGCAACTGAGCGCGATCGAAGGGCCTCAACCAGTGTTCTTTTTTGCGCCGATCCAGATTCGTAAACGCAATACGGAATGGGGAGCGGAAAAGGTCAGCCAACATATCGGCGAAGGGTTGCAGCGGTTTTATGGTCTGCTGACAGCGACACCCGCGCCGTTGCTTGAGGTGGTCGAGAGCGAAGGCTATGAAGCGGCGCAACGTGTAATATCGCGGCTGTTTCATGGACAGGTTGCGCCGGTCGAAGGGCATGTCATCACGTTGTAATTGGCTGACACCACGACAACCCCTGTGGGAGCGGGCTTGCTCGCGAAGGCGGTGTGACATCCAACGTTGATGTTGGCTGACACGACGCCTTCGCGAGCAAGCCCGCTCCCACAGGGGATTCTGGTGTGGTGGGGATTTTTGTATACCGCCACGGAATTATCGCGCCGGCCATCCACTCTGTTGCAGTTCACTAATCCGATTGTTTGCTCAAGGCTGCTGTGCATGCTCATTGCGTCGTTGATTTTCCTGCTGACCATCACCCTGGTGATCTGGCAACCCAAAGGCCTGGGCGTTGGCTGGAGCGCGGTATTCGGCGCGGTGTTGGCGCTGCTGTTCGGGGTGGTGCACCTGAGTGACATCCCGCTGGTGTGGCAAATTATCTGGAACGCCACCGGCACCTTCGTCGCGCTGATCATCATCAGTTTGTTGCTGGACGAGGCGGGGTTCTTTGCCTGGGCGGCGTTGCACGTGGCGCGCTGGGGCAAGGGCAGCGGGCGCAAGCTGTTTGCCTTCATGGTGTTGCTCGGGGCGTTGGTGTCGGCGTTGTTTGCCAATGACGGCGCGGCGTTGATCCTCACGCCGATCGTGATTTCCATGTTGCTGGCGCTGCGCTTCTCGCCGGCCGCGACCCTGGCCTTCGTGATGGGCGCCGGGTTTATCGCCGACACCGCGAGCTTGCCGCTGGTGGTGTCGAACCTGGTGAACATCGTGTCCGCCGACTTTTTCCACATCACCTTCAACCGTTATGCAGCGGTGATGATTCCGGTCAACTTCGTCAGCGTCGCCGCCACGCTGGGGATGTTGATGTGGTTCTTCCGCAAGGACATTCCCAAGGCCTACGACCCCGCGCAACTCGAAGACCCGGCCACGGCGATCCACGACAAAGCCACGTTTTATGCCGGTTGGGTGGTGTTGGTGATCCTGTTGCTCGGTTGCTTCGCCCTGGAACCGCTGGGCATTCCGATCAGCGCGATTTCGGCGGTGTGCGCGGCATTGCTGCTGGGGATTGCCGCGCGCGGCCACAAGATTTCCACGCGCAAGGTCATGAAAGAAGCGCCGTGGCAGATCGTGATTTTCTCTCTGGGCATGTACCTGGTGGTCTACGGCCTGCGTAACGCCGGGCTCACTGATTATCTGGCCGGTTGGCTGAACGGCTTTGCCGGTTACGGGGTCTGGGGCGCGGCGATGGGCACCGGGGTGCTGACGGCGCTGCTGTCGTCGATCATGAACAATTTACCGACGGTGTTGATCGGGCTGCTGTCGATTGATGCCAGCCAGGCCACGGGTGTGGTGAAGGAAGCAATGATCTACGCCAACGTCATCGGCAGCGATTTGGGGCCGAAAATCACCCCGATTGGCAGTCTGGCGACGTTGTTGTGGCTGCATGTGCTGGAGCGCAAGAACATCACGATTGGCTGGGGTTACTACTTCAAGGTCGGGATCGTGCTGACGGTGCCGGTGTTGTTGGTGACGTTGGCGGCGTTGGCGTTGCGGTTATCCCTCTGAATCGCCTCGCCTGAGTAGGAGCTGCCGAAGGCTGCGATCTTTTGATTTTAAAGATCAAGATCAAAAGATCGCAGCCTTCGGCAGCTCCTACCTGGAGGGGTATCACGTTCAGCCGCTCCCCGGCACATTCGGCCAAAGATCCGCCACCAGAAACAACCGTTCTGCCTCTTCCCATTCGCCATTGGCGTTTTCGGTCAGCCGCACCATCAATTGCGCCGGCGCCAACGGTTCCAGATCGCCAAGCCAGACGTTCAACTGTTCAGTGTTCCAGGTCTGGTCCGCCGGGTAGTGCGCCGGGGCCAGCCAGGCGTGGCGGGGCAGGGGTTGCCAGCGCCCGAACGGCCGCTGCACGACGAAATCCGCCCAGTCTTTTTGATGCAACCAACTGCCGCGCAAATGCTGCGGGTGCGCACCACTCGGCGATTCGGACAGCCCCGGCCACGGATACAACAGATAGCCGCCCAGCCACAAATGCGCACTGAACTGTTGAATATCCAGCGCCGCCAGCACTTCGCGGCTTTCCGGGCAGGCGGAAATCGGCAGTTGATGCTGGCTCAGGTGCGCCAGTTTGCGGTCCAGCCGATCATGGCAGCCGGGGCCCAGCCACTTTGCCGTGTCACGCCCATCGCCATTTTGCGGGCCGAGGTAGAGCTTGATCGCCAGTTCCAGGTGATGCACGCCGTCGCGGTCGCGCAGCAACATGTCCAGCTCGCCCAAGGTGTGACCCTCGCGGCGGATCGGCAGGTTGGCGGCAATCAACTCGATGCCCGGCGCATGGCGCACGGCGTATTGCCACAAACGCTCGTAATACAGGCCCAGCCGCCGGGTTCGGGCCTGGGCCAGCCAGTGCAGCAGGTCATAACTGTCCTTGTCCAATTGCCGCAACCAGCGCTCCAGCAGTTCCGGGGCCTGCACCCATTCGCTGCCGGCCAGCGGATGACGCTGCGGCCACGGGGCCTCGTCGAGCATCGGCGGCGCGAGGATGACCCACGCCAGGTCGCGCACCTCGGGGTGGCGCAACTGGTGGGGCAACTGGAGCAAATCGGGAAATAGGATCATCTTGCGAGCATAGCCCTAAACGTGAGTGCGCCCTGACGGCTGAAAGGATTTTGTCTATCCCGCGCTTTCGCCCATAATCGTGTTTTTTCGCTGCCCCGCAGGAGCCCCATGGAGCAATTTCGTAATATCGGCATCATCGGTCGCCTGGGCAGTTCGCAGGTGCTGGATACCGTCCGCCGACTGAAACGGTTTCTGCTCGATCGTCACCTGCACGTGATCCTCGAAGACACCATCGCCGAAGTCCTGCCGGGGCACGGCCTGCAAACCTCGTCGCGCAAGATGCTCGGCGAAGTGTGTGACATGGTGATTGTGGTCGGCGGTGACGGCAGCCTGCTTGGCGCCGCGCGGGCCCTGGCCCGACACAATATTCCGGTGCTGGGGATCAACCGGGGCAGCCTGGGGTTCCTGACCGATATCCGCCCTGATGAGCTGGAAGTCGAAGTCGCCAAGGTCCTCGACGGCCATTACCTCGTGGAAAACCGCTTTCTGCTGCAAGCCGAAGTTCGCCGCCATGGCGAGGCCATCGGCCAGGGCGACGCGCTGAACGACGTCGTGCTACACCCCGGCAAATCCACGCGAATGATCGAGTTCGAACTGTATATCGACGGCCAGTTCGTCTGCAGTCAGAAGGCCGACGGCCTGATCGTCGCCACGCCGACGGGCTCTACGGCCTACGCGCTGTCTGCGGGTGGCCCGATCATGCACCCCAAACTCGACGCCATTGTGATCGTGCCGATGTACCCCCATATGTTGTCCAGCAGGCCCATCGTGGTCGACGGCAACAGTGAGTTGAAAATCGTGGTCTCCAAGGACATGCAGATTTACCCGCAAGTGTCGTGCGACGGGCAGAACCATTTCACCTGCGCGCCCGGTGACACCATTACCGTGAGCAAAAAAGCGCAGAAGCTGCGCCTGATCCATCCACTGGACCACAACTATTACGAAGTGTGCCGCACCAAGCTCGGCTGGGGCAGCCGCTTGGGGGGGGGAGGCGAGTGATGCTCGATCCCGCGCGTAGCTACGACCTGATCGGTGACGTGCACGGTTGCGCTCTGACCCTTGAGCACTTGCTCGACCGGCTCGGTTATCACAAACAAGGTGGTGTCTGGCGGCATCCGTCGCGCATGGTGGTGTTTGTCGGTGACATCATCGACCGCGGCCCGCGGATTCGCGAAGCGCTGCACATCGTCCACGACATGGTCGAGGCTGGCCAGGCGCTGTGCATCATGGGCAACCATGAATTCAACGCCCTGGGCTGGAGCACCCCGGCGCCGCCCGGCAGCGGCAAGCAGTTCGTACGCGAACACACCCCGCGCCACGCCCGTTTGCTGGGGGAAACCCTGACCCAATTTGAAGATCATCCCGGCGACTGGCATGACTTCCAGCAATGGTTCTACGAAATGCCCCTGTTCGTCGATGCCGGGCGGTTCCGGGTGGTGCATGCCTGCTGGGATGCGGGCCTGATCGAACCGTTGCGGGCGTTGTTCCCCGATGGCTGCGTCGATGAGCATTTCCTCCAGGCTTCGGCCGTGCCGGGCAGTTTTGCCTGCACCGTGTTCGATCGCTTGCTGCGCGGCACCGACATGCGCCTGCCCGATGGCCAGACCATGACCAGCGGCGATGGCCTGACGCGCTCGTTCTTCCGCACCAAATTCTGGGAAGACGACCCGCAAACCTACGGAGACATTGTGTTCCAGCCCGACGCCTTGCCTGAACCGGTGGCTCGCACGCCGCTGTCGTCCACCGAGAAAAATACCTTGCTGCGCTACGGCGTCGACGAGCCTTTGTTGTTCGTCGGCCACTACTGGCGCAGCGGCAAACCGGCGCCGATCCGGCCGAACCTCGCGTGTCTGGATTACAGCGCGGTGCTCTACGGAAAACTCGTCGCCTATCGTCTGGACCAGGAAACCCGTCTCGATCCGCACAAATTTGTCTGGGTCGATGTTGAACGGCCGGAGGTGCTGCAATGAGTACGGTGGCGGTTTTGCGTCTGCCGCTGGCGGTGGACTTGAGCGGCTTCGTCAAGCTGCTGCAACGCATGCAAGTGCCCCATCGCGTCAGCGAAGAGGCGGGCGAGCAGGTGTTGTGGGTGCCGGCCAATATCAGCGAAGACGTGCGTTCGTTGTATGAGCGTTTCCCGGCCGGTGATCCCGATCAGCAACTGGACATCCCGGTGGCGCACACCACGCGGCGTCCGGGGTTTGTCGAACAGTTGCGCTACAGCAAGGCAACCGCGGTTGTCCTGCTGCTGAGCATCCTGGTGGGCGCGGTGACGCTGCTGGGGGAAAACCTCGACACGATGCACTGGTTCACCTTCCTCGATTTCCGCGTGGTCGGCGATTACATCCAGTTCACCCCGCTGACCGACAGCCTCGCGGCGGGGCAGTGGTGGCGTCTGGTGACGCCGATGCTGATCCACTTCGGCTTCCTGCACCTGGCCATGAACGGCATGTGGTACTGGGAACTGGGGCGGCGCATCGAGGCCCGGCAGGGCAGCATCAACCTGATCGGCCTGACTTTGTTGTTCAGCCTGGTGTCCAATTACGCCCAGTATTACTACAGCGGGGCGAACCTGTTCGGCGGCTTGTCCGGCGTCCTGTACGGCCTGCTTGGGCATTGCTGGATCTTCCAGTTGCTGTCGCCCAACCCGGCTTATCGCCTGCCGCGTGGCGTGCTGGTGATGATGCTGGTGTGGCTGGTGTTGTGCATGTCCGGCCTGATCTCGATGATCGGCTTCGGTGAAATTGCCAACGCGGCGCATGTCGGCGGGTTGCTCATCGGATGCTTCACCGGTTTGTTGGGTGGTTTGTACAACCGCCGTAAACTGGCCGCCAACTAGTTCTGTCCATAAAGAGCACGGAGACCCTGATGTCCTCTTTTAACGAAATGATCAAAAACATCACCCCGGATATCTACCAGAGCCTGAAACTGGCGGTGGAAATCGGTAAATGGCCTGACGGTGGCAAGCTCACCGCCGAGCAGCGTGAACTGTCCCTGCAAGCGATGATCGCCTGGGAAATCCAGAACCTGCCCGAGGAAGAACGTACTGGCTACATGGGCCCGCAGGAGTGCGGCTCCAAGTCGATCACCGTGCCGAACATCCTGTTCAAGTCGGATGCCATCCATTGATTGAGATTGGCCGCGGTGCAATCAGCAAAATGTCGGCGCGCCTGGACGGGCCGAACGTGCAGTACGCTTTTCGTCTGGGCGACACCGAGGTGCCGGTCAATCCCATGATCGGCACGACGGTGCGCCTTGAGTACCTGGGAGCGATTTTCTGCTCCCATTGCGGACGCAAGACCAAAACCAGTTTCAGCCAGGGTTACTGCTACCCGTGCATGACCAAACTGGCCCAGTGCGATATCTGCATCATGAGCCCGGAGCGTTGCCACTTCGACGCCGGCACCTGCCGTGAACCGGAGTGGGGCCAGACGTTCTGCATGACCGATCACATCGTCTATCTGTCCAACTCCTCGGGAGTCAAAGTCGGGATTACCCGCGCCAACCAGATACCGACCCGCTGGATCGATCAGGGCGCACGTCAGGCCTTGCCGATCATGCGCGTCTCGACCCGCCAGCAGTCGGGCTTCGTCGAAGACCTGTTCCGCAGCCAGGTGGCGGACAAGACCAATTGGCGTGCTTTACTCAAGGGCGATGCGGTGTCGGTGGATCTGGCCGAGGTTCGCGATCAACTGTTTGATAGCTGCGCTGAAGGTTTGCAGGGTTTGCAGGAACGATTTGGACTACAGGCGATCCAGACTATTGCCGATGTAGACGTCCTCGAAATCCGCTATCCGATCGAGCAATACCCGGCCAAAATCGTCAGCTTCAACCTGGACAAGAACCCGATTGCCGAAGGCACGCTGCTGGGGATCAAGGGCCAGTACCTGATCTTCGACACCGGCGTGATCAATATTCGTAAATACACGGCCTATCAGCTCGCCGTGCATAGTTAAGGACTCCAGCATGCGCACCGAACAACCGAAGATGATCTACCTGAAGGACTATCAGGCGCCCGAGTACCTGATCGACGAGACGCACCTGACCTTCGAGTTGTTCGAGGACCACAGCCTGGTCCATGCGCAACTGGTGATGCGCCGCAATCCCGAGCGGGGCCCGGGCCTGCCGCCACTGGTGCTGGATGGCCAGCAGCTTGAATTGCTGTCGGTGAACCTGGCCGATAGTGAACTGAGCGCCGACGACTATGTGCTGACCGAGAATCACCTGACGCTGCATCCTCAGAGTGAACGCTTCACGGTTGACACCACGGTGCGTATTCACCCGGAAACCAACACTGCGCTGGAAGGCCTGTACAAGTCCGGCACGATGTTCTGCACCCAGTGCGAGGCCGAAGGCTTTCGCAAGATCACCTATTACCTCGACCGCCCGGACGTGATGAGCACGTTCACCACCACCGTGGTCGCTGAGCAGCACAGCTATCCGGTGCTGCTGTCCAACGGCAACCCGATTGCCAGCGGCCCTGGCGAAGACGGCCGGCACTGGGCCACCTGGGAAGACCCGTTCAAGAAACCGGCTTACCTGTTTGCCTTGGTGGCCGGTGACCTGTGGTGTGTCGAAGACAGTTTCACCACCATGACCGAGCGCACCGTGGCGCTGCGCATTTATGTCGAGCCGGAAAACATCGACAAGTGCCAGCACGCCATGAACAGCTTGAAGAAGTCGATGCGCTGGGACGAAGAGGTCTACGGTCGCGAATACGATCTGGACATCTTCATGATCGTCGCCGTCAATGACTTCAACATGGGCGCCATGGAGAACAAGGGCCTCAACATCTTCAACTCCAGTGCCGTGCTGGCCCGGGCCGAAACCGCCACCGACGCCGCGCACCAGCGGGTCGAGGCGATCGTTGCCCACGAATACTTCCACAACTGGTCGGGTAACCGCGTGACCTGCCGCGACTGGTTCCAGTTGTCGCTGAAGGAAGGCTTCACCGTGTTCCGCGATTCTGGCTTCTCCGCCGACATGAACTCGGCCACCGTGAAACGCATCCAGGACGTGGCGTACCTGCGTACCCACCAGTTCGCCGAAGACGCCGGCCCGATGGCCCACGCCGTGCGCCCGGACAGCTTCATCGAGATTTCCAACTTCTACACCCTGACCGTGTATGAAAAGGGCTCGGAAGTGGTCGGCATGATCCACACCTTGCTCGGCGCCGAAGGCTTCCGTAAGGGCAGCGACCTGTATTTCGATCGCCATGACGGCCAGGCCGTGACCTGCGACGACTTCATCAAAGCCATGGAAGACGCCAACGGTGTCGACCTGACCCAGTTCAAGCGCTGGTACAGCCAGGCCGGCACCCCGCGTTTGGCAGTGAGCGAGTCCTACGACGCGGCGGCGAAAACCTACAGCCTGACCTTCCGCCAGAGCTGCCCGGCGACACCGGACAAGGTTGAGAAACTGCCATTCGTGATTCCTGTGGAGTTGGGTCTGCTGGACTCTAAGGGCGCGGCGATTGCCTTGCGTCTGTCTGGCGAAGCTTCGGAGCAAGGCACTTCGCGGGTCATCTCGGTGACTGAAGCAGAGCAGACCTTCACGTTCGTCGACATCGCGGAACAGCCGTTGCCCTCGCTGCTGCGTGGTTTCTCGGCGCCGGTGAAACTGAGCTTCCCGTACAACCGCGATCAACTGATGTTCCTGATGCAGCACGACAGCGATGGCTTCAACCGCTGGGATGCCGGCCAGCAACTGTCGGTTCAGGTACTGCAAGAACTGATCGCCCAGCAGCAGAAGGGCGAGACGCTGGTGCTGGATCAGCGTCTGGTGTCGGCGCTGCGTACCGTGCTGTCGGACGAGACGCTGGATCAGGCCATGGTCGCGGAAATGCTTTCACTGCCGGGCGAAGCCTACCTGACTGAAATCAGCGAAGTGGCGGACGTTGACGCGATTCACATCGCCCGTGAATTTGCCCGCAAGCAATTGGCTGAGGGTTTGTTCGAAGCGCTGTGGCTGCGTTATCAGGCCAACCGCGACCTGTCGAAGAAAACCCCTTACGTGGCCGAGGCCGAACATTTCGCCCGTCGTGCCTTGCAGAACATTGCGCTGTCGTACTTGATGCTTAGCGGCAAACCGCAAGTGTTGGCGGCGACGCTGGAGCAGTTCGAGTTCGCTGACAACATGACTGAGCGTCTGACGGCATTGGCGGTGCTGGTCAATTCGTCGTTTGAAGATGAGAAAGCCAAGGCCCTGGCCAGTTTCGCCGAGCACTTCAAGGACAATCCGCTGGTTATGGATCAGTGGTTCAGTGTCCAGGCGGGCAGCACCTTGCCGGGCGGGTTGGCCCGGGTTCGTCAGTTGATGGCGCATCCGGCGTTCAATATGAAGAACCCGAACAAGGTGCGGGCACTGGTGGGAGCATTTGCCGGGCAGAACCTGATCAACTTCCATGCGGCGGATGGTTCCGGGTATCGCTTCCTCGCCGATCTGGTGATCGAACTGAACGGGTTTAATCCGCAGATTGCATCCCGGCAGTTGGCGCCGCTGACCCGCTGGCGCAAATACGACGACGCTCGTCAGGCGTTGATGAAAGGTGAGCTGGAGCGAATTCGCGCTTCGGGTCAGCTGTCCAGTGATGTGTTTGAGGTGGTCAGCAAAAGCCTGGCCTGAGTCTGGTGTTGCTCCCGCAGGGTTCCCCGAATCCTGTAGGAGCAAGGCTTGCCCGCGATGGCGGCCTAAACCGCCCAATCTATACGCATCCCCCCGTAGGAGCTGCCGAAGGCTGCGATCTTTTGATCTTGCTCTTCGTTGGGCCTGACGACGCCAAAAGATCGCAGCCTTCGGCAGCTCCTACGGGTGTACGCATCCGTTTGAGGCTTGGCAGGCCCACGGAGCAGGACCGGAGCGAGGCGAGGCACCGAACGACAGGGGGCAAAAGCGTTTTGGTTACTTTGGCGCTCTTCCAAAGTGACTCGCTGTAAGAGCGGAACCAATATCCGCCGTCACCGCAGCAACGGATATGTACACAAAAACAAAAATCACCCCACCTGATACCCAATCATTCACCCAGCCCCCAACGCCCCCAGGTTAACAAAACATAACGTGGCGTCGATTGTCAGACCTTTCCAAAGCCCGATAGGATAAGCCAGCTTCCGAAGGGGCTCTAGATTGCAGGTTTCAGGACTATGCTCCAACCCGTCAATCACCACGAGCACCCCTTACGGCGCCCTGAAAGGTTGAACGACCTAACAATAATAATGGGGGAAGGTCTATGAGTGAGCCTGTCATGGGTGTGGGTATCTGCCGCCCGCCGGCATTACGCAAGTTCGCGTTGCTGGCTACAGCGCTCTCGCTGTTGGGCTGTGCCGTGTTGTCTGCACCGGTGCTCGCCGCCGACGCGCCGGCCGCCGATGCGGTTTATTCCGTTGAGTCCGCCAAGGCTGCCAAAAGCCTGATGCTCGATGTGGTCCACGCCGGCAAACGCCTGGTGGCGGTCGGGGATCGTGGGCACATTCTGTATTCCGATGATCAGGGCGCGACCTGGACCCAAGCCAAGGTTCCGACCCGGCAACTGCTGACAGCGGTGTTTTTTGTCGATGACAAACATGGCTGGGCGGTCGGGCATGACGCGCAAATCCTCGCCAGCGGCGACGGCGGCGTCACCTGGACCAAACAATTCGAAGACCTGAAACGTGAATCGCCGCTGCTCGACGTCTGGTTCAAGGACGTCAACAGCGGCTTTGCCGTGGGGGCTTACGGCGCCTTGCTGGAAACCACTGACGGCGGCAAAAACTGGGAAGACGCCAGCGATCGTCTCGACAACGAAGACCAGTTCCACCTCAACGCCATCGCGGCGGTCAAGGATGCCGGGCTGTTCATCGTCGGTGAGCAGGGCAGCATGTTCCGCTCCGCCGACTGGGGCCAGACCTGGGAAAAACTCGAAGGCCCGTACGAAGGTTCGCTATTTGGCGTGATCGGTACGGCCCAGCCCAATACCTTGCTGGCCTACGGCTTGCGCGGGAATCTGTTTCGTTCCACCGATTTCGGCACTACTTGGGAACCGATCGAGTTGAAGGCTGCCCGTGGCACGCTGGAGTTCGGTTTGTCCGGCGCCACGTTGCTCGATGACGGCTCCATCGTGATTGTCGGCAACGGCGGTTCGGTGGTCAGCAGCAGCGACAACGGCGAAACCTTCACGGTGTTCAACCGCCCGGACCGGATTTCCGTGTCGTCGGTCACCGCAGCGGGTAACGGCAATCTGATTCTGGCAGGACAGGGCGGCGTTCGCGCCACTTCGCCAACCGGCGCCGAGCTGGGCAAATAATAAGAAGGGCGGAGCTATGACATCCATGACAAGCCATCACCAAGACAAGGCAACGTTTCTCGAGCGCCTGATTTTCAACAACCGCCCGGCAGTGATCCTCATCTGCCTGCTGGTGAGTATCTTCCTGTTCTGGCAGGCGACGCTGATCCGGCCGTCCACCAGTTTCGAAAAAATGATCCCGCTCGAGCATCCGTTCATTCAAAAGATGATGGAGCACCGCAACGATCTGGCGAACCTGGGCAACACCGTGCGGATCTCGGTGGAAGCCACTGACGGCGACATCTTCTCCAAGGAATACATGGAGACCCTGCGTCAGATCAACGACGAAGTGTTCTACATCTCCGGTGTCGACCGTTCCGGCCTCAAGTCGCTGTGGAGTCCGAGCGTGCGCTGGACCGAGGTGACGGAGGAGGGGTTCGCCGGTGGCGAGGTGATTCCGCAGAGCTATAACGGCTCCCAGCAAAGCCTCGACCTGCTGCGCAACAACGTGCTCAAGTCCGGCCAGGTCGGGCGTCTGGTGTCCAACGACTTCAAGTCGAGCATCGTCGATATCCCGCTGCTGGAGTCCTACCCGGACCCGCAAGACCAGGGCAAGTTGCTGGCCCTGGACTATCGCAAGTTCTCCCACGAACTCGAAGACAAGATCCGCAACAAGTTCGAAGCCCAGAACCCCAACGTGAAGATTCACATCGTCGGTTTCGCCAAGAAAGTCGGCGATCTGATTGATGGTCTGGTCATGGTAGTGATGTTCTTCGGTATCGCCTTTGTCATCACCCTGATCCTGTTGTACTGGTTCACCAACTGCATGCGCAGCACCGTGGCGGTGTTGAGTACGACGCTGGTGGCAGTGGTCTGGCAACTCGGGTTGATGCATGCGTTCGGCTTCGGGCTTGATCCGTACTCAATGCTGGTGCCGTTCCTGATTTTCGCCATCGGTATTTCCCACGGCGTGCAGAAAATCAACGGGATCGCCCTGCAGTCCAGCGAGGCCGATAACGCCCTGACCGCTGCACGACGGACCTTCCGTCAACTGTTCCTGCCGGGGATGATCGCGATCCTCGCGGATGCGGTGGGCTTTATTACGCTGCTGATCATCGACATTGGCGTGATTCGTGAACTGGCCATCGGCGCGTCCATCGGCGTGGCGGTGATCGTGTTCACCAACCTGATCCTGCTGCCAGTGGCGATTTCCTATGTCGGCATCAGCAAGCGTGCGGTCGAGCGCAGCAAGAAAGATGCGCATCGCGAACACCCGTTCTGGCGCATGCTGTCGAACTTCGCGAGCCCGAAAGTCGCACCGATCTCGATTGCCCTGGCGCTGATCGCCTTCGGCGGCGGCCTCTGGTACAGCCAGAACCTGAAAATCGGCGACCTCGACCAGGGCGCGCCGGAGCTGCGTCCGGACTCGCGCTACAACAAGGACAACAACTTCATCATCAGCAACTATTCCACCAGCTCCGACGTGTTGGTGGTGATGGTCAAGACCAAGGCTGAAGGCTGCTCACGCTATGAAGCCATGGCGCCAATTGATGAGCTGATGTGGAAGATGCAGAACACCGAGGGCGTGCAGTCGGCGATCTCGCTGGTGACCGTGTCCAAGCAGATGATCAAGGGCATGAACGAGGGCAACCTGAAATGGGAAACCCTGTCGCGCAACCCTGATGTGCTGAACAACTCTATTGCCCGTGCTGACGGTTTGTACAACAACAGTTGCTCCCTGGCGCCGGTGCTGGTGTTCCTCAACGATCACAAGGCCGCGACCCTCGACCGTGCGGTGCATGCGGTGCAGGACTTTGCCAAGGAGAACAACAAGGACGGCCTGGAATTCATCCTCGCCGCCGGTAACGCCGGGATCGAAGCGGCGACCAACGAAGTGATCAAGGAGTCGGAACTGACGATCCTGATCCTGGTGTACATCTGCGTCGCGACCATGTGCATGATCACCTTCCGCTCCTGGGCGGCGACCCTGTGCATTGTGTTGCCGCTGGTGTTGACCTCGGTACTCGGCAACGCTCTGATGGCGTTCATGGGGATTGGCGTGAAAGTCGCGACCCTGCCGGTGGTGGCGCTGGGTGTGGGGATTGGCGTGGACTACGGCATCTACATCTACAGCCGACTGGAAAGCTTCCTGCGTGCTGGTTTGCCACTGCAAGAGGCGTATTACCAGACACTGAAGTCCACCGGTAAAGCCGTGCTGTTCACCGGTTTGTGCCTGGCCATCGGCGTATGCACCTGGATCTTCTCGGCGATCAAGTTCCAGGCCGACATGGGCCTGATGCTGACCTTCATGCTGCTGTGGAACATGTTCGGTGCGCTGTGGCTGTTGCCGGCGCTGGCGCGGTTCCTGATCAAACCGGAAAAACTGGCGGGGCAGAAAGGCAACTCGCTGTTCGCTCACTAAAAGCGCGCAGCACCCTAAAAGCCGCAACCTCAGGTTGCGGCTTTTTCATGGGCGTTTATCGGGGATTCAGCGCGGTTCCAATGGCAGAAAGTGCTGCTTGGCCAGCGACTCGCTGATAGCCGCATGGTAGATCTCGATTTTCTGTTTCGGGTCTTTTGCCTTGGCCAGCATCGATTCGTAAGTGTCGAAACGCTGCTCCTTGGTTTTGAAGTGCGCCACGGTGGATTTGCCTTTGTCGTCCATCAGGTCGGCATAGTGGAAGTGGGCGTACCACCAGGGTTGATCCTGCTGGTTGAGCAGGGCGTATTCCTGCAGGAAGTCCTGGCGTCCGGTTTTTAACTGGACCCGGCGACCGATGGCCCTGACGTAGAGCTCATTGTGTTGCAGCAGGTATTCCACGCCCTCGTTGGTGGGGGCCTGGGCCAGTGTCATGCGGGTGCGCAGTTGGATGGCCTCGTTTTCCAGCAGGTGTGCCTTGTCCCGCAGCGCATGGATAAGGGCGGTATCTCGTTCGCTGCCCGACGGGGCGTCCTCGTGTTTTTCCAGCTTGTCGGCATACCCGGTGAGTTTTTGTGCTTCGCGTTGCAGTTGCTCTTCGATTTCCTTGGGTGAACTCGCCCCTTCTGCGTAGCCCTCGATTTTGATCACCTGCTCATCGACCTTGGCCAGCGCCTTGCGGGCCTCGCCCTTGAGCAGCGGGTAAGGGGCTGACGAGGCCTTGGGCGTCGGCTCCCGGGTCTTGACGATTTCCACCCAGACATTGTCGTGTTGATGGAACGAAAGCAGTGGCTTGTCTTCCATGGGGCCGTTGATGTCGACGATGTCACCGTCCTGATCGTCAACGCGCGGGCGAAGGTCTCCAATCAGAATGCCTTTGGCGGTTTTGATGACTCTTTTGCGGCTGGTGGAACCGGACGGCGTTTTAGTCTTTTTCTTGATCGTACCCGCACCTTTGGAGGTCCCGGCCGTTTGCGACGAGCCTGCCGGTTCCGCTTCCCCGGAAGGTTGTTGCGGTTCCGAGGGAAGCTGTTGAATCTCCTCAGCCAGACGCTGCTCGGCGTCGAGGTGCAATTGATGAATGATCATTCGCAGACGATGGAAGGCTGGCATCTCCAATTCATCGGCACTGAAGATCCCGATGCTCCCCAAGGCGTCTTGCGCGGCGCTGTAATGAGTGGCCAGGCTGTCCAGCACGGCAATGCGATCGCTGCGTTCATACACGTGGTCGGTCTGTAGCTCGGCGTGGGACCGGGACAGCATCAGCAACGGTTCAATGGTTCTTTCCAGGGCTTTGGTGGTCTCGGTTCCCAGAGTCTTGACACAGAGGACCCGCAAGATAATCAGTTGGTAGGCCTTGACCCGCAGGGCTGTCAGTTCATTTTCCGGCCGGTCTGTGTTCAATTCCTCCAAGGTCTTGGCACCCAGCAGCGGAATCTCTTTAAGTTCCTCTATTCGTCTATCGATCTCTTCGTACGACGCGATCATGGTTTCGTTGATGGTGTCGGTTTTGCGCATGAAGTCGAAGTATCGCTTCACCACCGCCTCGCCCTCGACAGACAGGGCGTCGTAGAGTTGCTGCACGCCGCCGGTGAACTCGCTGTAACTGTCGTTGGCCGCCATTCTTGCGTCGTCGGCTTTAACAATCCGCTTGCGAACATTTTTAATGATGTTGCCCAGCACATTGCAAAGCATCGAGTAGTCCATGGGGGTATCCGTCAACCGGCTCATCTCCTTGAGCCCGTCAAGCAGCGTGACGTAGCTCTCGGTCTGCTTGTCCAGTTCCGCGACAAAGCGCTCGCTGAAGGTCGCGCGCTCCTGAGGCGTGCTGGTGGGCGTGGCGTCTTTGAGCACCATCAGGTTCTCTGCAATATCGACACGTTTTTGTACCCGATCCTGCTGCGCCAGGAATTCCTGACTGATCAGGCTCAGCTCGGCGATGCGCTGGCGGCGTTCTTCACGTTCGGCGGCGATTCTTCTTTTGGGGCCACCACCCACCAGTTGCAGGCCCTGATCCAGGGTCCATTGGCCACGACCATAGGCTTTGAGCTTGATGCCAGGGTGGTCAGGATGTTCTGGTGGTACCAGGAATACGTCACCGAAGCCGGGCACGATACGCACGCGAAACAACAACCCGGCAATGCTGGCGTGCCATTTGTTGTTGATCCGGTACAAGCCTTGGAAAGGGCCCATGGACACCGGTTCCGGTAGCGGCGCGGGCCATGGAACCCGCGCGGTCTTGAGTTGCTCGATCAGCCTTGCAGTGGCCGAATCCCGTGCGGCGGACAGGTTGAAGTCCAGCAAGGTGTGGCCACCGCCCGGTGGTTCGGACGGCAGGCCAGGCGTTGCCTGGGTCACCACACTTTCGGTATTCATCTGCAAGGGTTCCGCCGACCGGCGCAGTGGGGCGAGGGCCACCGGGGGTTCCTGGGGGGCGCTGGAAAGCTCCGGGTCGTCGACCGCACTTTTGTTTTGTGCCACATGCAACAGAAGCAACCCCAGGTTCAGCAGCACATCGACCCAGGCCTGTTCCCGGGCGCTGGCATCTTCACTGTCCAGGGCGGGAAGGTCCTGGATCAGGCTGTGGGTGATTTGCAGCATCCAGCCCACCAACATGGCCGGGCCGCGCAGCATCGGCAGCATCAGGTTGTTGAACACCAGCCAGCCGCCCTCGAGGATGATCGCCCAGCGGCTTTCGGCATTGGACACCGATTGTTGATCACCTCGTTCCACCAACGCGCGGGCATTGCTCTCGAAAAGCCGGGTCAGCAAGTCGCCATTTTGCAGCGCCAATAGCCAATCGGCGGCGGCTTCGTTACCCACCAGAATGGCCGGTTTCGGTTGTTCCGGGCGCGCGAACTCGTCATCGGGATGAAAATGGACAATGTGCGGTTCATTTAAACCATTGTTGTCGTAAATCGCACGTGCGCGATCCGTCAACCAGGTCAGCACGCTGGACTGGACCGGCCCCGCTTGTGCGATGGCGCTCAGCAAGGCTTGCCGGCTCGGGTATTGCAGCAGCGTCGGTGAATACATCGGTCGGTAGAGAATGTGCGGGCCGTCGGCCGTCAGGTCCCGGGGCTCGATGATGAACATGTTGCTGGCCACGTCGCACTCGGCATCGGTTTTTCGTTGAAAGGCCAGAGGTCGCAGGACGATTTCCTGGTGGTCGACGAAGCGCTCGGCGGCGCTGTTGTGCATCAGCGCTTCGACGCAGCGATAACCCTGGCGAGTGAAACCGTGCTCGGCCTTGAGCGAATATTCCAGCGCCAGCAATGGCAAGTTGACGGCCAGCTCCAGACCGAACAAACGTCCGCGTTCCCGGGCCTCGGGGGTGTCGGTCAGCAACGCAGTGCGGATCAGTTCGGGATAGTGTTTGCCAATGTCGACCCGGCTCACCAGATCCAGCAGGTAGGCCTCGGTGGTCCAGTCCTGGATAAGTTGCCCGCCGGTGTGACGGATGCTCATCCGGCCCTTGGGTTTGCCGGCCAGGTTTTTGATGGCCAGTTCGGTCAGCGACAGGACAACCCGCTCGATGTAGCCACTGCCAGGTCACCGACGGGCACATGAAAGGTCAGCTCCAGTTCGTCGGGGTTGTAACCGGGTGCTTGGGGCTGGTCCAGCAGCATCTGTTGATGCAGGGCTTTTTTGGCGAAGGTGTGCAGGTCGTCAACGCCGGCCTGAAAGGTGTTGCCCAGGTTTTGTTGCTTGATGCGGGCATGTTCCAGCACATGCTTGCGGTACGCCATGCGATCGACCGCGTTAGCGCTGTGCAGCCACTCGGGAAGGGTTGATTCGATGTGCTGAAAGAGCATCGGGTTCGGCGTCTGGGCGGGGGGCTGCGCGACGAACAGCGCCGCCACATCGGTGATCGCAGCGAAGCGCTTTTCCAGGTCCGCCAGGCGCTGGCCGGTCGGTAGCTTGAGCGCGGCCAAATCGTCCAGTTGCTGGTTCAGTAGCAGGGCGGCCTGGGTGTCGAAGATATTGCCGTCCGGTTCATAGCGTTTCCAGGTGATTGTGTCGGCCAGGAACGTCTGCTCAAACCGCGCGCCCCAGGCCTGACTGAACGCCGCCATCGACGCAAAGCTTTGAACGTCGCCGGTCACGCTGCACAGCAACAGGGTTTCACCGCAGGCCACCAGGATGTCGGGGCTTTGCAGGCTGACCGATTGCTGGTCTTTGTTCAGGGTGGTTTCGATGATGTAGGCGTGGAGGGCGTCTTTCGACCCAGGTGTCTGGAGGCGTTCCTGTTTGTCGGGGTGGAGCGTCAGTTCGGTGAGGATGTCGGCCTGCGGGCGGCTGACCGTGGAGAGGCGTATCGCCGCCGTTTTCAGCACGCCGTTCAGCAGGTCCCCCAACCATTGCCAGCGGCTGACGCCGGCCTCGACGGGCTCATCCCAGTAGTCGCTCAACGCTTCCTGATACGCCACGAACACGATGCCCGGCAACTCCCGGATGACGTCAGCGATGACCTGCATGTCCGGCTCGCGTTGGGTGGTGCTGTCCAGTGTCAGGTGAGTTGGGGCTTTGTTGGTCAGGAAACACGCGCGGCCAAACTGGTCGTTCAGTCGCGGTGGTTTGCCGTTCGCCAGATAGGTGAGCACCACATCCAGCAGCAAAGTCATACGCCAGCCGCCCTCCGGCAGCGGTTGTGCGAGGCGGGTGCGCTCGGGGTCGAAAGCCAGTGGCGGGTATTTTTCCAGCAGGTTGTCCTTGAGCAGGCTGGCTGTTACGGAGCGCAGGGTCGGGCGGGTGCTGAATTGGGCGCGGAGGGTCCGGGCAATGATGTCGGTGTATCCGGCCGTGTCGGTCGGCGAGGGAGCGGTAGGCATGATGCAGTCCTTTGCATGTTTGAGGCCTTGAACATAAAGCGTTGGCGAAAAAGGTGTGCGGTACATAGTTACCGCACGGTCATCGATTTATGGGGGTATGGCGAGTGCAGGGCAGAAACGAAAAAGCCGCGACCTTGTGGTTGCGGCTTTCAGGTTCGAACGAATCAAAAGATCGCAGCCTGCGGCAGCTCCTACAGGGATTACATTCCAGGTAGTCGGTGGCGCAGCCTGCGATCGTTTCTGTTATGACAAATCGGTGCCGAGCACCACGTTCAAGGCACTGCGCGCATCATCCAGTTGCACCAGCGTCGCGTGGCGCGCCCCCAGCGCATCACGGTTTTCGATAGCGGTCAGAATCGCCTTGTGCCGGGGCAGGGCCAGTTCATGCAGGTTCGGCCGCTGGTTGGAATGCTTCAACGCCTCGGCAATCGCCACCGACAACATGTTGCACAGGTTGGCCAGCAAATCGTTGTGGGTGGCGTCGGCGATGCGGCTGTGGAAATCCAGGTCCGGTTGCAACAGGGCTTCCGGGGTCGGCGCGGCTTCCATCCGTTGGTAGGCTTCGCCGATGGAGGCGATGTCGGCGTCAGTGGCGTGCTGGGCGGCGAGTGCAGCGGCGGCTGGTTCGATGATGCTGCGCACGCTGGTCAACAGGCTGAAGAATTCATTCTGTGGGCTGCTTTGCATCAACCAGTGCAACACGTCCGGGTCGAGCATGTGCCATTCTTTGCGCGCCTTGACCACCGTGCCGACTCGCGGACGGGAATACACCAGGCCCTTGGCGACCAACACCCGGGTGGCTTCGCGCAGCACCGGGCGGCTGACCGCGTACTCTTCGCACAACAGGGCTTCGGCGGGCAGTTTGTCGTCGGGTTTGAAGCGACCGGAGACGATCTGCATGCCCAGTTCCTGGACGATGCGCGAGTGCATGCTTTTGCGGTCGGAGGGTTTGCGGTAATCCATGGGGAACGGCGCGATCCTGGGCGAGGGGGATGGGGCGCATGATAGCAGGCGTGGACGATGGGCGATCCGGCCCTTGAAAAGATCGCAGCCTTCGGCAGCTCCTACACCGACCGAGTAATTGCGGGTCGTACTCTGTAGGAGCTGCCGAAGGCTGCGATCGTTTGCTTTTAATGAGAGTGACGCGGCACTTCGGAGCCTCGGCAGCCAACCAGAAAGTCAAAGTCACACCCCTGATCCGCTTGCAGCACATGGTCGATGTACAGCTGACGATAACCGCCAACGATCAACTTCTCCGGTGGTTGCAGATCCGCCATCCGCGCCGCCAGTTCCGCCTCCGGGATGTCCAGGTGCAGACGCCCGCTGGCGCAATCCAGCTCAATAAAGTCACCTTCCTTAACCACCGCCAACGGCCCGCCAGCCGCCGCTTCCGGCGCTACGTGCAAAACCACCGTGCCATACGCCGTGCCGCTCATGCGCGCATCGGAAATCCGCACCATGTCGGTCACGCCCTGAGCCAGCAGCTTGGCCGGCAAGCCCATGTTGCCGACTTCGGCCATGCCCGGATAACCCTTCGGCCCGCAGTTTTTCATCACCATAATCGAGTTCGCGTCCACGTCCAGTTCCGGGTCGTTGATCCGCGCCTTGTACATGTCGAAGTTCTCGAACACCACGGCGCGACCACGATGCTGCATCAGTTCGGCACTGGCGGCGGACGGCTTGAGCACCGCACCCAGTGGCGCCAGGTTGCCGCGCAACACGCAGATGCCGCCGTCGGCGCGGATCGGGTTGTCGAGGGTGCGGATCACTTCGTCCTGGCCGTAGATCGGCGCGTCCTTGGTGTTCTCGCCCAGGGTCTTGCCGTTGACGGTCAGGGCGTTCGGGTGCGGGATCAGGTTGGCTTCGCCGAGACGACGCAACACCGCCGGCAAACCACCGGCGTAATAAAACTCTTCCATCAGGAAACGCCCGGAGGGTTGCAGGTCGACGATGGTCGGCATGCCACGGCCCATGCGGGTCCAGTCGTCCAGATCCAGTTCGACGCCAATGCGCCCGGCGATGGCTTTCAGGTGGATTACCGCGTTGGTCGAACCACCGATGGCGGCGTTGACCCGAATGGCATTTTCAAAGGCTTCTTTAGTGAGGATCTTCGACAGCCGCAAGTCTTCACGCACCATTTCCACCGCACGCATGCCGGACATGTGCGCCAACACATAACGCCGCGCGTCCACCGCCGGAATCGCTGCGTTGTGGGGCAGGGACGTGCCCAGTGCTTCGGCCATGCAGGCCATGGTCGACGCAGTGCCCATGGTGTTGCAGGTGCCGGCCGAGCGGGACATGCCGCCCTCGGCCGCAAGGAAATCATCGAGGGTAATCGTGCCTGCCTTGACCTGTTCGCTGAGCTGCCAGACCACCGTGCCGGAGCCAATGTCCTGGCCCTTGTGCTTGCCGTTGAGCATCGGCCCGCCGGTGACGACGATGGCCGGCACGTCGCAACTGGCCGCGCCCATCAACAGTGCCGGGGTGGTTTTGTCGCAACCGGTCAGCAGCACCACGCCATCGATCGGGTTGCCGCGAATGGCTTCTTCAACGTCCATGCTGGTCAGGTTACGGGTAAACATGGCGGTCGGGCGCAGGTTCGATTCGCCGTTGGAGAACACCGGAAACTCAACCGGCCAGCCGCCAGCCTCGATCACCCCGCGTTTGACGTGCTCGGCAATCTGCCGGAAGTGCGCGTTGCACGGGGTCAGTTCCGACCAGGTGTTGCAGATGCCGATGATCGGCTTGCCGTGGAACTGGTGGTCGGCGATGCCCTGATTCTTCATCCAGCTGCGGTACATAAAGCCGTTTTTGTCGGCGGTGCCAAACCATTGGGCGGAGCGCAGGGTGGGTTTTTTATCAGACATGATCGATTCTCTTATTGTATGACTATATTGTTCAATCTTCGGAATAACATAAGCGCAAAATCGACGCTTTGGAAGCGTTGTTGCTTAATTAGTATTACTATATAGTCGGTTTCAACGGAGGGATTGGCCCTGGCGGTTTTCCGCGAGAGGCGTCCCCCGAGGTTCTATAACAACAATCGGAGACCGATCTCATGAGCCAGGAACTGCGGCTTATTCGCCGTATCACGCTGAAACTGATTCCCTTCCTGATCCTGCTGTACCTGATCGCCTATGTGGATCGCTCCGCCGTCGGCTTTGCCAAGCTGCACATGGGCGCCGACATTGGCATCGGCGACGCAGCGTACGGTCTCGGTGCCGGGCTGTTCTTCATTGGCTACTTTCTGTTGGAAATCCCCAGCAACCTGATGCTCGAACGCTTCGGCGCCCGGCGCTGGTTCGCGCGGATCATGATCACCTGGGGCGCGATCACCATCGGCATGGCGTTCGTCCAGGGCCCGCACAGTTTCTATGTAATGCGCTTCCTGCTCGGTGCCGCCGAAGCCGGGTTCTTCCCGGGGGTTCTGTACTACATCACCCAATGGTTTCCGGTGCGCCATCGCGGCAAGATCCTTGGGCTGTTCATCCTTTCCCAACCCATCGCGATGATGATCACCGGCCCGGTGTCCGGCGGTTTGCTCGGCATGGACGGCACGCTCGGCCTGCACGGCTGGCAGTGGTTGTTCATCGTCATCGGCACCCCGGCGATCCTGCTCACCTGGCCGGTGCTGCGTTACCTGCCGGACGGCCCGCAGCAAGTGAAATGGATGGACCAGGCCGAGAAGGACTGGCTGACCGGCGAGCTGAAAAAAGACCTCGCCGAATATGGCCAGACCCGCCACGGCAACCCGTTGCATGCGCTCAAAGACAAACGCGTGTTGCTGCTGGCGCTGTTCTACCTGCCGGTGACGTTGAGCATCTATGGCCTGGGTTTGTGGTTGCCGACACTGATCAAACAATTCGGCGGGACGGATCTGGTGACCGGTTTCGTGTCCTCGGTGCCGTACATCTTCGGGATCATCGGTTTGTTGATCGTGCCGCGCAGTTCCGACCGCTTGAATGATCGCTACGGCCATTTGGCGGTGCTCTATGTATTGGGGGCGATTGGCCTGTTCCTCAGCGCCTGGCTGACGCTGCCGGTGGCGCAACTGGCGGCGTTGTGCCTGGTGGCGTTCGCGCTGTTTTCCTGCACGGCGGTGTTCTGGACCTTGCCGGGGCGATTCTTTGCCGGCGCCAGTGCGGCGGCGGGGATTGCGTTGATCAACTCGGTGGGCAACCTCGGCGGCTACATCGGCCCATTCGTGATTGGCGCGCTGAAGGAATACACCGGCAACCTGGCGTCGGGGTTGTACTTCCTGTCCGGTGTGATGGTGTTTGGACTGGTGCTGACCGGCGTGGTTTATCGCCTGCTGGAGCGCAAGCACGTGCTGCCCGCCGACCAGTTCGCCGCCAGTGCCCGTGGCGCAACCCGGAGCTGAGTCACCACACAAATCCCCTGTGGGCGCGGGCTTGCTCGCGAAGGGGCCAGCACATTCAACAACTATGGCAACTGAACCACCGCTTTCGCGAGCGAGCCCGCTCCCACAGGGGGGACGGTGTATTCAAGATTTGTTTACAGGAGAAAATCATGCGTTTAGTTCAGTTCGAATTGATTAACGGCGAGCGCCGGGTTGGCGTGGTCGAAGAGGGGCTGATCCGTGAAGTCCAGGATGCGCGCACGGTCCGCGACCTGGCGCTGGCGGCGATTGAGGCAGGCGTCAATCTTGAGCAGCAAGTGCAAACCCTTGGCCTGGGCATCAGCCACGATTATTCAGAGCTGCTGGCCAACCTGCGCATCCTGCCGCCACTGGACCACCCGGACCCGGCGCACATGCTGGTCAGCGGCACCGGCCTGACCCACCTGGGCAGCGCCTCGGCCCGGGACAAAATGCACCAGCAGGTCGGCGACGACGCGGCGATGACTGACACCCTGCGCATCTTCAAGTGGGGCGTGGAGGGCGGCAAACCGGCCAGCGGCGTGGCCGGCGTGCAACCGGAATGGTTCTACAAGGGCGACGGCAGCATTGTCGTTCGACCGGGGCAGCCGTTCCCGTTGCCGCCGTTTGCTGAAGACGCCGGGGAAGAACCGGAGCTCAGCGGCCTCTACGTCATCGGCCACGATGGCAAGCCGTATCGCCTCGGTTATGCGCTGGGCAACGAGTTCTCCGATCATGTGATGGAACGCAAGAATTACCTCTACCTGGCCCACTCGAAATTGCGCAGTTGCAGCTACGGCCCGGAACTTCGGGTCGGTGAATTGCCGCAACACCTGGCCGGCACCAGCCGCATCCTGCGCGACGGTGAAGTGTTGTGGCAGAACGAGTTCCTCAGCGGCGAGGCCAACATGTGCCACAGCCTGGAAAACCTCGAATACCACCATTTCAAATACAGCCAGTTCCTGCGGCCGGGGGACGTGCACATTCACTTCTTCGGCACCGCGACGCTGTCCTTCGCCGATGGCATCCGCACTCAACCGGGTGACGTGTTTGAACTCAGCCTGGCCGAATTCGGCGCGCCGTTGATCAATGGTATTGCGCCGGTAGAAGCGGCGTTCGAACCCGGCACCGTCGGCACCCTTTAAGGAGAAACGCATGACCCAGATCCTTGGTCACAACTACATCGGCGGCCGGCGCAGCGCTGGCGGCATCGTCAAATTGCAGAGCGTCGACGCCACGACTGGCGAGCAATTGCCCGGCGATTTCTACCAGGCGACCCCGGAAGAAGTGGATGCCGCCGCGAAGGCTGCCGCGTCCGCTTACCCGGCTTATCGAAGCCTGAGTGCCGAGCGACGGGCGCAGTTTCTGGACGCCATCGCCGACGAGCTGGACGCGCTCGGCGACGACTTCGTTGCCGTGGTCTGTCGCGAAACCGCGTTGCCCGCCGGCCGTATCCAGGGCGAGCGCGGTCGCACCAGCGGCCAGATGCGCTTGTTCGCCAAAGTCCTGCGGCGCGGTGATTTCTATGGCGCGCGGATTGATCAGGCCTTGCCCGAACGCCAACCGTTACCACGCCCGGACCTGCGGCAGTACCGCATCGGTCTCGGCCCGGTGGCGGTGTTTGGCGCCAGCAACTTTCCATTGGCGTTCTCCACCGCGGGTGGCGATACCGCCTCGGCACTGGCCGCCGGATGCCCGGTGGTGTTCAAGGCTCACAGCGGTCACATGGCGACAGCGGAACACGTTGCTGAGGCGATAATCCGTGCGGCGGAAAAAACCGCGATGCCGGCCGGGGTGTTCAACATGATTTACGGCGGCGGAGTCGGCGAAGCACTGGTTAAGCACCCGGCGATTCAGGCGGTCGGTTTTACCGGTTCGCTCAAGGGCGGCCGGGCCTTGTGTGACATGGCCGCCGCGCGGCCGCAGCCGATTCCGGTGTTCGCCGAAATGTCGAGCATCAACCCGGTGATCGTGTTGCCCGGGGCGCTGGCGGCGCGGGCCGAAACCGTCGCCCGTGAACTGACGGCGTCGGTGGTGCAGGGCTGTGGTCAGTTCTGTACCAACCCGGGGCTGGTGATCGGGATTCGTTCGCCGCAGTTCAGCGGGTTTGTGCAGCAGGTCGCCGCGCTGATTGCGGATCAACCGGCGCAAACCATGCTCAATGCCGGAACGTTGGGCAGCTATGGCAAGGGGCTGCAAAAGCTGCTGGCGCACCCTGGTATCGAACATCTGGCCGGACGTGAGCAACAGGGCCATCAGGCCCAGCCGCAGTTGTTCAAGGCCGATGTCAGCCTGTTGATCGAAGGTGATGAAGTCTTGCAGGAAGAAGTGTTCGGCCCGACCACGGTGTTCGTCGAAGTCGCGGATCAGGCGCAACTCAGCGCTGCATTGAACGGCCTGCACGGTCAGTTGACGGCGACGATCATTGGCGAGCCGGCGGACTTTGAACAGTTTGGCGAGCTGACGGCGTTGCTGGAACAGAAGGTTGGGCGAATCTTGCTCAACGGCTATCCGACGGGTGTGGAAGTCTGCGATTCAATGGTGCATGGCGGGCCGTATCCGGCGACCTCGGATACGCGCGGCACCTCGGTGGGCACCTTGGCCATCGACCGCTTCCTGCGCCCGGTGTGCTTCCAGAACTATCCCGACCATTTGCTGCCGGAACCGTTGAAGAACGGCAACCCGCTGCGAATCCAGCGCCTGGTGGACGGCAAACCTTCCCGCGACGCGCTCTAACGACCGACCACAATCCCCCCGTAGGAGCTGCCGGAGGCTGCGATCTTTTGATCTTGATCTTAAAAATCAAAGTCAAAAGATCGCAGCCTTCGGCAGCTCCTACGGGGAAGAGCAGCTATCATTGCGTCTTTCCAATTGAATGACTGATCGCCATGACTGCCGTAACCACTACTTTGCTCAACGCCCTCGAAACCTGCGACATGCTGGAAATCGACGGCTTGCACGCCTCTGATTTCTACCTCGGTGAAGAGGACGACAGCCTGAACATCGAATGCATGGACGGCCGCGCGCTGAAGCATTGGGAATTCAGCAAGGCGCAAATTGAAGCCGCCACCTTCGATCCAACCCTGCAGAGCTGGCTGGTTACCGGTGATAGCGGCGAGCACCGGCTGGTGTGCATGAGTGCCTTCGGCGGTGCGGACGACGAGGAACAAGAGCATGAAGATGCGTAATTTCTGGCCCCTGCTGATGGCCGGCAGCGTCGGCGCCATGGGCGTTCAAGCCGCCGCTGCCGACGACTACCAGTTGCTGGTCGGCTCTTACACCGCCGGTCAAAGCCAGGGGATTTATCGCCTGAACTTCGACAGCGCTACCGGGCAGATCGCCGCCAAGCCGCTGCAAGTGGTCAAGAGCGAAAACCCGTCCTGGCTGACGATTTCCAAGGATCAGCATCGACTGTTCGTGGTTAATGAAAATGGCCCAGGGCAAGTCGACCCGGTCGGCAAGGTCAGCAGCTACGCGATCGACCCCAAGACCTTTGAGTTGAAGCTGATCAGCCAGGTCCAGAGCCTGGGCAACGAGCCGACCCATTCGAGCCTGAGTGGCGATGGCAGCCACTTGTTTGTCAGCAACTACTCGGTGGTCGAAGATCCGGGCGGCACCCTGGCGGTGTTGCCGGTGGGCGCTGATGGCAAGCTCAAGCCCGTGGTGCAGATGAGCAGTCATCCGTCGAGCCGGGTCAATCCGGAGCGGCAGATGTCGGCGCATGTGCATTCGACGATTTCCTCGCCGGATGGCAACTACGTGTTCTCCAATGACCTGGGGGCGGACAAGATTTTTGTCTACCACTTCAACCCCAAGGCCAACCCGCAACTGCCGCTGACGCCCGCCACCCCGGCGTCGGTGCAACTGCCAGCAGGCAGCGGACCGCGTCATTTGCTGTTCAGCGCCGATGGCAAGCACGCCTGGCTGACCATGGAAATGAGCGCCCAGGTCGCGGTGTTCGATTACCAGGACGGCACGCTCAAGCAAACCCAGATGGTCGATCTGGCGGCGGGACAACCCACGTCCGACAAGGCTGGCGCTGCGCTTCACGCGTCAAAGGATGGCAAGTTCCTCTACGTCAGCAACCGTGGTACCGCCAATCAGTTGCTGGTGTTTACGATTGATCCGGCCAGCGGCCAGCTCAAGGAGCTGCAACGCCGATCAGTGGAAGGGGATCACCCTCGCGAGTTCAGCCTCGACCCGAGTGGCAAGTTCCTGCTGATCGCCAATCAGAAAAGTAACGAGATTGTCGTCGTCGAGCGCGATGCCAAGACCGGTCTGCTGGGCAAAACCGTGCAGAAACTGCCGATGGATGCCCCCAGCGACCTCAAGTTCCTGGTGCGTCAATAGGCCGCAGGCCCCGGTTGATGGGGCCTGCATCCTTGTATTAATGAGACTGATATCGGCTAATGCTACAAAGCATTTCAAGGCGCCAACCCTCGGGGAGTAAGTTTGCTTCACGGCCTAACCAGGCAAGCAAGCCAACTGACTCCGAGGAACACCGCCATGAACTTCAATATCTTCTCCATCATCGCTGCATCCGCTATCTCTGCCACCGTTGCCCTGCCAGCCAGCGCCAACGTTGAAATCAACAGCAAAAAATCCCACACCCAGAGCTACACCCAGAAATACCTGCAACAAAGCGCCAACTTCTACGCCGCACTGGATCACAAAACCCAAGCCTGAAATCCGCGAACTTCATCGCGCTCCCCGTAGGAGCTGCCGAAGGCTGCGATCTTTTGATCTTGATCTTAAAAATCAAAGTCAAAAGATCGCAGCCTTCGGCAGCTCCTACTGGTGTTTCTAAGGGTTTATAGGCGGGTTTAATGATCAACCAGGCTGATGGTTACTATGGGAAACCCTGAGTGGTTGCTCCGGATTTTTTGATTGATCCTGTGGGCACTGAAACATGCCCACGGAGAACACCATGGCCCGCGCAATCCTCACTTCCGCCAAACACGGCGCCTACCTGGCCATTGGTCTTTACGTGGCCTTGGTGCTGGTGGTGAGCCTCTCGGCTCAATCGCAACATGACCTTCAAGCGCCGATTCAAGTCGCCTATCCCGCCGTCCAGTTCGAACATCGCGCTCAGCAGAGTGTGGTGGTTGAGCATGGCGACGTATTGGGAGCCGTCGGCGCATGAAAGGACACAGACTCTGGGTCATCGCCTTTCTGGCGTTCATGACCAATGGTGCTTCGCTGTTGGGGATCGGGCAGGGCTCGGCCGGGTCGGTGGCGCGGGCCATCGAATGCAATCACAGCATCGCCCACAGCATCCAGACCGCCAAGGGCGCGGGGCTGTTGGTGGGTAATCCACCATTGAAGGCCCGGGCCGGTTTCTTCGGACCGTTCCAGGTGGATTGCTCGGCGCTGGGGATGTGCTCGGTGTTGGCTTGACGCCGATCTCCGTAGGAGCTGCCGAAGGCTGCGATCTTTTGATGTTGCTTTTTAAAGATCGCAGCCTTCGGCAGCTCCTACGTGGGTTGGGGCGTTCGGGAATGATAAGGGCCCCAGGCCCCGGGGTTTTTGGGAGGCCTGCGGTTATTGCGCGCTGTGGGTGCTGTGTTTCGGACCGGCCAGTGCCCAGGCGATCAGGCCGATCAGGGGCACGAACACGATGACGACGATCCACACGCCTTTGTTGTCGACCTTGCTGGCGCTTTTGATCACTTTGTTGATCGCCCACAATTCAATCACCACCAGTACTGCCGCGAGTGCGATCCAGATGTATTCGATTTGCATTAGCCACCTCCTGAAAGTCATTTCTTTAGGGGGGTGGTTGTGGGGAGGGTTCATTTAATTTGAAGTTGGGCAGAGCATTAACCTGTGGCGAGGGGGCAAGCCCCTTCGCCACAAGGTGTTTGTGTGACTTGAGATCTTTGTTAGCGGCCAGTCAGCGCCGGCGTACGCGGCGGAATCATCCGCTTGTTCCCGGTGGACTCAAACGCCGACGCTAACCGCAGTAACGTCGAATCGTCATAGGCGCGACCGGCAAACGTCAGCCCGACCGGCATGCCGATATCCGCCATCACCCCCATCGGCACCGTCACCGTCGGCACACCCAAATGCCGGATGGCGAGGTTGCCGTTAGCCACCCAAACCCCATTGCTCCAGGCGATGTCCGCCGACGCAGGGTTCACATCCGCATCCGCCGGCCCAACGTCGGCGACGGTCGGGAACAGTACGGCATCGAGCCCAAGCCGATCCATCCAGTGCTCAAGGTCGAGTCGACGAGTCTGCTCAAGTCCGCGCAGGCCGTCGGGCACGGTAGGGATCTGGTCCCACGGGGTGATGCCGCGCTCGGCCATGCGCACGTATTCGTCCATGCCGGCGGCGAGGTCGCCCTCGCGGTTGGGCAGGGTGCCGGGGTCGTGGGGGAAGATCAGCGGGCCGTCGACATCCGCGAGGCGATTCAATTTCGGATCGCCGTTGGCTTGCAGGAAATCATCGAACGCCCAAGCCGTCAGGTCCCACAACTCGTGGTGCAGAAACTCTTTAGAGACGATGCCGCGATTGAACACGGTCGGTGCACCGGGGCGATCACCTTCGCAATTGGAGACCAGCGGGAAATCGACTTCGATCACTTCGGCGCCGGCCGCATCGAGTGCCTGGCGCGCCTGCTTCCAAAGCTCGATCACCGAATCGCGGGTGTTGATCCGTTGCCCGGTCGGGCCACCGATGCCCGGTGCTTCGCAGGTGCCGGCTTCGGCATCGGCATTGATGTACATGCGAGGAACACCAAGTCGTTTGCCAGCAAGGGCGGCGGGGGTGGCGGCCAGATCGGCGTAGGACGCCGGGCGCACCGAGGCGACGCTCGGAATTGGCACCCAGGGTTGCATGCGCCACAGGTCGCCACGGGTGTCGGGGTCTTCGGCGACCACGATGTCGAGCACTTCAAGCAGGTCGGCCATGGTCCGGGCGAATGGCACGACCACATCCATGGTCGGGGTCAGCGGCCAGTTGCCGCGCACCGAGATGACGCCGCGCGACGGCGTGTAGGCGCACAGGCCATTGTTCGAGGCCGGGCCGCGACCACTGGACCAGGTTTCTTCCGCCAGACCGAATGCGGCGAAACTGGCCGCAGTGGCTGTGCCCGCGCCATTGGACGAACCAGAGGCGAAAGGCGCGGTGAGGTAGTCGGCGTTGTACGGGCTCTCGGCCCGGCCATAGACCCCGCGCTGCATGCCGCCATTGGCCATCGGCGGCATGTTGGTTTTGCCCAGGCAGATGGCCCCGGCGCCGCGCAGCCGTTCGATGGTGAACGCATCGCGATAGGCGACGAGGTGGGCGAACGCGGGACTGCCGGACGCAGCGGTCAGGCCCTTCACCAGATAGCTGTCCTTGGCCGTGTAGGGGATGCCATCGAGCGGGCCGAGGGTTTCGCCCTTGGCCCGACGGGCATCGGACGCCTGCGCCTCGTTCAGCGCCTCGGGGTTGCGCACCACGACCGCGTTGAGCGCGGTGGGCGTGTCGGCGCCGTCGTAAGCTTCGATTCGGGCGAGATACGCCTGGACCAACTCAACCGATGTGGTCTGGCCCGATTCGAGCGCAGCGCGCAGCTCGGCAATGGAAACCTCGGTGACCTCGATCATGCTGTTCTCTCAAAATGGCTGTTCATGGTTGTTCTCGTTGTGCGGTATTGCGCAAATGGTCGCTATTTAACACCAAGCGCAAAGTCGGGGCATCGTTGAAACGGCTTATCGGCCATGGGCCGCATCGGCCAATTGCCCGGTATCGACCCGAACGAAAATCGAGTCGCCAATCGCGGTGAGCACGTCACCCGCGTAGATTTCGCAGACCACCCGGGATTTGCGTCCGACCTCGCCCTCGACTTTCGCCCGCAGGGTCAGCGTGACACCCATGGGCGTCGGTTTGATGAACTTGATGCCGAGGTTGCCGGTGACGCAATCGATGCGCGGCAGGCTTCCCGGTTCACGCTGTTCGGCCCGGTAGTGATAGGCCATCGCCGTCCAGTTCGAATGGCAATCGACCAGCATTGCGATCAAACCGCCGTAGACCAGGTCCGGCCAGCCGCAGTATTTGGCGTCGGGAATGTGCTCGGCGACCACATGTACGCCGTCCTCATCCCAGACACTCTTGATGTGCAGCCCATGGGGATTGCGCCCGCCGCAGCCGTAACACACGCCTTCGGGCGCGGCGATGTCTTGCAGGGGCATTTCGAGATTAGGCATGACGGGGCTTCCTGAACAATGTGAGCCAGACGTTGGCGGATTTTAGCGCTGAACGCGGTCGGGAATGGGTTCGCCACTGGCCGCTGTCCGGTCAATCAGACGAAGGCTGTCGCGGCCGCCACGTTTGGAGGCGTAGAGCGCGGCATCGCCTTGTTCGATCAATGTCGCAAGGCTGGCGGGTGGCTGGTCGAAGAGGCTGGCGCCGATGCTCAGCGTCACCGGTTCGGGCGTGGCGAACGTTTGTGAGGCGATCTGTTGAAATTGCACGCGCAAGGCGTTGCCCAGGCTGATGACTCGCTCGTTCGTGGCGTTGTTCAGCAGGATCACGAACTCGTCACCGCCCAGTCGCGCCGCCAGCGCATCGCTGGGCAACACCGCGCGAATCATCTCGCTCAGTGCCACGAGCAAGCGGTCGCCGGCGGTATGGCCGTACAGGTCGTTGACCGGTTTGAAGTGGTCGATATCGATCAGCAGCAGGGCGCCGGGGCGAGTCGGTGAAACACTTTCCAGCAGACGCGGTGCCCGCACTTCGAGGGCGCGACGGTTGTAGAGGGCGGTCAACGGGTCCCGTGCGGCCAGTCGGGCGATCTGCTGCTCGCGCCGGTAGCGTTCGGTGCCGGTCATCGACAAGGCAATCAGCATGATCGCCATCGCGCCTTCGACCAGGGAAATCTGAATAATCTCGCCACGCAACGTCGCCAGATCGATCAACGTGCCCGGAATCACCGCCGTCAGTGCCTTGGCCACATAGAAGACGCCGTGGACCAGCAGCACATAACGCAACTGCACCGCGCCAACGCTCAACGACTTGCCATGGGGGCGCAGGAGAAAACTGGCCCTGAGCGTCGCCAGCGCGACCAACAGCGAGTTGGCCAGAAACATGACCTTTGACCAGGTCGGCCCGTCCGGCAACAGCAGCAGGGCCAGCCACACGATGAAGATCAGCGACCAGCCACGGGACAGGCGCGTCTGTGTGAAGCGCGCGACACCCAGCAGGAACAGGAAGTGGGCGATCACCAGCAGGCCGTTGGCGAACCAGATGCCGATCAGCAAAAAGCCGTTGCTGCGCAGCAACGCGAGGGTGGAGCCCACGGTGATCGTCGCAAACCCCGCGCTCCAGAACAGCAGCGAAGGCTCGCGAACGCTGCGCCATTCGATCGCCAGGTACAGCGCTGCGGCCGCGGCAAGGGCGACCGAGAGTGTCAACATCGTGAGCGGGTCGAGCGGCATTTCCTGACGGGCCTGTCTGATTGGCGAAGAGTGACGGCGATTGTAAGCGTTTGGGGCTGATTTTCGCAGTCTGGATCAATGCCTAGCGGCGCCAGTCACTCAACGCCGATGCATCCAGCGCTTGCCATGCGTGGGCATTGCCCCGTTGATCGTTCTCCAGCCACAGCCCTGCGCTCGGGCTCAAGGCCTCGGCGGGGAGTTTCAGCAAGTCGCTCAACGTCATCACGGTGATGGAGCCGCGATCCCTGTCATCTTCAGCTTCCCAGTCGCGCTGAAACAGGCGCACCTTCAAAACCCCGGCGTTAAATCCTGCAAACTGCGGTCGGTTGCGCAGCCATTGGGGTGAAGGCCTCAAGGTTCGCTCCTGGACATCCAACAGCAAGATTTGCCATGCCGTTCGACTTCCATGGTCATCGTCGATGTCGCTGTGCAGTCGAGTCAGCGCGAGATAACGGGCGTCCTCGGACCAGATCATCGAGGGCGCGAGATTGCCGATGGCGCAGCCGGACGCTGTCAGCAAATACCCGCCCAGACGTGGGCTTTGGACACGTATCCAACTGTCGGCGTATTCAGTTTCACAACCGAACAGCCAGGCGGCGTCTTTGTCCTGCGGGGCAGGCTGGATGAAGTTTCCATCGGCCGTCGCGGATTGTGGCTGTTTGACCAGGCGCCAGTCGGGGAGGGTGGTCAGGTTGTGTTGGCCAACGTTCAGCTCACACCACTCGTAGTAAAGCCGCGAGTCCTGGCGATATTGGCAAAACTCAGCGGCCTCGACGGCCTCGGGCGGCGCTTGATTGAAACGTTGCAACGGGGTGCTTTGGCGATCCTGAGCCTGGCGGCCGCGAATCACGGCGACGCTCAGTCTCGACCCACGAAAATCCAGCAATCGGGCGACCAGCAGCGGCGGGCTTTTGATCAATCGTCGTTCCTGTGCGTCGGCCACCGCCACATAACCTGCGGCGGCGGGCGGCAGGGTGAACGGTATCAACGCGATGAAACGCCCGGTGTCTGACACGCGATGATCGAGCAGCCATACCCCCGGTAAATCCCAGTCGCCAATCTGGCAGGTATAACCGCCGAGCCCCAGGTTGTTGTCTTGCTGCCAGCTGAATTGAGCCCGGTTTTTACCGCTTATGGGGGCCGACTCGACTATCGTTGCGCCGCGCTGTCCATCACCGGCCAGTGGCACGGCCAATTGCACGCGCGTCAGCAACCGCTCCGCGACCTGAATTCGACCGTTCGAGTCGTGGCCGATCTGGGAATCACAGTCGCTGTGGACGCTGTGCAAGCCGTAACCATAGCGACCGTGATCCGGCTGCGGGTAGTCGAAGTAGGACGATATCCGCAGGCAGTGATCATCCAGCGCCAGCGGTTCGCTCCAACCCATCGAAGGTTCGCCGTCAGCGGGTAGCCACGGGCACGGCAATGCTTGCCAGCCTCGGTTGATATGCCAGAGCCAGTAGTCGAGGGCTTGCGGCGGCTCGGCAGCCATCCGTGCGCGGCAAGCGAAAGAGCGGCCATCGGGATTCCAGAGGATGGCGGTATCAGCCGTGATCAGTAATGAAGTGGGTTCACCGTTAATGTTTACGCGGTATTCCGGGTTCATCAGCGGCGCGCAAGGCTGGGGCAATTCGCGCAGGCTGGCCGGCAGCGCCAGGCTGGCGTCCAGGCGTTGCTGGCCATCGGGGGATGTATGCCGAAGCGTTTCGAGTTCAAGGTTTTTTTGCCAGTGACCGGGCTCAAGCCAAAGATCAACGATGGGCACCAGGCTGATTTTTTCAGCCGTCGTCAGCAAATGCTCCAGGCTGATTTCCCGCACGCCGTTGTCGACCAGCGGGCTGTAACGTCCACTCAATGTGCCGTCATTAAAGGCATCCAGTTCCCAAAATTCATCGCGCGGACACTGGTAGAGCTGATGCAGCTGTCGATCCAGAATCACCAAGCCCCACGCCTGGCGCGAGGGTAAAGGCGCGGCGAAGTAACGCCCGTCATTCGAGAACCGGGCCGACGACCCAAGGCTCTGGAGCAGCACTCCATCAGTGAACAGGTAATCGCACAGGACCGGCCCGCCCATGGCTATTTCGCTGTAGTTGAACACCCGGATCGGCTCGCCCTCGGGTGTCTGTCGGGGTTCGTCCCCACCCCAGGCGCTGGCGCCACCCGAGGACTGACCGCCCGATCGCGGTGACGACTTGGTCTGCGTTTTATCGACCAGGCCAAAACGTCGCTCCAGATGACTGACGCACGCCAGCCCGAAAAACATCACGACCGCTGCCCCCGCGATGTCCCAGTACGGCGGCAACGCCCGGCCCAGGTTAAAACCCAGGCCTATCGCGGCGGAGGTCATCAGCCTGGCGACCCCACGCCCGGTTTTGAGCCAACCGGCCCGTGCCGCCAGCCACATCGAGGCTGCACAAACCAGCACGACACCAAGCGCCCACAGCAACGGGATGACCGTGACGAGGAAAATCGGGATCAACAGCACCGCGATTTGCCAAAGCAGATCGAGCAGTAATCGAGGCAGGCTTTTTTCGTCAGTGCTTTGATCGGAGGAGTGGGGCACCGTTACCTCGGCAGCAGATGGGTGGTTTAAAGAACCGGCTGGATTGTCTATCGACCGACCACTGGGTAATGCTGGATACGACACGCATAGTCATTGCCATCGCCTTTACAGATGCCATCCAGGTATCGGTAGTTAATCTGAACTGACTGTCCTTTCCCGGGCCACTGTCGGCGCGGGAGCGGGGCTTGGTAGTCAGGCGTTTCCGGGGTGAAGGTGATAGTCGCCCCGACCTCTGGACATTCGGTTGTGGTCGAGGCCGGACTGACTTTCAGTACCCGCGCCTGAAGCTGCGTAACGGGTTGTCTCACGACTTCAGTGATCTGCAGCGCCATATTGCAAATTTGCCACGCTGATGCTCGCACGGGTTCGCACAGTACCGAGAGGGGCAAAACCAATAGCACGTAGCGCGTCGCATGATTTTTCATCGTTGCCCTTCCCTGGAATCCTGACTTTTGAAGCACTTGCCGCCACCGCTGTTTACTCAGGCAAGGCAACGCTTGCCGGCCAGATGATGGCCTGCGCGACGATCACACGTTCCCCGTTAAACGTGACGGCGGGTGAACCATGAAGCACGTAGCCCATTTTCAGGGCATCGCTGACACGGTGGCAGAATGCGGCATCATCGGGTCCCGTCAGTACTCGGTAGATGGGAAGTCCTTCAGGGGGTGAACTCATATGCCAATGTCCTCGGAAGTTTCAGGGGGCGGATTATTTGGGGGGCTGACGTGGTGTTTGGCGTCAGGTGATTTTGGCAGCAACTCTGAAACAAATGGTTTTATTTTTGTGCCCTGAGGGCTGTGCCATCGGTCTCAACGTGATTCGGCAAGGCTTGCCGACTGTCATTGCCTAACGATTGGATTTACGGATGAAACCAACGATGCAACTTCACGCAAAGCAAATCACTGCCATCACCACGCTGTTGCTGTTCCTCTCTGGTTGTGTCGGCGTAGTGGTTTCTGTGCCGGAAGAGCACAAGATCTACACGCCGTTGACCGATCAGAAAACCGACAGCGACCTGACCACACGGGCGTGGTGCGGGGTAACGCTTTGGGCGGTGGTGGTGCCGATTCCCCTGAAATTGCCGGTGTGCAAGCTTCACGTCGGGCAATCTTTGACATCGCCGTTTTATGCCTGCGGCCCTCTTATGATCCTGGGCCCCATCGCTCATGGCTATCAAGGGAATGCACTGTGTGGCGTGTTTCCCAAGTAGTCATCATCTGCGACACCCTTTGCCCATTTGGGCTTTGGTCAGCGGAGGACTGCAAGTCACACGCTATTGACCCGAGCAAGGCACCTCAAGACTCACTTTCACACTGTCCAGCGTCACCATGGTCTTGAACCATTTGACGTTCGGGTTCTCGGCGAACAGGCGCCGCGCCAGTGCCTGGTAGTCCTGCATGGTGGCCACGTTGACGATCAGCACGAAGTCGGCTTCACCGGTGACGTAGTAGCACTGCTGGATTTCCGGTACCGCGAAATGCTTTTTCATGGCCTCCAGCGCGTCAATGCTGGTGCGCTCGGTCATGACCTCCACGACGATGGTGATCGGCTTGCCGACGAGCACGGGATCGACGACCGCCACATTGCTGGTGATAACGCCGCTTTCTTCCATGCGCTTGATGCGCCGTTGCACCGAAGCCGATGAAAGATTGACCCGCTCGGCCAGCGTGCGCAGGGGCGTGGTGTTGTCGTACTGCACGATGTCCAGAATGGCGCGATCAAAGGCATCCAGCACATAAGGCGTGTAAGCGGAGGGTTTTGGCATGACGACTCGGTGAGAAATTTTCCCGAAAACTAGCATGATTCAGCGAAAAATTATCCCGGCGAAAGAAATATTATCTCGCTCGCTCTTGCTGCTCAGGAGAGGTCGAGAAATTTCAAAGGATACTGTTGGCATGGCGAATCTGGTGCACCTTTCCCCCGTATTGTTGGTGATGTTTACGCTGATGGTGTTGCGCCGTCCGCCGGTGCAAGCGGCGATTGCCGGGACGGCGTTGGTCGTCGTGCTGTGGCTGGCCGGTGCGGCGGATGCCTGGCAGGCCGGTACGTTGATCGCCGCAGGCCAGGACACTGCCGTGCTGTTTCTCAGCACCGCGTTTGTCATCGTGCCGGGCATGGCGTTCGTGATCCTCATCGAACGCTTGGGTGTCAATCTGGTGCTGAGTCGATGGGTGCAGTCCCTCGGGCTGGACCGCACTCAGCAAGTGGTGTTTATCGTGCTGGGACTAGCGCCGTTGCTGGAAGCGATGACCGGTTTTGGCGTGTCGCTGATCGCCACGGTGCCGCTGCTGCTAAGCCTGTTCGAGCGCCGCGTGGCCCTGCGCATGGCGTTGACCGGGATGGCGATCATGCCTTGGGGCACGTTGGGGCTCGCCACGGTTATCGGTGCTTCGTTGGCTCATCTGGATGCTGCCGCGTTGGCGTCGATGTCGGCGCTGACCAGCTCGTTTGTGTTTCTGGCGCTCGGTGCCGTGGCGCTGTATCTGGCCGGTGTGCGCGAGATCAAGGCGTTGGGCGTACTGGGGACTTTCTGGCTGGTCTTCATCGGCGTGCTGTATGGCGCGAGTCGCTGGCTCGGGCCGGAAGTGGCCGGTGTGGCGTCGGGGTTTGTGGTCGCGTTTTTGGTGTTGCTGTGGGCGTTGTTGCGGGGGCGGCAGAGCACCGGTCTGCAATGGCCGAGGGAGGCATGGCCGTATCTGGCGCTGATCGTCTGCATCGTCGCCTTGAAGCTGTTGAGCGCGGTCACCCATTGGGAGAATCTTTGGGTGGTTCAAGGCGCACAAGTGCTCTGGAAACCGCTGGCGTCGCCGGGCGTGGCGCTGACGCTGGTCTTGATCGGCCTGCTGCTGGGCACCCGTCACAGTGAACCGAGTGACAGCGGTTTGCTTCTCGGCTTGGCCCTTCGGGTGAAGCGCCCGTTGCTGACGATCTTCTTTTTTCTCGCCATGTCGCAACTCATGGTCAAGGCCGGTTTTCTGGCAGGGCTGGTGCAGATGCTGACAGGGTTGGCGCCCTCGGCGGTGATGCCGTTGATTGCCGGGTTTGGCGCGCTCTCGGGCTACATGACCGGTTCCAATGTTGGCGGCAACGCGATCTTCATGCCCGCGATTGCGCTGTTGCCTGAAACGTCACGGTTGTTGCTGGCGGCGGTGCAGAACAGCGCCGCCGGCCATGCGGCGCTCGGCTCTTTGTCGATTGTGATGCTGGTGCTCGGGCTGGCCAAAACGAGCGCGCAGGAAGAAGGTGAACTGGTGCGATTCGGTTTCGGCCTGGTTTGCCTCAACACTCTGATGGTCGTGCTCGCGGCTTGGGTGTGGATGTTTTAACACTCCCTACAGGTATAGAAAAACCCGCATCGCTGCGGGTTTTTTCGCTTTTAGACGGCGCCCACCAGTTTCCCGCTCGACAACCGACGTTTGTAAGCACTGTCCCGACTCGCCAGCCACCAGTACAGCGGCGTCGTAATCAGCAAACCCACGACCCAGGACAAGTCCGCGCCATCAATGTGTGCCGAGATCGGCCCGACATACAGCGGCGTATTCATGAACGGAATCTGCACCGCGATGCCAATCGCGTAGGCCAGCAGCGCCTGGGGGTTGTAGCGCCCGTAGATCCCGCCATCGACGTGGAAGATCGAATCGATGTCGTACTGACCTTTGTGAATGGCGTAGAAGTCGATGAGGTTGATCGCGGTCCACGGCACCAGGACCACCAGCAGCACCAGCACCATATCGACGAAGTGGCCGATAAAGTCTGCCGAGGCGCCGACTGCCGCAAAGCAGCACGCGCCGAGGACGATGATCGACAGTACGGCGCGGCTCTTGGCCGTCGGAATCCAGCGATACGCGAAGGTCTGCACCAAAGTGATCAGCGACAGCACCGCGCCGTAGAGGTTGAGGGCGTTGTGGCTGATGACGCTGAGCAGGAACAGCACCAGCATCAACGGGCCGATGGAGCCGGTGGCGAGTTTGACCGCGTCCATGGTGTCCATGCCCACGGGCGTGGCGAGCACTGCGACGGCGCCGAAGATGAACGAAAGGCTGGAACCGAGCACGGTGCCCAGGTACGTGGTCCAGAACGTCGAGGCCACGGGCACATCCGCCGGCAAGTAACGCGAGTAGTCGGAGACGTAAGGCGCGAAGGCAATCTGCCAAAGCGCCGCCAGGGATACGGTGGCCAGCCAACCGGAGATGTTGAAGCTGCCGCGAGTCAAGAAATCAGCGGTTTGCACATGGGTGAAGATATAGCCGAAACCCAGCACGATCCCGGCGCCCAGCACCCAGGTGCCGATGCGGTTGAGCACGTGGATAAAGCGGTAACCGATGATGCCGATGATCCCCGAACCGAGCGCACCGATGACGATGCCCACCGGCACCGGAATGCTGTCGACCACACCGTGCAAGGATTTGCCGGCGAGCACGATGTTGGAGGCGAAGAAGCCGATGTACATGATGCCGGCGATCAGCACCACCAGCAGCGCGCCGAGGGAGCCGAACTGGGCGCGGCTCTGGATCATTTGCGGAATGCCCATCTGCGGGCCTTGCGCCGAGTGCAGCGCCATCAGCATGCCACCGACCAGGTGCCCGACGAGAATGGCGACGATGCCCCACACCAGATTCAGGTGAAACATTTGCACGCCCAGGGCGCCGGTGACGATGGGCAACGGCGCGATGTTACCGCCGAACCAGAGGGTGAACAGGTCTCTTACCTTTCCATGGCGATCTTGCGGGGGCACGTATCCGATGGTGTGCTTTTCGATGAGCGGGGCGGAGGTTGTTGCAGAGGTGACCATGACGAACTCCAAGGCAAAAATGAGTACGTGGACGTACTTCGGTGAGCGCCGCGCGAACGACGCTTTTCTTGTTGGAGTGATGATGTGCAAAGCACCGGGATAGATAAATTAGTAAGTTTGTTGCCTCAGGCCTTAAAAAAAATATGCCCGGGGTTTGGGTGGGTCCGGTATGTTCAAGGTTGATCGCGGGCCTCTCCGATATCCCGTAAACGGCGCACCCCGATCCCCGTAGGAGCTGCCGAAGGCTGCGATCTTTTGATCTTGATCTTAAAAAACAAAGTCAAAAGATCGCAGCCTTCGGCAGCTCCTACGGGGATTGTGTGTGGCTCCGGCAATTGCGTTTTGATCCTGATGGTGTGTTTTTCTGGAGGACTGCATGGCCGCTTACAACTTGCGTCAGCTTCGCTATTTCGTCACCACCGCCGAGTGCGGCAGCGTGGCGGAGGCGTCGCGCAAGCTCTACATCGCCCAGCCGTCAGTCTCGACGGCGATCAAACACCTGGAAGAAAGCTTTGGCGTGCAGTTGTTCATCCGCCATCACGCCCAGGGCGTGTCGCTGACGCCGAGCGGTTCGCGGTTTTACCGCAAGGCGCTGGAGTTGCTGCGGGTGGCCCACGAGTTCGAGCAGAACGCGTTGGCGGACAATGACGTGGTCGCCGGGCAGATCGACATCGGCTGCTTTGAAACGGTGGCGCCGCTGTACCTGCCGCGCCTGATCGCCGGTTTCAAGGAGCGCTGGCCGGGGGTGGAAATTCGCATCCGCGACGGTGAGCAGCAAGAACTGGTGCAGGCCCTGACCGCCGGTAGCATCGATGTGGCGATGCTGTTCGAACACGATCTGGACAGCACGATTGAAACCGTGCCGCTGATGCCGCCGCAGCAACCTTATGCGTTGTTGCCGGCGGACCATCGCTTCGCGCAACAAGCCAGAGTCTCGCTGGATGACCTGGTGCTGGAACCGATGATTTTGCTCGACGTGGTGCCCAGCCGAACCTACTTCGTGAGTATTTTCGAAGAGCGCGGATTGACCCCAAACATCGTGTTCAGTTCGCCTTCGATCGAGATGGTGCGTGGCATGGTCGGGCGCGGTTTCGGCTTTTCGATTCTGGTGACCAAACCGTTCTCGCCCTACACCTACGACGGGCAGAAAGTGGTTTGCGTACCGCTGGCGGAAACCGTCACCGGCTCGGGATTATCGGCGGCATGGTTGAGAAGGTCGCAGTTGACCAAACCGGTGCAGCTGTTCGTGGATTATTGCCAGGAAGAACTGGCCCGACTCTATACCTGAGCGTCGGGCCATTCATTAGCTGATCGATAACAGCAGCCGTTGCAGCATTTCATCGCAGCCATTCAATTGCGCCAGGCTGACAAACTCGTCCGGCTTGTGGCCTTGGTCCATGCTGCCCGGACCGCACACCACCGTCGGAATGCCTACAGCATCAAACAATCCGCCCTCGGTGCCGAACGCTACCGTGCCGAACTCCCGAGAACCCGAGAACGCCGCGATCAACTCGGCCGCTTCGCCGTGCGCATCGGTGGCCAGACCGGGATACGCCGACAACTCGCTGAAACGAATGTCACTCTGATCACTCACGGCGCGCATGCGCGGCAACACCTGTTGCTCGGCGTAGATTTTCAATTCCTGTGCGACATCGCTGGGATCGTGTGAGGGCAGGGCGCGGATTTCAAAGTCGAAACGGCAATCGGCGGGGACGATGTTTAACGCTTTGCCGCCGCTGATCACGCCGGTTTGCACCGTGCTGAACGGTGGATCGAATCGCCCGTCGTGATGCTCCGGCGCTTTGAGCCGCTGGCCGATGCGCCCCAGTTCACCGATCAGTTCGGCGGCGTATTCAATGGCGTTGACCCCCAGCGGCGCATACGCCGAATGGCAGGCTTCACCGTGGATGTCGCAACGCATTGCCAGTTTGCCCTTGTGGCCGAGCACCGGTTTGAGTTCGGTCGGCTCGCCGATGATGCAGAGTTTCGGTTTGACCGGGCGCAGCTCCAGGGCTTTGAGCAGCGAACGAACGCCGAGACAGCCGACTTCCTCATCGTAGGACAGGGCGATGTGCACCGGCCGTTTCAGCGAAGCCTTCACCAATGACGGCACCAGGGCGAGGACGCAGGCGATGTAGCCTTTCATGTCGGCGGTGCCGCGTCCGTAGAGCTTGCCGTCGCGCTCCGTGAGTTCGAACGGCGGCACCGTCCAGGGCTGGCTATCGACCGGCACCACGTCGGTGTGCCCCGACAGCACGATGCCCGGCACATCCGCCGGGCCAATGGTGGCGAACAGATTGGCTTTGCTGCGCGGCTCGTTGTAGACCAGTTCGCAGGGCACATCGAAACCGGCGAGGTAGTCGCGGACAAACTCGATCAGGTGCAGGTTGGATTCGCGGCTCGTGGTGTCGAACGCCACCAACTGCTTGAGCACATCGCGACTGCTGCTCATCGGTCGTCTCCGGCCACGCCGTAGCCTGGGGATTTGTCCGGGGCCAGGGCGCGGTCTATGTAGTCCTGAACCTGTGGGCGATAGGCGTCCCACAATTGTTCTAACTGGCCAATCGGGTTTTCATCGGCCCAATCGACCCGCAGGTTGATGATCGGCCACGTCAGTTCGCCGACCACCACCATCGCCGCCGAATGCACCGGGCCGGCTTCGCCGCCGGCGACGATCGCGGCTTTCATCGCGGCCAGCAAGCGATCGGCCAATTGGCCTTCGCCATGTTCGAACGCCCGGACCATGGCCTCGATCACCAAACGATCCGCCAGCATGTTGCCGGCGGCGACGCAGTGTTCGCCGGATACGGCGTTGTGGTTGCCCAAGGTTTGCGAACCGCTGAAATGCGCGGTGCGGCCGAGGTGGTCAATCGCGGTGATCTGTCGGTACTGGCTGTAGCCGTTGCGGGTCAGCACCTTGTCCAGCGCCTCGGCGGGGGCAACGCCCTGTTCCATCAGGGCCAGGGTTTCCGGGCCGAGGGACGGCAAGGTGATGTTTTGCGTCGAGACCGCGCCGACACCCGGCAGCAGCCACGGACAACGGGCACCGACGGCGATGCTGGAGGAACTGATGGCGATGCCGAGCTTACCGGTGTCGGGGCAGCGGGCGGCGATGGAGAAGGTCATGGGTTTTGCTCCTTGTTCAGCCTTGGCAAAAGGGATGTCTGGGCGGGCGTCTTCGCGGGCAAGCCTCGCTCCTACAGGGGGAACGCATTCCAAATGTAGGAGCGAGGCTTGCCCGCGAAGGCCGCACTTCGGTCTACTTCCTTACTCAGGAATCACCGCAATCACATCAATCTCCATCAACCACTGCGGCTGCCCCAGCGCCGACACCACCAACCCGGTGGAGATCGGGAACACGCCTTTGAGCCACTTGCCGACTTCCTGGTACACCGGCTCGCGATAACGCGGATCGATCAGGTAAGTCGTGGTTTTCACAATATGGCTGAGGTCACTGCCGGCTTCTTCCAGCAACTGTTTGACGTTGCGCATGGCTTGCTCGGCTTGCGCACGCGGGTCGCCGAGGCCCACCAAGTTACCGTCGAAATCGGTGCCGACCTGGCCGCGAACATACACCGTGTTGCCGGCGCGCACGGCTTGGCACAGGTCGTTGTCCAGGCTCTGGTTCGGGTAGGTTTCCTTGGTGTTGAACATGCGAATACGGGTGTGGGTAGGCGTGGACATGTGAAGCTCCTGAACAAGAATTAAGCGCTGACGCTGGTTTTAGGCGCGGCGGAGGCGGAGGCGGCTTCGGCTTCGGCTTCGCGTTGCTCGGCATCGCGGTATTCGAGGTACGAACGCTGGATGGCGATGTGGTCTGCCACGTACTTGGCGTCGTGCCAGACCCCCCAGATAAACGAAGAACCGCGACGGGACTGCCATGGCAGGCCGAGGAAATACACACCCGGCTCGCTCGACACACCGCGCTGATGTTTCGGCTTGCCGTTGTCGTCGAAGGCGTCGACCTTCAGCCAGCTGTAATCGGTAGAAAACCCGGTGGCCCAGATGATCGAGGTCACGCCGGCCTTGGCCAGGTCGAGTTCCAGAATCGGGTGGCTCACGCATTCAGGCTCGGGGAAGGTCTGCCGGGCTTCAGGTTCTTCCGGCAGGTCCAGGCCATTGCGCTCGATGTAGGCGTCGGCGGCATTGAGCAGCGTCAGGTAGTTCTCATCGCCACGTGCCAGGTTCTCGGCCAGGTTTGGCTGGAACGTCGCGACGCTGCCATTGAACGATTGGGTCAGGCCGACCAGGGTCATGCCGCGATGGGCCAGGCCCCGGAAGTCCACGGTGCGGCCGCCATGGGCGCCGCTGACGGCGATCGTCACGTGTTCCCGGCCGGGTTTCATGGCCGCTTGGTCCCATTCGCCGAGCACCCCCAGCCACCAGCAGAAATCCCGGTTGCGATAGGCGCGAGGAGGGCGGTCGTGGGCGCCGACCGAGAGGTACACCTGCTTGCCGGAGCGCTGCAATTCATCGGCAATCTGTACGCCCGACGACCCGGCACCGACCACCAGCACCGCGCCTTCGGGCAGTTGTTGCGGATTGCGGTAGTCAGCGGAATGAATCTGGATGAACGGCGCGTCTTTCGGCGCAATCGGCGGGATCACCGGGCGCTGGAACGGTCCGGTGGCGGCGACCACGCGGTTGGCCTCGATCACGCCTTCGGAGGTTTCGATGGTGAAGCCTGGGCGGCCGACATTGCGCTCGACCTTCAACACGTCCACGCCGGTGCGGATCGGCGCGTTGAATTTCTTGGCGTAGGCTTCGAAATAATCGGCCACCCGCTCTTTCGGGGCGAAGCCGTCGGGGCTCAGATCGTCGAATGCCATACCGGGAAACCGGTCGTGCCAGGCCGGGCCGTTGGCCACCAACGAATCCCAGCGGCCAGTGCGCCAGCGCTCGGCAATGCGATTGCGCTCCAGCACCAGGTGCGGCACCCCGAGTTTGCTCAGATGCTCACTCATGGCCACGCCAGCCTGACCGGCGCCAACGATCAGCGTGTCTGTTTTTATTGTTTCTGTGGTCATTTCTCTACCCTTCGAAGTGGGAGTCAGGTCGGTTATGGCCTGCCATCGCTTGGGGTCAAGACTAGGGTTCACCCTGGTATCGGTAAAATATTATTAAGCTTTGGATTGAGCATAAATAACGGATGCAGCGCCGCAAATCCAAAGCATCTTCCGGACCCTGTAGCCGCTGGTTGCGCGAGCAGCTACAGGGGCGGTGCCGCTGGTCAGGATTTAGCGGCGGCCAGGTAAGCGCCCAGGCGCTGTCCCATTTCTGCGCCCAATGCCTGCAAGCCACTGAGCGGACGCACCATCACTTCAAACTCAACGATTTTTCCCTGCTCGTCGAAGCGGATCATGTCGATCCCTTTCAAGTCCTTCCCGCCGACTTTGGCGCTGAATTCCAGCACGACATTCAACCCATCCGCCGTCGTCAATTCGCGGTGGTATTTAAAATCCTCGAACACGTCGAACACCGTGTTGAGAATCATCGCGACGACGTTGGCGCCCGGATAAGGCGTGTGCGCCATGGGTGAGCGGAATACCGCTTGCGGGGCCAGCAACCCGGTCAGGGCCTTCAGGTTGCCGGTGGTGATCATCTGATGCCACTGCTTCAAAGACTCGGCGGCGTTGGGGTGCAGGTTCAGTTCAGACATGTACAACTCCGGTTTTTATTGTTGTGGCAGAGGCTAACACTGCGTTTAAGGTTGGAATTACCCTCGAGCAGCGTGGAGTATCGCCAAAAACCGCGATCTCGCCAGGTTTGTCGGTTAACGGCGGCCAAATCAAAAGATCGAAGGCTTCGGCAGTTCGTACAGGGATCGTGCAGTCATATTCGGATACACTCCGATGATGCCAAAACATCATCACTCAATCGATTTCGCCCGGATCGCCAACAGCATCGTCACGCGACTGCTGATTTTGGCGTTGTGCATTGTCGTTTCCGGCGCGGTGATCCGGTATTTCGTCTTGACCCACTTCCTGCGTGAAGATTTAAGCGCCGTGGTGGAGGGCCAGCAATTGACGCTGGCCACGTATGTCGCCCGCGATATCGATCACAAGGTTGTTCAACGTCAGCGCTTGCTCGATCAACTCGCCGCCGGCGTCCCCGCTGAGCTCCTGACTCAACCCGAGCAGCTGCAAGCGTGGCTCAAAGCGCATTACGACTACCAGACGATGTTCACGGCTGGCTTGTTCATCGTGAACACCCACGGGCTTTTAATCGCGAGCTACCCCGCGCGCGATACCGATTACGCCGGGCGTGATGAGATTCAGGCCGGTCTGGCGGGGCGTTCGTTTATCGGTCAGCCGCAGGTGAGCGGGGCGACCAAAAAGCCGATACTGCCCATGTCCGTACCGATCAAAAATGCCAGCGGTGAGGTTCAGGCTGTGCTGGTGGGCGTCACGGCCCTCGGCGCTTCCGGGCTGCTGGATTCGTTATTGCTGAGCCGCGTGGAGGATGCCGCCGGTGATTTCCTGCTGGTGTTCCCGGACAGTCAATTGTTCGTCGATTCCTCGCAGTGGGATGTGCAGCTCAAGCCAACGTCGCCTCCTGGCGTCAATACGCTGCAAGATCAGGCCATGGCAGGGTTTCGCGGGGCCGGGGTGACGCGTAATGCCGAGGGTGTCGAGGAGGTCGCGGCGATGGCGTCTGTGCCCAGCGCCGGCTGGTTCATCGTCGCCCGTTTGCCGGCCCGCGAGGCGTTTGCCACCGTGGATCGAACCCAGCACTTTTTGATCCGGGGCGCGATTTTATCGATTTTGTTCTTCGCTACATTCGCCTCCATCGGGTTGTACTTTGTCTTCCGGCACCTCTTTCAAGCCGCCGCCCAGGCTGATCGCATGACCGGGGATGAACTGCCGCACGCGCCATTGGCGGTGGTTCGAAATGATGAAGTCGGGCATTTGATCTCGGCGTTCAACCGGCTGCTGCTCAAGTTGAATGACAAGCAGGATGAGCTGAAAAAGATTGCCCATCACGACACGTTGACCGGTTTGACCAACCGGCATCACCTCTCCGGGCGGCTTCGGCAAGTGTTGGCCCAGGCCCAGCGCACCCAGACGCAAGTGGGCATATTGTTTATGGACCTGGATGGCTTCAAGCACATCAACGACTCCCTGGGACACGAGGCCGGTGATGAGGTGCTGCGCCAGGTGGCGCGGCGTTTTTCGTCGGTGGTGCGGGTGAGCGATACGTTGGCGCGCATCGGCGGTGACGAGTTTGTCGTGCTGCTGAATGAACTCGGCGACAACGCCGAAGAGACGTTGAGCCGCGTGGCCACCCAATGCATCGATGCCCTGACCACACCGTTTTTTATTTCCGGCACGGTGTGCGTCGTTGGTGTTTCGATTGGCATTGCCTTGGGCAACGGCCAGAGCTCTGCCGATACCCTGCTGCTGGCCGCCGACCGGGTGATGTACCAAGCCAAGAAAACCGGGCGCGGGCGGTATGTGACTTACAAGCTGTAGGCTGGGCGGCCGCTACGGCGTTTAACCCTGGAGAACCAAGATGAGCCAGACACTGGAACGCGCCATTGCCATCGCCGCAACCGCCCATGCGGGGCAAGTCGACAAGGGCGGCGCGCCTTACATCCTGCATCCGCTGAAAGTCATGTTGCGGGTGACGACCCTGGAGGAGCGCATCGTCGCGGTGCTGCACGACGTGGTTGAAGACACCGGTATCAGCCTCGAAGCGCTACGCCAGGAAGGTTTCAGCGAAACGGTGCTGGCGGCGATTGAGTCGGTCACCAAGGTGCCGGGTGAAACCTATGAGGCGTTCGTCGAGCGCGCGGCGCTGAATCCGATAGGGCGGGTGGTCAAACTCGCGGATCTGGAAGAGAACAGCGATTTATCGCGGATTGCCCAGCCGTCCTGGGACGATTTGGAGCGGGTTGAGAAGTATCGGCGGGCGATTGGGGTACTTCGCTCTTAAGCGCGATCCTGATCTTTGTCGTCAGCAAGGTTTTTTCGCCAGGTGATCAGGCCAGTTCCAACCCTTCACGTACCTTTGCCGCCCCCCCGCCGAAGGCGTAGACTCGCCAAGTTGTATCATTTTGTTTCACGAAATTCTGCAACGCCTTCTGAAACAGGCAGCCGGTGAAAATCCGGCGCGGTCGCGCCACTGTATTCGGCTATTTGCCGTCAGCCAGACCCTGTTTCCCCCTACCTGCAATCCGTACCGGGACGCGTCATCCCTGGAGGTTCACATGGCTTATAGCGCTGCTACGCAGACTGATGTTTCGCTGCCCACGATTCCGTTGGGCGACATTCTTCCCTGGGCCATTTTTGGCGGACTGTTATTGATGCTGGCGATCTATTTCGTCGGCGCGGAGCAGGGCGCCACTGCGTTGGTCAAGGGCATGTATGTTCACGAATTCGTGCACGACGGCCGCCACTTGCTTGGCTTCCCTTGCCACTGATTCGAGGAACGCAACATGACCGGTCGTTTATTGGTTCGCGGCATGCTGGTGGGTTTACTCGCCGGCATTCTTGCCTTTGGTTTCGCAAAAGTGTTCGGTGAGCCGCAGATCGACAAAGCCATTGCCTTTGAAGATTAAATGGCGCAAATGCATGGCGATGCGCCGGAAGAAGAGTTGGTCAGCCGCGAGGTACAAAGCACGTTCGGGCTGTTCACCGGCATCGTGACCTACAGCGTTTCGCTGGGCGGGATCTTTGCGCTGGTGTTTGCCTACTCGCTGGGCCGCGTCGGCAAGATCGGCCCTCGGGGTCTGGCGGCGCTGTTGGCCTTGGCGGCGTTTGTCACGCTGATTCTGGTGCCGGGGCTGAAATACCCGGCCAATCCGCCGTCGATTGGCGATCCTGACACCATCAAACAGCGCACCAAGCTGTTTTTCCTGATGTTGCTGGTGTCGGTGATCGCGGCGGTGATTGCCATCAACGCTGCGCGCAAACTGATCCCCGCACTGGGCATCTGGAGCGGCTCGACGCTCGCGGTGCTGCTGTACGGGGTGATCATGGCGGTGGCGGGCTACCTGTTTCCGGTGATCGATGAAGTCCCGCAAACCTTCTCCGCCGTGCTGCTGTGGAAGTTTCGCGTGGCCTCGCTGGGTATCCAGTGGGTGCTCTGGACCACCGTCGGCCTGGCCTTTGGCTGGGCCGCCGAACGCGTGTTGAATCTGCCAGGGTTCTCCACCCGCGCCTGAGGTTGAACGGCAGCGCCGCTCAACCGGCGCTGCCTGTCTCGATGCAATCGAGCGCTATAGTTGTTTCTACACAACGCTAACCTTGATGATGTGCGGCATTCCTAACTCTAAAGTCAACAAAAGGGCTCGTCTCATGAAAGTCAGTGCACGCAACGTATTCAAAGGTCAGGTCAGCCAGGTACAAGACGGCGCGGTCAACGCAGAAGTGGTGTTGACCCTGCCGGGCGGCGAGCAACTGGTGGCTGTCGTCACCATGGAAAGCATCCGCAACCTCGGCATTGCCGTCGGCAAAGAAGCCGTGGCCCTGATCAAGGCGCCTTGGGTGATGCTGATGACCGAGTCCAGCGACATTCGCCTGTCGGCGCGCAACTGCCTGGAAGGCAAGGTGCTGAGCGTCAACGATGGCGCGGTCAATGCCGAGGTGGTGATTGAACTGCCCGGCGGTTCGAAGGTGTATTCGATCGTGACCCGTGATGCCGTCGCCGAATTGGGCCTGGCGCCGGGCGTCAGCGCCACCGCCGTGATCAAGGCGTCCCACATCATTCTGGGCGTGCCGGCCTGAGACAACTGGCTGCACGCCGTGCAGCCAGCCCCGGCCCGTCAATAGACATCGCGCAAGTAACGTTTCTGCTCGCTCAATTGCCGCCAGTAATCGGCGGCGTTGTCCGGGCTGAGTCCGCCATGGCGTTGCGCAATCTGGCGCAAGGCCTGGTCGACATCTTTGGCCATCTGGCTGGCATCCCCGCAGATGTACAACTGCGCGCCTTCCTGTAGCCAGCGCCACAGTTCGGCCCCTTGTTCGCGGATACGGTCCTGCACGTAGATCTTCTGTGCCTGATCGCGAGAAAAAGCCAGGCTGAGTTGAGTCAACAGACCCTCGCGCTGCATCCCCTCCAGCTCATCGCGGTAGTAGAAATCGGTCTCGGCGTGTTGCTCACCAAAAAACAGCCAGTTGCGCCCCGCATCCCCCCGAGCTCGACGTTCTTGCAGAAAACCCCGAAACGGCGCGACGCCGGTGCCTGGGCCAATCATGATCATCGGCACATCGCCGTCGGCCGGTGCGCGGAAGTGCTTTGAGGGCTGGACGAAAATCGGGACTTCGCCGCTGTCCACGCGGTCGGCGAGGAAGGTCGAGGACACGCCTTTGCGTTTACCGTAGCGCACGGCGGCCACCGTCAGATGCACTTCCTGCGGATGCGCCTTGGGGCTTGAGGCAATGGAGTACAAACGCGGTTGCAGGCGTTTGAGCGTGCCCAGCAATTCCCCGGCGGAGCAATCGACCGGGAATTGCTGCAACACATCCGCCAATTGCCGGCCCCACAACCAGTCTTTCAATTCAGCCTTGCTGCCCAGCAGCCTTTTCAGTTCCGGGTTAGCGCTGCGTTCAGCGATAAACGCCAGGGTTTCAGTGTTGGGCCGGGCTATTTCAAAGTGCTCGGTCAGCGCCTGGTGCAGCGGGACGTCGCCGAGTTTGTCCAGGTTCACAGGGGTGTCGGCACCGAGGCGCGTCAGGTCGAGCAATTCGCTGACCAGTTCCGGGCAGTTGCGCGGCCGCACGCCCAAAGCATCGCCGGCCTCGTAGCTCAGCCCGGAATCCGCCAGGTCGAGGGAAAACATCCGGGTTTCCTTGTTGGCACTCTGCGGGTTCAGGTGCAGGTTGGTCAGCAGTCGTGAGGCATAAGGCTTGGCTTTGCTCGGTGCCTCGACCGGGCTGGCGGCGACACTCTTGATCGGCTCGACGGTCGGTTTCAGCGTTTGCTGGAAGTGCGTCAGCCAGGTCTGTGCGCGCTCTTCGAATTCCGTGTCGCAGTCCACGCGCTCAAGCAACCGGGTGGCGCCCAGTTCCTGAAGGCGCTGATCGAGTTGCTTGCCGTGCTGGCAGAACTGGTCGTAATTCGGGTCACCCAAAGCCAGGACCGCAAAGCGCAGGGATTCCAGGCGAGTCTCGGCGGATTTGAGGGTGTGCCAGAAGCCTTCGCCGTTGTCCGGCGGATCGCCGTCGCCGAAAGTGCTGCTGATCAGGGCCAGGTTCTGCGTGCTGGCCAGTTTGCTCGCCGGAAAGTCCGCCATCGCGCTCAGCTCCACGTCGATTCCGCCCTCGCGCAAGTGCGCGGCAAACCGTTCGGCCAGGGCCTCGGCGTTGCCGGTTTGCGAGGCCCACAACAAGGTCACGCTGGGGGTGTTGTCGTCGGTCGCGGGGGCCGAGAGGCTCAAGGGCGCCGTGTCTGACTGAATGCGACTGAACAACCCGCCCAGCAAACCGTCCAGCCATAACCGTGTGTCGGTGGCCAGCGGCGCGTTGGCGGGCAGGGTCGGGACGCCGCCGGCCTGACGCCCGGCCGTGGACTGCAGGCCACTGAGAAAACCGGCGAGGTAGGTGCGTTCATTGTCGTTCAGGGGCGGAGAAGGCAAGCGACTGATGCCGGCGAGATCGGCGAAGGCCTCGATGCACGACATGGGAAGTTCCTCTTTCAAAGGCGAAGCGGGGGGAAGGTCGGTGACGGCGGGCGCGGGCACGTCGAGAAAGGCATGCTCGATCAGCTCGACCCGTTGCAGGGCGACGGCGCAGAACTTGAATTCGGGCTGTAGCGAAATCGGGTCAACGGCGTCGTGGGTGACGGCATTGATCGCCAGGTTTTCGCCAAAGACATCGTTCCAGTGAAAGGGCGCAAAGCAATTGCCCTGGCGCACCCGGTCGGTCACGACGGCGGGCAACACGGCACGGCCGCGTCGCGAGCGAATCTCGACAGGGTCTTTGTCCTTGATACTGAAACGGGCGGCATCTTCGGGATGAATTTCAATGAACGGCCCGGGATTTAGTTTGTTCAGCGTCGCGACTTTGCCGGTCTTGGTCAGGGTGTGCCACTGGTGTTGCAAACGCCCGGTGTTGAGCACGAAGGGGAAGCTTTCATCCGGCATTTCGGCGGGCGGCAGGTGTGGGCGGGGGAGGAAGATGCCCTTGCCGCGCTCGGTGGCGAACACGATGGCGGGTTGGCTGCCGTCGGCCTCGACCTTGAGTGTCTGACTGACACCGTTGTTCAAATAGCGGATCGGATTTCGGTCGGCGCCATCGTCCGAAGCGCAGGGCCATTGCAATGGGGTGCCCCGCAACCGCGCATAACTGGTACCGCGAATGTCGTAGCCAGTTTTGGGGTTCCAGGCGCGTTTGATCTCTTCAAACACCTCGGATGCACAGGTGTAGGTGAAGGCCTCGGCGAAGCCCATTTCGCAGGCAACCCGGGCGATGATCTGCCAGTCGGGCAACGTCTCGCCGGGGGGCTCCACGGCTTTTTGCATCAGCGTCAAATTGCGTTCGGAGTTGATCATCACCCCTTCGGCCTCGGCCCACAGCGCACCGGGCAGGAGGATGTCGGCGTAGCGGTTGGTCTCGGTGTCGAGGAAGGCGTCCTGGGTGATCACCAGCTCGGCGGTCTGCAGGCCTTCGATCACTTTCTGGCGGTTGGGGGCCGAGGCGACCGGGTTGGTGCAGATGATCCAGCAGGCCTTGATCTGGCCGGCGCTCATCTGCTCGAACATCGCCACGGTACCAGCGCCGACTTCGCGCGGCAGGCTGTCGTGGGGGATGCCCCACAAGTCTTCGATGAACAGCCGATCAGCCTCGACCAGCACCGAACGCTGACCCGGCAGGCCGGGCCCCATGTAGCCCATTTCGCGACCACCCATGGCATTCGGTTGCCCGGTCAGGGAAAACGGCCCGCTGCCCGGCCGGCAGATCGCGCCCGTGGCCAGGTGCAAATTGCACAGGGCGTTGGTATTCCAGGTGCCGTGGGTGCTTTGATTGAGGCCCATGGTCCAGCAACTCATCCATTCGGCGGCTTGGCCGATCCATTCCGCTGCCTGGCGAATATCCGCTTCCGGCAGGCCGGTGAGTTCGGCGACTTTTTCCGGGGAGTATTCCTCCAGGAACTCCGGCATGGCCTCCCAGCCTTCAGTGAACGAGGCAATGAAGGCTGGGTCGGTGTGGCCGTTTTTCACCAGCAGGTGCAGCAAACCATTGAGCAACGCCAAATCAGTGCCGGGTTTGATCGGCAGGAACAGACCGGCCTTGTCCGCCGTGGCGCTGCGCCGTGGATCGACCACGATCAGCTTCGCCCCGGCCTTGACCCGGTCCATCATGCGCAGGAACAAAATCGGGTGACAGTCAGCCATGTTGGCGCCGATCACAAAGAACAGATCGGCCCGATCGAAATCCTCATAGGACCCCGGCGGTCCATCGGAGCCGAGGGACAGTTTGTAGCCGCTGCCGGCGCTGGCCATGCACAGGCGCGAGTTGGATTCGATATTACTGGTGCGCACAAACCCCTTGGCCAGTTTGTTGGCCAGGTATTGGGCCTCCAGCGACATTTGCCCGGACACGTAGAAGGAGAGGGCGTCGGGGCCGTGGGTATCGAGGATGGCGCGCAGGCGCCTGGCGGTCTCGCTGATGGCGTGGTCCATCGCCACTCGCACCGGGTCGCGCTGGCGCTCCTGACGCAAGAAAGCGTGTTCCATCCGGCCCGAATCGGCGATGGCCTGGCCGCAGGTGTTGCCCTTGGTGCAGAGGCGGCCGGCGTTGGTCGGATGGCTCTTGTCGCCGCTGACCTTGATCACGCGGTTGTTTTCGACCTGCATGACGATGCCGCAGCCAACGCCACAATAGGGACAAACACTGCGTACGGTTTTGTTTGCCATCCTGACTCTCTTGCAAGCACCTGACCGGCCCGGAAACAAAAAAGGCGCCATGTGACCCTCCGTAAAAAAACGGGGGTTACACGGCGCCTTTGTCGTATATGTGCAATCAACGTTGACTGCGTGTCAGGTGTCTGCAAACAGCGGGCCAGAACCGGCTGGACGCGGCTGGGTCGGGTGTTACAGGCCGGTGAGGGCGCAGGTGTGCGCGGTGACGTGCACTTTTATATTGCGATCCGCCGTTGCTTGCACCAGCCCAAGGCGATGGCTGCACGGTTGCTTGATCAAATGGCAGCCTGATTGACGCGCCGAGTCAGTTCTTCGGCCGACTCCTTGCGTTCCGAGTAGCGGTCTACCAGGTCCGGACGTTCGCGCAGCAACAGCGTGAACTTCACCAGTTCCTCCATCACGTCCACGACCCGGTCATACAGCGCCGAGGGTTTCATGCGGTTGGCGTCGTCAAACTCCAGAAAGGCCTTGGGCACGGAGGATTGATTGGGGATGGTGAACATCCGCATCCAGCGCCCCAGAACGCGCAGTTGATTGACCACGTTGAAGGATTGCGAGCCACCACACACCTGCATCACCGCCAGGGTTTTGCCCTGGGTCGGGCGAATCGCGCCGATGGCCAGCGGCACCCAGTCTATTTGCGCCTTGAACACCGCCGACATCGAACCGTGGCGTTCCGGCGAACACCAGACCTGGCCTTCGGACCATTGCATCAGCGCCAGCAGTTCCTGGACTTTCGGGTGATCGTTCGGTGCGTCGTCGGGCAGTGGCAAACCGGATGGATTGAAAATCCGAGTCTCGGCGCCGAAGTGCTCAAGCAAACGCGCCGCCTCCTCGACCAGTAACCGACTGAATGAACGGGCGCGGGTCGAGCCGTACAACAGCAAGATTCGCGGTTTGTGCTGCTCGTCATTTTCGCGGTGCGCGATCAATGACGTGTCGAGGTTGGGCAGGGGATGAGTCATGGAGGGCTCCAGTTACAGGGTGCTGATGCGGTCGAGTTCACGCTTCAAGGCATCGCGATCAAGTTCGGCGAAAGGCAGCGCCAGAAACGCCCGGCAACGGGTTTCGATGCGTGCCAGGGTCGAATGGAAAGCGCCGGATACGGCAGCCTCGTCCCCCGCGACCTCCGACGGATCTTCAAGCCCCCAGTGGGCTTTCAGCGCCGGGCCGAAATACACGGGGCAGGCTTCACCGGCGGCCTTGTCGCAAACGGTGATGACGATGTCCGGCGGGTTGCCCTCGAAGGCGTCGTTGCCTTTACTGCTCAAGCCATCAATGGCGATCCCGGCTTCTTGCAGCGTGGTCAGGCTGCGCGGCAACACCTGGCCCTTGGGAAAACTGCCGGCGCTGACCGCTTCGAAGCCTTGCGGCGCCAGATGATTGAACATCGCTTCGGACAGAATGCTGCGGCAGCTATTGGCGGTGCACATGAACAGGACGCGCATAAAAACTCCTTTTGGGCCGGTGCTTAGCAGCACACTGCGGTATTGAGCGGGCGGTCGCCCATTTGTTTGAGCCGTGCGCTGTTCTCTTCAAGCCAGTCGGCATTGGCGTGCAGCGTGGTTTCCAGAACAGCGCGAACCCAGGCCGGCAGTTCCGGATTGAGCCGGTAATACACCCATTGCCCCTGGCGTCGATCAAGCAGCAAACCGCACGCCCGAAGTTGTGCCAGGTGACGAGAGATCTTCGGCTGACTGTCGTCCAGTGCGCAGACCAACTCGCAAACGCACAACTCGCCTTCACGGGTAATCAGCAGGGTGGCGCGGGCGCGGGTCTCGTCGGACAGGCATTTATAGACGGCTGGAGGACTGAGCATCGGGGTGCCTTGCAGGTGTGGAAATCCGAATATACGGATATCCATATGTATTGAGCAAGCCGATTTTTCCGTCACGCCGATTAGCAGCTGTCTGACGTCCGCACAGTTCATCATCGGGAACAGTTGATTGAGGCGCGGGGGATGGGGGAGCTTCTCGCGGGCTGATGCCAACGACTCGCTGGCGTCGACGAGCAATGTTTCATCATCGGCTGCGGGGTTAACGATGAAGTTGGTGCCGGGTCTGCGGGGCGATATCGGCTCTTTCAGGGCCCCGGGGTTGAGGTAGAAGTTGAGCGCGCGGTCGGCCGCCTCTTTCAGTTTCTGGGGGGCAAGTTCAAAAGAGGCGTCGAGGGGTACTGGATTGGTGTTGTGATCTTGATTGTGAAAGGCAAGGTCAAAAGATCGCAGCCTGCGGCAGCTCCTACGGGGGGGGCTCGGTTTTCATTTTCTGTGTGAGGTCGTGATTACAACTCTGTGGCGCGAGGGCTTGTCGGAACGCCGGGATCAATCCCGCGCCGTCTGGTTTTGCGGCCGCTCCTACGCCGACCCTCGACTTAACGCGATCCCCGTAGGAGCTGCCGAAGGCTGCGATCTTTTGATCTTGCTTTTAAAAAGATCAAGATCAAAAGATCGCAGCCTGCGGCAGCTCCTACCGGGTCTGCGGGGCGGCGATCATCCGACATGAAGCTTTCATGACAAAAGTTCGGTAGCACTTCGCCAGTCCGGTCATGCCTATGTGACGCGCTTGAGGGGGCCCAAGGGCCACTTTTTTAAGCCGAGGCGGGACGCCGGGAGTGAGGCAATGGGGACTATGGAACGCTACTCGAAAGTGGGCATGCAAGAGCTCGATCAACGCTTGTCGAAGATCGTCGAAGCGGCGCGCAAGAAGCCGGTTTCGGTGTATCGCTACGGCGCGCCGTGGGTCTGGATCGTGTCGCAGGATGATTGGCAGGGCGCGCTCAAAGAAGTGTCCAGCTACATTCCGCCGGGGCATTCGCTGGTGGCGCTGCGCCCGCAAATCGATGACCTGCTCGACGAGCACCGCGACATCCTGGCCGGCCTCAACGCCGAGCCCGGCATGCTCATCGCCCCGCAAACGGTCATGCACATCCTGCTGCTGCAACTGCTCTATTCGGTGCCCAGCGAGCAGCAACTCTACGAGCAACTCAATTACAACCTGCTGTTCCGCTGGTTCGTCGGCCTGGACCTGAATCAAAAGGTCTGGAGCTTCAACGTCCTCAGTCGCGACATCGCCACCCTGCTGAACAACCCGCGGGCGGTGCAATTGATCCAGAAAATCATTGGCGAAGTGTTCTGCGGTGCCTTGCTGCAAATGCCCGAGTTCTCCTTGAACTTCGCGCTGTTGCACACCTGGCTGGGCAAACACGCCGCGACATCGACAGCAAGCAATTGAGTGGGCCAAACGCCGGGCCAACGGCGACGGTCATTTCGAATTCAGGGGGTGGTGTGGAGCATCTTTTCAAGACGCGGCTGGCGCTGTGGGGCTGGCTGCTGGTGACCGCGAGCGGGCAATCGGCATGGGCCGAGGACGCGGTGCCGGCCAAACTGGTCGATGTGAACGAGTACTTCGTGCGCGGCAACACGGTGCTGGATGCCCGGGCCATCGAAGAAGCGGTGTACCCGTTTCTCGGTCCGCAAAAAGCCCTGACCGATATCGAAGGCGCCCGCGAAGCCTTGCAAAAGGCTTATCAGGCGCGGGGCTATCAATCGGTGTTCGTCGAGTTGCCGGAGCAGAAGGTCGAGGACGGCATCGTCTACCTGCAAGTCAGCGAAACCAAGGTCGGCCGGGTGCGGGTGGTCGGGGCCAAGCACTACTCGCCGCTGGACATCCGGGAAGACGTCCCGGCGCTCAAAGAAGGCGAAGTGCCGGACTTCAGCAAGGTCCAGGGGCAACTGGCACAACTGAACAAAACCCCCGGCCGCCAAGTGATGCCGCTGGTACGCGAAGGCCAGCGCCCCGGCACCATGGACGTGGATTTGCAGGTCGAGGACCAGAACCCGTGGCAGGCCAGTGTCGGGCTGAACAACGACTACAGCGCCGACACCGAGAAACTGCGCACGGTCACCAGCCTCGGTTACAACAACCTCTGGCAACTGGGTCACAGCATTTCCCTGACCTTCTTCACCGCGCCGCAAGACACCGACAACGCCAAGGTCTGGTCCGGCTCGTACACCGCGCCGCTGAACGAGCGCTGGAGCGTGCAGTTCTCCGGTTACCAGTCCGACAGCAACGTCGCGACCATTGGCGGCAGCAACGTGTTGGGCAAGGGCCATTCCTATGGGGTCTCGGCGATTTACACGTTGCCGTCCAGCGGTAATTGGTCCAATTCGTTGTCCGCCGGCATCGACTTCAAGGACTTTGACGAACAACTGAGCCTCGGCGGCGACAGCGACAAAGTCCCGCTCAAATACGCGCCGTTCACCTTCGCCTACAACGGTTTTCGCTACACCGAAAGCAGCCAGTTGGGCCTCGGCCTGAGCCTGGTGGCCGGCACCCGCAGCCTGTTTGGCTACGGCAGTTCCGACGAAGACTTCGACTACAAACGCTACCGCGCCAGCCCCAGTTTTGCCGTGCTCAAGGGCGACACGAATTACACCTACACCTTCGCCAGCGACTGGCAGGCCGCAAGCAAAGCCGCGTTCCAATTGGCGTCCGGGCCGCTGGTTTCCAACGAACAATTCGCTGCCGGCGGCGCGACCTCGGTGCGCGGTTACCTCGCGGCCGAACGCACCGGCGACGACGGTGTGCTGCTGAGCCAGGAACTGCGCACGCCGTCCCTGGCCAAGTACCTCGGCCCTTACGTTCAAGACTGGCGCTTCTACGCCTTCGCCGAGGGCGCCCAGTTGTACCTGCGCGACGAACTGCCCGATCAGGACGCCGATTACGCCTTGGCCAGTGTTGGCCTGGGCACCCGCGCGAGCCTGAGCAAGTGGCTGTCCGGCAGCCTGGATTGGGGCTATCCGCTGCTGGATGGGCCGAACACGCAAAAACACGATTCGCGCCTGCATTTCAATCTTCAGGCCACATTCTAAAAGGAGCATTTTCATGCAGCGCCTACTCATCGCTTTCCTGATCTGCCTGGGCTTCGTGCTCCCGGCCACCGCCCAGGCCTGGTGGCAGGACGACTGGCATTACCGCAAGCAGATTGCCGTGGACACCACGCCCCAAGGCGCGGCGATCAACGAAGCCCTCGGCCGTACGGCGCTGCTGGTGCGCCTGCACACCGGCAACTTCACCTTCGACGGGGTCAAGGAGGACGGTTCGGACCTGCGCTTCGTCGCCGCCGATGACAAAACCGTGCTCAACCACCAGATCGAAAGCTTCGATCCGTTGATGGGCATGGCGCTGATCTGGGTCGATGTACCAAAAGTGGAGGGCGGCCAGCGTCAGGACATCTGGATGTACTACGGCAACCCGAAAGCCCCGGCCACGGGCAACGGTCAGTTGACCTTCGACCCGAATTACACCGCGCTCTACCACTTCGACGGCGCCAATGGCACCCCGGCCAAAGACACCACCGCATACGGCAACACCGCGCAAAGTGCGACCGGTGCGAGCATCGACGGCGTGATCGGTCGGGCGTTGCAGTTCAACGGCCAACCGCTGCTGCTGCCGGGCAGTCCTTCGCTGCAACACAACAGCGGCAGCGCGTTCACCTTCAGTGCCTGGTTGCGTCTGGATCAGGCCAATGGCGAGCAACTTGTACTCGCCCGCCGTGAAGGCGCGAACAGCCTGCTGCTGGGCCTGAACCAGGGCCTGCCGTTTGTGGAAATCGACGGTCAGCGCGCCGTGTCCACACAACCGCTGAACCCCGGCCAATGGCAGCACCTGGCGCTCACCGCCGAGGGCAGCAAAGTCTCGCTGTACGTCAACGGCCGGGAAACCGCGAGCCTGGCGGTGGCGATGCCCGCGTTCAACTCGGTCATGGCCATCGGTGCTGACTTGTCTGCCAGCGCCTACTTGCCGTTCACCGGGGCCATGGATGAACTGCGCCTGTCCAAAGTTGCACGTCCGGCGGCCCTGTTGCTGGCCGACGCCAATTCCCAAGGTGCCGAGTCGAAACTGGTGGCTTATGGTGTCGATGAAGAACAGTCGGGTTACGGCTTCGGCAGCCTGGGTTTCCTGCTGAATGCCGTGCCGCTGGACGCCTGGGTGATCATCGCCGTGCTGGTGCTGATGATGTTGCAATCGTGGGTGATCATGATCCGCAAGAACCGCATGGTCAGCCGCGTCAGCGCCGCCAATGAAGGCTTTCGCGAACAGTTCGCCACGGTCGGCACACGCCTGGAAATGTTCGCCGACGACCAGGAACTCGCCCAGCGTTTGCAGTATTCCTCGCTGTGGCGCCTGTACATGGTCGCGGTGAAAGAAATCCGCACTCGCCGCGAGCAGGGCGCTGATACGTCCTCGGTGTCGGCGGCAACCATCGAAGCGATCCGCTGCTCCATGGACGGTGTGCGCACCCGGGAAAACCAGGCCCTCAGCTCGAAACTCTCGACCTTGTCCAACGCCATTGCCGGCGGCCCTTACATCGGCCTGCTCGGCACGGTGCTGGGGATCATGGTGGTGTTCCTCGGCACGGCGATGGCCGGCGACGTGAATATCAACGCCATTGCCCCGGGCATGGCCGCCGCGTTGCTGGCCACGGCCATGGGCCTGTTCGTCGCGATCCCGGCGCTGTTTGGCTACAACCGCCTGATCACCCGTAACAAGGAAGTCAGCGCCGACATGCGGGTGTTCGTCGACGAGTTCATCACGCGTCTGGCGGAGATGCATGGCGAGAGCCAGTTCAGTGAGGCGGCCCATCGCCGTGGCAATCACACCAACGCGTCCGTCCCGGCCTGAGGAGCAAAACAATGGCTTCCGTAAATGCCTCCCACGACGACGATGACGACGCAGCGGTGGATACGATCAACATCACGCCCCTGGTGGACGTGCTGATGGTGGTGCTGGTGATGTTCATCCTCACCGCCACGGCCCAAGTCTCGGGCATCCAGATCAACCTGCCGAAGGCCAGCGCCTCGGTGTCGCTGTCCGAAGCCAAGACCAAGGCGATTTCGGTCAATGACGGCGGCCAGGTTTTCCTTGATGCCTACCCGGTGACGCTGGCCGAGCTGGAAGATCGGCTGCGCATCGAGAAGGCCCAGAGCCCGGACTTCCCGGTGATCGTGCGCGGCGATGCTCAGGTGCAGTACCAGAAGGTGATCGAGGTGCTGGACCTGCTGCGACGCCTGGAGTTGTCCCAGGTCGGTCTCGTCACCGGCAAACCGAGCCAGGGCTGACCATGACTGCACAACCATCCTTCAAACCGTTGCCGGTGAAGCCGTCACCTGTGCGCTTTATCAAGTGGGGCGCCGGGTTGCTGATTGGCGCGGTGGCCGCGTGGTTCCTGTGGCAATGGGCCAACGACATGAGCGGCATCCGCCGGGAAGCGCCGAAGGTGCCGACGATTATTCCGTTGCCGCCACCACCTCCACCGCCGCCGGAAAAACCGCCGGAACCGGAACCACCCGTGGAAGAAAAAATGGTCGAGCCGCAACCGACCCCGGAGCCCGAAGAGGTGAAACCGGCCGAAGAGGCGCCGCCATCCCCGGCGGATGATTTGGCCAACCCGATGCAAATGGACGGCGATGCGCAGTCCGGCAACGACGCTTTCAACATTGGTGCGGGCAAGGGCGGTGGCATGGCCGGGGCCGGTGGCGGACGCGTGGGCAACGGCACGTACAGCCAGTTTCTGGCCTTCACGTTTCAGCGTTTGCTGCGTGAGAACCCGGACCTGCGCAACCTGGCGTTTTCGCTGCAGGCCGACGTCTGGCTGAGCAGCGTCGGTGAAATCACCCGGGTCGAGTTGGTCAAGTCCAGCGGCAAACCCGAGATCGACACCCAGGTGCTCGCCGCGTTACGCAGCGCGCCGCACCTGAGCGAACGGCCACCGGCCTCCATGACTTTGCCTGTGCGCTTGTCCCTGCAAGGGCGGCGTCCGGGTTAACCGATTTTTCTAAAGTTTGCCAAAAGGAGTTGTGTGCAGATGATTTCCAACGTGAATCGATTGTCCCTGGCGGTCGGCATGGTCATTGCGACCCTGGTCGGGCACGCAGCGGCAGCCCCTGCGCCCTCGGAAAACGCCACGATCAATCTGATCCGCTTGCTGGTCGAGCAGGGCATTTTGAAGCAGGACAAGGCCGACGCATTGATCGCCCAGGCCCAGAACGAAGCGACCCAGGCGCGTCAGGCGGCCAGTGCGCCCGCCGTGGTGGCGGCCGGTCCGGTGGCGGCACCGGGGGATGTGCGGGTGCAATACGTGCCGGCCGCCGTGCGCGATCAGATCCGCGATCAGGTCAAGGCTGAGGTCATGGCCACCGCCAAACAGGAAAACTGGGCCCAGCCCAACACCTTCCCGGACTGGGTCTCGCGCATCAGCTTCGACGGCGACATTCGTTTGCGGGATGAGTCGCGGTATTACTCCGACAGCAACAGCAACGAAATCGTCGACTTTGCCAAGCTCAACAATAACGGCCCCTACGACGTGAACCCCAACAGCAGCACAAGCCTGCCGCCGTTGCTCAACACCCGGGAAGACCGCTCAAACCTGTTCCGCCTGCGGGCGCGCCTGGGCATGAAAGCGGTGCTCGCGCCGGACTGGACCGCCGGTATTCGCCTCGGCACCGGTTCCGACAACAACCCGGTTTCGACCACGCAAACCCTGGGTGGCGGTTTCGGCAAGAAAGACATCTGGCTCGATCAGGGTTACTTGACCTGGAAGGCGACGCAGGACGTGACGTTGACCGGCGGACGAATCGCCAACCCGTTCTTCTCCACCGACATGCTCTATTCCAACGACCTGAACTTCGACGGCATCGCGGCGATTTTCGACCACAAACTCAGCCGCGACTGGGGCGTGTTCGGCACCGTCGGCGCGTTCCCGGTGGAGTACACCAACGACACCAGCACCAGCAACGGCCTGGACAAGGAAGACAGCGACAACAAGTGGCTGTACGGCGCGCAAGTCGGCGCCAAGTGGGCGATCAACAGCAACAACCGGCTCAAGGGGGCCTTGGCTTATTACCGTTTCGATGACATCGAAGGGCAGCGTTCCAGCCCTTGCGAACCCTGGGCCGGCGCGCCGGGTTGTGACACCGATGGCAGCCGCTCGGCGTTCATGCAGAAGGGCAACAGCGTGTTCCTGCTGCGCGACATCACGCCCAACCCGCTCAACCCGGCCGCCACGCCACAGCCGCAATTCGTTGGACTGGCCTCGGAATTCAACCTGCTGGACCTGAACGTGGTGTGGGACGCCGACCTGCCGCAAGACTTCAAATTGCGTAGTCAGGGTAACTACATCCACAACCTCGGTTACGACGAAGGCGACATGCGCAAACGCTCGGCCGGGCAGCTCGTCAACAACCTCGACAGCAGCGGCGACATCGAAAGCGGCGCCAATGCGTGGATGGTGCAGTTCACCCTCGGCAGCGCGTTGGAGTTGAAGAAGCAGGGCGACTGGAATTTCTTCGCGGGCTACAAATACATCCAGCCCGATGCCTTGCCCGATGGCTTCAACGATTCATCGTTCCACTTGGGCGGGACCAACGCCAAGGGCTATTTCCTCGGCGGCAATTACGGCTTGGCCAAGAACGTCTACGCCACCGGTCGTTGGTTGAGTTCCGAAGCCGTGTACGGCGCGCCGTTCGATATCGATGTCTTGCAGCTTGAAATCAACACGCGCTTCTAAGGCGCCGGGAGAGCTTCATGAAATCACCATTTGTGTGGCTGGCGTTGGGGCTGTTGATCGCCCAGGGTGCGAGCGCCGAAGGCATGGAAGAGCGCCTGCGCACCCAGTTGCGCAGCACCACTCAACAACTGCAAGCCCTGCAAAGCCAACAGGCCCAGGCCAGTGCCGCGCAACTGGCGGCCCAGGGCGAGGCCAAAGCGGCCCAGGCGCAGATCAAGCAACTGAGCGCCGAACTGGCCAAGGCCAAAGGCGTCGCCGAGCAACTGGCCGGCCAGCAAAGCAGCCTGCAAAGCCAGGCCCAGGCGCAAGTGGCGGCCAGCAGCGAGCAGATCGGCAAGTTCAAGAAAGCGTATGAGGAGTTGCTGGTCATGGCCCGTGCCAAAGAGGCAGAACGGTCTAAGCTCCAGACGCAATTGGCGGAACGTGACACACAAGTGCAGCAATGTTCAGTCAAGAATCAGCAGATGTACGGCGTGGCCAAGGAGATTCTCGCGGCCTACGAAAAAATCGACGTCGCCGAGGTGATGAAGATTCGCCAACCGTTTGCCGGTGGCGCCCGGGTCAAGTTCGAAGAGCTGGCCCAGGGCTTTGGCGACGAACTCTACAAGACGCAATTCGACGCGCCACAAGCGGCGCTCGCTCACTAAACCAAGGATGAACCCCATGACTCAATTGATCAGCCACGTATCGCCGCAATCCCTGACCGACGTGCTGCAAGCCGCCGGTTACCGGGTCAACCAGACCGAACAGAACGGCATCGTGCAATTGCTCAGTGCCAGCCAGGGCATCGGCTATGCCGTGCGTTTCGGCAACCCGGCGGTTGAGCAGGGCAGCTACGTCGATTTCACCTTCAGTTGCGCCTTGCGCGTACAGGGTGAATTGCCGGCCGGGTTGGCGGAACTGTGGAACGCGTCCCGGCGCTTTGCCCGGTTGTCGGTGCAGGGCGAGTTTCTGGTGATGGAAATGGACGTGGTAGTGGCTGCGGGTGTGAGTGCCGATCACCTCAAGGGCAACCTGGAGTTGTGGGATCGTCTGTTGCAGGAATTCGTCGTTTACCTGCGTGAATACAGCCAGAACGCCGCGAATTTGCAGGCCCAGGCGCAAACGGCCGAGGCGGTGACTGACGAGGTGGCGGCCCTGTGAAAAAACGAACGGCAGTGGTCAGCGCCGGCGCGCTGACCGTGCTGGTGGTGGCGATTGCGCTGGGGTTGCGGCCGGGCAATGACCCGGTCGCCGCCCAGCAGCCGGCGCCAGCGGCAGTGAAGGTAAACGGGCCGGCGGTGGCTCGGTTGGGCAATCAGCTTGTCAGTCCGCAAGAGTTGAAAGACTTGCTCGCGACCGTGGCACCTGAGGGGCGTGAGCAATTGCGCGGCAATCGCGAGGCACTGGAGAGCTGGATTCGCTCGCGCCTCGCCGAGAAAGCCGTGCTCGAACAGGCCGACGCCCAAGGCTGGCGGCAGCGCCCGGAAGTCGAGCAGCAAACCCGGGCGGCCACTGAGCAGATTGTCTTTCGCGACTATCTGCAATCGGTCAGTCAGGTCCCGGCGGATTACCCCAATGCCGCCGAGTTGCAACAGGCCTATGACGCGGGCAAGTCGGGTTGGCTGACACCGCCGTTGTACCGGGTCAGTCAGATTTTCCTCCGTGTGGGCGAGCCGCAAAACCTTGAAACCGTGCGCAAACAGGCCCTGGAACTGAGCAAGAAAGCCCAGGCCGCGCCAGGGGATTTTGCGGCGCTGGCGGGGCAGGGCGGCGTCAACGACACCGGCCTGCAACCCTTGCAGCAATTGCTGCCCGAGGTGCGAGGCGTGGTGTCACGGCTCAAGGTCGGCGCCGTGTCCGAGCCGGTGCAGAGCGCGGCCGGTTTCCATGTGATCAAACTCACCGAGCAACAACCGGCCCGCACGGCGACCCTCGACGAACTGCGCGAACGCCTGACCCAGGCCCTGCGCGCCCAGCGTCAGGAACAGATTGCCAAGGCGTACCTGGAAGGGATGCTCAATACGGCGACGTTGAGTATTGATGGGGCCGAGTTGAACAAGGTGCTGGAGGAGAAGCTTTAGATGCGCAGGAGGGTTGATGCGCGATGGCCTCAGCACGTTCAGCCCTGTAATCATTTCAATTGCTGCAAACCCAACAAAGATCGACAGGGAGTCATCGATGTCATTCATAGAACCCGCAGGACGCCAGGGCACGACCGATTACCGGCCGCCACGACCGCACACCGAATCCTGGCTGGCCGTGGCCGCCGGGATTGAAGAGGAGGTGGCGCAGTACTTTTTGGTCAGCGCCCGCTGTGGCTGTTTCATGCAGGCGGCGCGCAGTCTGAATGTGCGGGCCACGCTGCTGCGCAAGCAATTGGCGCAACTGGAGGAACGCGTGCAACGTTCATTGTTCAGCTTCCAGGGCAGTGCCCTGACCCTCAGCCGCGAAGGCCAGCAGTTACACGCGCAACTCGTTGCCCTGGCCCATGACCGCAAGTTGCCGGTGGTCGAACAACGCTCCATTCGCCTGGCCGTGGCCGAGTCGTTGCTGCATGACATCCTCGGCCGCGATCTGGTGTCACTGTTGCGCCGCAACGCCAGCATTCGCCTGGACATCACCTCCCTGGACAGTGAACTGGCGTTGCAAGCCGCCAGCGCCGACGTGGTGCTGTGGCTCGCCGCCGGAGCGTCGCCAGTGCCGGGGCCGACGTTCGCCATCAGTGAGCCGCAGCACCTCGCCCAACTGACGTACCTGCCGCACATCGCCAAGCGTTATTCCCGGGTGACGGCCCGGCCGACCAGCGCCGATGACCTGGCGGATTTCATGCTGGTGCAATGGCAGCACGATCGCCACGTTGACAGCTTCCGGCCGTGGAATGAGCTGGTGGAACAGCGCCTGGCCGGGGTGGTGAAATTGCAGTCCTATGAACTGATGCTCGACATGATCCGCTGCAGCGCCTGCATCGGCCTGCTGCCCGGTTACATGAGCCGCTACGACCGCAGCCTCGTGAGCCTGCCGGGGGTGTTCAGCGAGCCGATGCAGCATCAGGTGTGGCTGGCGGTGAATGCCGATTCCGGGGAGGTGGCCGAGGTGCAGATGCTCGCGCAACTGATCCGCAACACCTTCGCCGAGCGCCGCGAGTGGTTTGAGGCCTGAATCACTCCAGCGGCCCCATCACCTGGCGATATTTCTCAACGCCTTGGGGTGTCTGGCGGGTCAGGCTGATCTCGATGCCCAAGGGGTTTTCCTGGCGGTTTCCGCTGAGTTTGCGCCAGCCCTTGCCGACCTCCCAAACGCGTAACGTGGCGTCGCTGACGCCATTCAACACGGCGACGCCATCCGTCGGGGCGGGCAACGGGTAGTGGTTGCGCGCCGGGGCAATCGAGCGGTACAGAACGTCGCCCTTGAGCCACCAGCGCACCCGTTGCAACTCGCCGTTGCCGTCGGCCGAGGCGCGGATCAGGTCCAGGCGAAAGCCCTTGCCCTCGGTACTGCGCACGGTCAGCGCGGGCGGGGCGTTGACCGGTTCATTCTCGGTGCCGGGGCGTATGGGTTCGGCCAACTCGATGCCGGCGCGCAAGGTGACGTCCCGTTCCAGTTGGTTCAGCGCTCGCAGCAACCCTTCCGTCTGCTCGGTGCTGGCCTGCAAGTGCGCATCGGCGCGGGTCACACTGTCCAGCCCGCGCCAGGCGATCAGGCTGACCACGGCCATCAACATGATCGCGACCATCACCTCGATCAGCGTGAAACCTTGTTGGTCTTTCATTGCACGCTCACCTGGCCGGCGGCGCTGCGCTGCACCACGATGCGGTTGAGGCCATCGGAGAGGGTCAGTTGCAGCGGCGGATTGATCCACTCGGCGTTGAGCACCAGTTTCTGCCGGGGCTCGATGCGCACTTCCATCCCGGGGGTTTCCCAGGGCCGAGGGCGCAATTGCGGGTCGTTGTTGAAATGGTCAAACCCGTCGCCACTGTCATTGCGCCGGCTGAAACGAAAGCCCTTGGCATCGGCCCGCCAACTGATCGGCCGACCATCGGCCCGGGCTTCGGCCTGGGCCACTTGCAGCAACTGCGCGACCCGCGCGGCGTCCTTGCGCAGCAAGTGCAGCGGGTCGGGTTTGATGCTCAGGCTGATCGCCGCGCTGGCGATGCCGATGATCACCAGCACCACCATCAACTCGATCAGGGTAAAGCCGTGTTGTCTGAAGCCGTTCATCCGCTGCGCGCTCCTTTGCGTCGATTTTCATCGTGCACGGTGAAGATGATGAGTGTGTGAAATAAAAACGTGAACTTTGCGCTGTAGGCTCGGGGTCGGGACTAAAAGGAGATTCAGCCCATGTCGTTCACCGAACGCTTCAGCGCCCCGCAATTAGTGCAATCGATGGCCTTGCTGGCGGCGCTGGCCGGCCTCGTCACCTGGTCGTCGCTGCTGCTGACCGCCGCCGAGTCACGCACCCCGGATGTGCCGTCGCAACGGCTCGCGGTCCGCAGCGATAACCCGGCGTTGCAGTGGTTTTCCAACCAGCCGGCGGCGGTCGAGATCAAGGTCAGCGGTGTCATGGCCGGCAGTCGTGGGGCGGTGGCGATTCTGAGCCTCAACGGTGGGGCGCCCCGCAGTTTCCGGGTGGGGGAGAGCATGAGTCATGGGGTGAAAGTCGCGGCCATCGAAGGCGATGGGGTGGTGATTGAACGCGGGACGGAAAAGAGCCGGGTCGCGCTCGAGAAATTGCCGGATTCCGCGTTTTTGCCGGATTTGTTGAAGCGCTAGATCATTTCACCGTTGGCCGGCTCAACAACGTATCCAGCCGCGCCAACGGCGGCGCGTCGCGGCTGCGATCAAACACCTGCACGCCAACTTGCAACAACCGGCCATCCTGCGCACGGCCGATCACCTGCTCGCAGCGCAACAACAAACGCCCCTGATCACACTCGACCGCGCGCATTCCCGACGGCAAGCGCCCCTCCAGGCGCAACTCCGCCAGCCGACTCTGCGCCGCCAGCAGCGCAATCGACCGGTCGCGCAACAGCCCGTTGCTCTGGGTCATCAACCCGGCCACGCGCACGGCGGCGGACATCGCCACGGCAATGATCGCCAACGCCACCAGCACTTCGATCAGGGTAAAACCGGCTTGTCGGGAAGGGCGTCGCATCGGGGCCTCGAACGGTTTGGATGGCGCCGAGCGTAGCCCCCGGGCTTGACCGCTTGACGACCAAAGCTCCCGAGGATTTTCAACGTCACTGACATATCTTCTTGCAACACTGCGCGTCGAATCGAATCAAGCCAGGGAATGACGAGATGGATATCGCGCACTGCAACGCCCGCAAGCACCGGCCCCATGGACAGGCCGGTTTCACCCTGATCGAAATCATGGTTGTGGTGGTGATCCTCGGGATTCTCGCCGCCATGGTGGTGCCCAAGGTGCTGGACCGCCCGGACCAGGCTCGGGCGACCGCCGCCAAGCAAGACATTGGCGGCTTGATGCAGGCGTTGAAGCTGTACCGCCTCGATCACGGCACTTACCCGAACATGACCCAGGGCCTGAAAGTGCTGGTGGAGCGTCCCGCCGACGCGAAAAACAGCAACTGGCGTTCCTACCTGGAACGCTTGCCCAACGACCCGTGGGGCCGGCCCTACAACTATTTGAATCCGGGGGCCAACGGTGAAGTCGACATCTTTTCCCTCGGCGCCGACGGCCAACCCGACGGCGACGGTGTGAACGCCGACATCGGCTCCTGGCAGTTGTAAGGCCGGTCATGAAAACCTATTCGCTGACAGCGGCGAAGCAACGCGGCATGGCGATCATCAGTGCGTTGCTGATCGCCGCCGTGGTGGCGGTGATCGCCGGGGGCATGCTCACCCGCCAGACCGTGTTTACCCGCAGTCTTGAGGCCGAACAGTCTCGGGTGCAGGGCGCGTGGGTGCTGCACGGCGGCATCGAAATCAGCCGACAGTTGCTGCGTGAAGCCCGCCAGCGTGATCCGCTGACCCGCCTCGATCAGCCCTGGGCGCAACCGATTGTGATGAGCCCGTTGGGCGCGCCGACGTTTGACGGGCGACTGGAAGACGAGCAAGGCAAGTTCAACCTGCGCAATTTGATCGCCAACGAGCGAATCGATGACGAGCAATTGCGTAACTTTCAGCGGTTGTGCGAGCTGATCGGGATCGACGCCACGGTGAGCCAACGCATCAGTCAGCGGGTGATCGCCGCTTATCCGCGCGTGCTCAATCCGGGGCTGGCGGACAAGGCGCCGCTCAGCAGCGGTTTGAATAGCGGTCGCGGCACGTCGCCAACGGCCGTGCGCCAACCCCAGGCCGCCACGCGCCCGATGTTGCGCAGCGTCGAAGACTTGCGCGGGGTTGAGGGCGTCACCGAAACGCTGTTGGCGAAGCTCAGCCCGTTCATCACGATTGTGCCGGCCAATACCTGGCTCAACGGCAACACCGCCAGCGCCCAGGTGTTGGCGGCGTATGTGCCGGGGCTGTCGATTGAGCGGGCCCGGGCCTTGGTCGCCGAGCGTGACGGCGGCCAGTGGTTTATCAATCGCGGCGACTTTGTGAACCGCTTGCGCATGCCCGAGCTGGAGTTGACCACCATCAAGGTCGGCATCACCAGTGACTGGTTTCGCCTGCACGGCCAGGCGCGTAGCGAACGACAGCGGGTCAGCCTGGAGGCATTGCTGCAACGATCCGAGGACCGTTTGCCCCAAGTGATCTGGTCGCGGGTGGGGGTATGAGTCAGTTGCGCGTTGCCTTGCCGCCCCTGGCCCAACTGACCCTGGAAAGCGTCGTGACCTTTGTCCGGCTGGACCGCCAGGGCCACGTGAGCGCCGAGGGTCAAAGCACGTTGTTGCACCTGGGGCAGGGCGGCAAAATTCCGCCGATCACGTGTTTCCTGCACCCCGAAGACAGCCTATTGGCGAGCATCGACTTACCGCTGCTGCCCTCGGCGAAAACCCTGGCGGCGGTGCACTGCGCGGCGCAATCGCTGATCCTCGGCCCGTGCGAGCCGATGCACATTGCCCATAGCCCACGGGATGCCCAGGGCCGGGTGCATATTGCCTGGTTGCCCCGGCAATGGCTGGGCGAATTTGGCCAGTTGCTGCGTCTGGCGCGCCTGAATCTGCGCGGGGTGTACCCGGCGGCTTATGGGTTGCCGGTCAACGCCGCGTGCTTATACGAAGATCATTTGCTGGTGCGCCACAGTCTGGAGTACGCGGTGGTGCATCCGCATTTCGACGAAGCGTTGAGCGATCTGTTACTGGAGGCCGACGGCGGTTTGCAGTGGATCGGCGACGCCGCACCGCAGGGCGTGGCCAAGCACTTACCTGAGACCCAACGCTGGACCGGCCCGTTGCCGGGTTGGGGCTTGCACGCCGGGGTGCAGCAGCGCAGCGCCCGACAATCGGGCTGGGGACGCGCGGCGGCGTGTTGCGCGGTGGCGCTGGGGGCCTGGACGATCGGCCTGAACCTGTACGCCGCCCGGGAAGCCGCGCAAGGGCAGCAGCTCAAGGCACAGATGACTCAACGGGTGAAACAGGCTTTCCCGCAATTGCCGGTGATTCTCAACCCGCTGCAACAGGCCCGCCAGCAACTGGCCGCGCGCCAGAACAGCGCCGCGACCGACACCACCCAGCGCTTCGCCAACCTGATGCTGCAAGCGGGCAGCGGCATGCCGTTCATGGCAGGCAGTGTGCAAAGCCTGGTGTTCGAAAACGGAGAACTACAACTCGCTCTGCTGGAAGACGCACGCCGAAACAGCGCCGACAAAGCCTGGCAAACCGCGTTGACCCAGGCGGGTATCGCGGTCAGCGCTACCGATCAGGGCTGGACACTGCGCCCGGTCCCTGAGGCAACCGCCAGCCAAGAAGACACCCCGGCCGGAGCCGACGATGAATAGGTCAGCGCTGATTCAACTGCGCGCCCGCGCCCGGCAGTTCTGGCAAGGCCTGGGCCTGCGGGAAAAACGCATGGTCGGCGGCACGGCGCTGGTGCTCGGTGGCCTGTTGACCTGGCTGCTGTTGATTCAGCCGCCGCTGAAGAAAATCGAATACTGGCAGGCCGAAACACCCAAGCTGCGCTCCCAGTCCGAGACGCTTGAATTGTTGCTGCGCGAGGTCGCGACGCCGCCCGCCGGGCAGACCCTCGAACAGTCGTTGCAGCAAACCCTCGACGCCAGCGGCTTGGCGGGGCACTACCGTTTACAGGCGCTGGACAGCGCTTGGCAGTTGACGTTTGAAGACGCCCCGGCCGACGAAGTGATCGGTTGGCTGCTGGGCAACCCGAGGCAATTTTCCCTGGAAGTGGTCGAGGCTCGTTTGCAACGTGCAGGCGACGCCACGGCCGATGACACGGCAGGCACTCTGTCGGGAACCGTTCGCATGGATCAGGCGCAGGGCGCTAAGGAAGCTTCATGAAGTGGTCAGGTTCCAATTACGCACGCACCGCCGTGCCGTTTCTGTTGTTGGCGCTGGGCGCGTGCAGCTCTCAACCGGTGCCGAATCAACCGCCGCTGCTGGTGGACAGTGAACTCGGTCGGCCGTTGGCCAACACTCAGCGCAGCGGCGATGCACTGGCGGATCGGCAACGGGTACCCGCACAACAGCCGCCGCGACCACAGCACACAATCAGCACCCCCTCGCGCAGCGGTGGTTCCACTCGCAGCAGCACGTTGCCGGGCAATCCGCTGGGCGAACAACCGGTGACCCTGAACTTCGTCGATGCCGATATACAAGCGGTGGTGCGCGCCTTGTCCCGTTCCACCGGGCAACAGTTTCTGGTCGATCCACGGGTCAAGGGCAACCTGACGCTGGTGTCCGAGGGCCAGGTGCCGGCGCGCCAGGCCTACGACATGCTTTTGGCGGCGTTGCGCATGCAAGGGTTCAGCGTGGTGGATGTCGGCGGCGTCGCCCAAGTGGTGCCGGAAGCCGACGCCAAACTGCTCGGCGGGCCGATCTACAGCGCCGACAAACCGGCGGGCAACGGCATGCTCACCCGCACCTTTCGCCTGCAATACGAAAACGCAGTGAACCTGATCCCGGTGCTGCGTCCGATCGTCTCGCCGAACAACCCGATCAACGCTTACCCCGGCAATAACACCATCGTCATCACCGACTACGCCGAGAACCTGACGCGGGTGGCGCAACTGATCGAAGGCATCGACACCCCGAGCGCCATCGACACCGACGTGGTGCAGATCCAGAACGGTATCGCGGTAGACATCGCGGGCATGGTTTCGGAATTGCTCGAACAACCGGGCAATGACCCGACCCAGAAAATTTCGGTGATCGGCGACCCGCGTTCCAACTCGATCATCATCCGCGCCGGCAGCCCCGAGCGTACCGAGCTGGCGCGCAACCTGATCTACAAACTCGATAACGCCCAAAGCAACCCGAGCAACCTGCACGTGGTGTACCTGCGCAACGCCCAAGCGGCAAAACTGGCCCAGGCCCTGCGCGGTTTGCTGACCGGGGAAAGCGATAGCGGCGGCAGCGACAATGGCCGTTCAGTGCTCAGCGCCATGGGCGGCGGCACCGCCAGCGGCGGGCAAAACGGCCAAAGCCAGGGCAGCACCAGCCAGGGTTCGACCACCGGCAGCAGCACCAACAGCGGTAGTGCTTACGGCCAGGGCACCAGCAGTTCGGGCACTCAGACCGGTGGCCAGCAAAGTGAGCAAAGTGTTGCCTTCAGCGCTGGCGGGGTGACGATTCAGGCCGACGCCACCACCAACACCTTGCTGATTTCCGCGCCGGACCCGCTGTACCGCAACCTGCGGGAAGTCATCGACATGCTTGACCAGCGCCGCGCCCAAGTGGTGATCGAAAGCCTGATCGTCGAAGTGGGCGAAGACGATGCCAATGAATTCGGTGTGCAGTGGCAGACCGGCAACCTCGCCGGCAATGGCGTGATCGGCGGGGCGAACCTGGGCGGCAGCGGCTTCAAGGCTGGCGGCAAGACCAGCGTTGACGTGTTGCCCGGCGGCCTGAGCGTCGGCTTCCTCAACGGCACCGTGGACATTCCCGGGATCGGCAAGGTCATGGACCTGAAAGTGCTGGCCCACGCGCTCAAGAGCAAGGGCGGCACTAACGTGCTGTCGACGCCGAACCTGCTGACCCTGGACAACGAAGCGGCGAGCATTTTCGTCGGTCAGACCATCCCGTTTGTCAGCGGCAGCTACGTGACCGGGGGCGGTGGCACCAGCAACAACCCGTTCCAGACCGTGACCCGGGAAGAGGTCGGTTTGAAGCTCAACGTGCGGCCGCAGATTTCCGAGGGCGGCACGGTCAAGCTCGACATCTATCAGGAAGTCAGCAGCATCGACGAACGCGCCTCCAACAGCGTGACCGCGGCCGGCATCGTCACCAACAAACGGGCGATCGACACCAGCATCCTGCTCGACGACGGGCAGATCATGGTCCTCGGCGGCTTGCTGCAAGACGGCTACAGCCAGAGCAACGACGCGGTGCCATGGTTGTCGAGCATCCCGGGGCTGGGCGCGTTGTTTCGCAACGAACGCCGGGCGATCACCAAGACCAATCTGATGGTGTTCCTGCGCCCCTACATCATTCGCGACAGCGGCGCCGGGCGGGCCATTACCCTCAACCGCTACGACTTCATGCGCCGCGCCCAGGGCGGGCTGCAACCGGAACGCAGTTGGGCGATGCCGGACATGCAGGCGCCACAACTGCCGGCGGCGGCCCAGGGTGTGCCGGCAGTGAATGTGCAGCCGCGAGCGAGCATCCGGGCGGTGCCAATCCAATGAGCACATCGATCCCCGTAGGAGCTGCCGAAGGCTGCGATCTTTTGACTTTGATTTTTTGGAGGGCCCCTAAGCGCAAGATCAACAGATCGCAGCCTTCGGCAGCTCCTACGGGGAGTGTGTGCTGGGGGGTAAGATTATGAGTGCTTTGCCCTACGCCTGGGCCAAGGCCCAACGCATTCTCCTGCGCGATGGCGAGGAGGGCGCGGTGCTGACGGTGTGTCCATCGACGCCCGGCTGGTCGATCAGCGAAGTGCGCCGCCAGTTCGGCCCGGCGCGGCTGGAGCGGGTGCGGGATGAAGAGCTCGACGGCTTGCTCGCCAGTGCCTACGCCGACACCGGCAGCGCGGCGGCGGTGGTCGGGGCGGCGGAAAACGAAGTGGATCTCGACCGCTTGATGCAGGACATCCCGGAAATCACCGACCTGCTGGACACCCAGGACGGCGCGCCGGTGATCCGCATGATCAACGCCTTGCTCACCCAAGCGGCGCGGGACGAAGCCAGCGACATTCACATCGAGCCCTACGAAAGTCACTCAGTGGTGCGCTACCGGGTCGACGGCACCCTGCGTGACGTGGTGTCGCCGCGCAAGGCGTTACACGGGGCGCTGGTGTCGCGGATCAAGATCATGGCGCAACTCGACATCGCCGAAAAACGCCTGCCCCAGGACGGGCGCATCGCCTTGCGGGTGGCCGGGCGGCCGATCGATATTCGCGTGTCCACGGTGCCGACCGGCCACGGCGAGCGGGTGGTCATGCGTTTGCTGGATAAACAGGCCGGACGCCTGCAACTGGAAACCCTCGGCATGGATGCACAGGTGCTGGCCAAACTCGACCATCTGATCCGCCAGCCCCACGGCATCGTGCTGGTCACCGGGCCCACCGGCAGCGGCAAAACCACCAGCCTCTACGCGGCGTTGGCGCGACTCGATGCCAGCACCAGCAACATCCTCACCGTCGAAGACCCGGTGGAATACGACTTGCCGGGCATCAGTCAGATCCAGGTCAACGCCAAGATCGACATGACCTTTGCCCTGGCCCTGCGCGCCATCCTGCGCCAGGACCCGGACATCATCATGATCGGCGAGATCCGTGACCTCGAAACCGCGCAAATCGCCGTGCAGGCCTCGCTTACCGGGCACCTGGTGCTGGCGACCCTGCACACCAACGACGCGGTGTCGGCGATCAACCGCTTAATCGACATGGGCGTCGAGCCGTTTTTGCTGGCGTCGTCGATGCTCGGGGTCCTGGCGCAACGGCTGGTGCGACGACTCTGCCAACCCTGCAAACAGGAAGATCCGGCCAACCCCGGCACCTGGCGCCCGGTCGGTTGCGCGGTGTGCAACCACACCGGTTACAGCGGCCGCACCGGGATTCATGAGTTGTTCTGCATTGACGACGACGTTCGCACGCTGATCCACCAGGGCGCGGGTGAACAAGCCCTCAGGGCCGCCGCTCGCGAGGCCGGCATGTTCAGCATGCGTGAAGACGGCGAGCGCTGGGTGCGCAGCGGTGCCACTGCGCCGGAAGAAATCCTTCGCGTGACACGGGACGCCTGATGAATCGCTACCGTTTTGAAGCCGCCGACGCCACGGGCAAGATCGAGGCCGGGCACCTGGAAGCCGACAGCCAAAGCGCCGCATTTGGCGTGTTGCGCAGTCGCGGCTTGACCGCGTTGCTGGTGCAAATCGACAGCAACACACCGGGCGGATCGGGCGCAGGCCTGTTCAGTACCAAGCTCTCGGACAACGACCTGGCCTGGGCCACCCGACAATTGGCGAGCCTGCTCGGCGCCAGTCTGCCGCTTGAGGCCGCGTTGAGCGCCACGGTGGAGCAAGCCGAAAAAAAGCACATCGCCCAGACCCTGAGCGCGGTGCGCGCCGATGTGCGCAGCGGCATGCGCCTGGCCGAAGCCCTGGCGGCGCGGCCCCGGGACTTTCCGGAAATCTACCGGGCGCTGATTGCCGCCGGGGAGGAGTCGGGTGACCTGGCCCAAGTCATGGAGCGCCTGGCCGACTACATCGAAGAACGCAACAACCTGCGGGGCAAGATTCTCACCGCGTTTATCTACCCGGGGGTGGTCGGACTGGTGTCGATTGCCATCGTGATCTTCCTGCTCAGCTACGTGGTGCCCCAGGTGGTCAGCGCTTTTTCCCAGGCCCGTCAGGACCTGCCGGGCCTGACGTTGGCGATGCTCAATGCCAGCGACTTTATTCGCGGCTGGGGCTGGTTGTGTTTTGGCGTCATGGCCGGGAGTTTCTGGGGCTGGCGTTTGTATTTGCGCAACCCCGTGGCGCGGCTGAGCTGGCACAGTCGCATCCTGCGGTTGCCATTGTTCGGGCGCTTTGTGCTGGGGCTGAACACCGCGCGTTTTGCCTCGACCCTGGCGATTCTCGGCGGCGCCGGCGTGCCGTTGTTGCGGGCTCTGGAAGCGGCGCGCCAGACCCTGTCCAACGACCGCTTGAGCCTGAGCGTCAGCGACGCCACGGCCAAGGTTCGCGAAGGGGTCAACCTCGCCGCCGCGCTGCGGGTCGAGAAGGTCTTTCCGCCGGTGCTGATCCACTTGATCGCCAGTGGCGAGAAAACCGGCTCGCTGCCGCCGATGCTCGAGCGCGCCGCGCAAACCTTGTCCCGGGATATCGAGCGCCGGGCCATGGGCATGACCGCGCTGCTGGAGCCGCTGATGATTGTGGTCATGGGCGCGGTGGTGTTGGTGATCGTGATGGCGGTGTTGTTGCCGATTATCGAGATCAATCAGTTGGTGCAATAGCGGTTTATTTTGCGGCGATAGACCCATCACCCGAGCCATCCTCGGGTTCGCCGTTCTGTCATCTGCAACGGCGAATCAAGCCTTGCCGCTCACTCCCCTCAGTTTCTGCCAAACCCCCGCCCCAGACACCTGCCATCCCGTGTGCAAACACCCGAGAAATCCCCGGAAAATCAACGCCCGGCACCCGAGGTTTTTTCCTTTATCTGTCACTGGAAGCTGCGAACTTCTACCCCATGGCCTCACCCCGGACGACCTTCAGAGCAAGGCGAGGATTTGAGCGCCATGGCGTCATTAGCGAGCACATCACCCCCACGTACGAACACGACGAAAGGAGCTTCTTCATGTTTAAGCGCACTATGATCGCAGCCTCGTTGGCTGTTGCCGCACTGGCCTCGGCCCAATCCATGGCCGCCGTAGTTGGCGGCGGCGCCACCCTGCCGGAAAACCTCTACAACGGCACCTCGACCCTGCCTCGCCTGTTGCCTACCGACTTCAGCTACACCGGTGTCGGCAGCGGTGCCGGCAAGACAGCTTTCCTGACCAACGCCCCGGCTTCGATCAACCAGCCTGCCGGTACTCCGGTTGATTTCGCTGGCAGCGATTCGGCGCTGACTTCGACTGAACTGACCAACTACAACACCGCCAAACTGGCGACGTTCGGCAAGCTGATCCAGATTCCAGCGGTCGGTACGTCGGTGACCATCCCGTACAAACGCACCGGTGTGACCTCCCTGCAACTGACCGGCGCGCAACTGTGTGACGTGTTCTCCGGCACCAAGACCACCTGGGGTCAATTGCTGGGCACGGCTGACACCACGGCCATCAAAGTGATCTACCGTTCCGGCAGCAGTGGCACCACTGAACTGCTGTCGCGCTTCCTGAACGATTCCTGCCCTACCAAGTTCGGCGTGAGCGGCACGTTCATCACCGCCAACATCGGTGCCGAACCTGCCAACTGGCAAGCCGTGGCCACCAGCGCCGACGTGGTCGCCGCTGTCAACGCCAACGACGGTGCGATCGGTTATGTCAGCCCTGACTACGTCAACGCCAACAGCGCAGCTGTGGTTGCACGCGTCAGCAAAGTCGCGCCGGCCGCTGGCGTTGCCGCACCGCTGCCAAACGCTACCAACACCAGCACCGCCCTGGGCACTGCCCTGGCACCGGCCACCGCAGCGGATCGCGCCAACCCGCTGAAATGGGTACCGACCTTCGGCAGCAACACCGCTGCCGGCGACAAGCCTGTCCCAACCTCTGGCTACCCAATCGTGGGCTACACCAACTTCCTCGTCGGTCAGTGCTACGCCACCGCCGCCGATGCCACCGCTGTACGTACTTTCCTGAACGACCTGTACACCGGCACCAAGTCCACAACCATCCTGGTGCACTCGTTTGTCAGCCTGCCAAGCGCGTTCGCGGCTGAGGTCAAGAAAACCTTCCTCGACAACACCTACGGCGACGGTCTGGACATCGCCAACATCAGCGTTTGCAACGGTGTAGGTCGTCCGTAAGCCAAGCGTTTGACGTCACTTCGCGCCGGTCTGGCGAAGGCAATAACGATCGGCAGCGGCCAACAGGGCGCTGCCGATTTTTGCGTGGGCGCGCGCGGCTTTACCCCAGCCATATGAACTTTGCATGACAAGCGTTCGGTCCCGGCCCGCGCCAACTGCCTTATCCCATATCAGCAGCGCCTGCCGTTGCAGCAGCCCGTTTTCGAGAATTGCAAAAGGAAGAGTAGTGATGCCTCGCGGTAAAACCACGCCTGATCTGAATGTCCCTGTGCGCTCGATGGAGCACCCGTTGCTGCGCTTGAAACCGCTGGCGCAAGCCATCGCGTTGCTGATGATCGCCGGCAGTGCCGAGGCGGCCACGGCGTTCAGTTCCGGTTGGTTTGCGGCCAAGGGTGCGGCCCAGGCCAGCGGTGCCGCACGACCCGGTGCCCAGGTGCCCGGCGCGCCGCCACCGCTGGCCCAGCAGCAGCGGGTCACTCAGCAGTTGCAGCGTTCGCTGGATAACCTGAACAACACCGTGGCGGCGATTGCCGCGCAACAGGCGGCCCAAGCGGCCGGACGCCAGTTTGCCCTCGGGCAGCCGCAAAGCATTCCCAACGGCTTGGGCGAGGGCGGCCTGAAGGTTGATGACAATGCGCTGACCAAGGGCTGGATCAACGCCAACGGGCCGCAACAGACCCAGGTTGACGGCAAGACCACGGTGCGCATCCAGCAAACCGCCGACAAGGCGATCCTGAACTGGGAAACCTTCAACGTCGGGCGCGACACCACGGTGGAATTCGCCCAGCAATCGAACTGGGCGGTGCTTAACCGGGTCAACGACCCCAACGCCCGCGCCAGTGTGATTGCCGGCCAGATCAACGCGCCGGGCACGGTGATGCTAGTCAACCGCAACGGCATCCTGTTCAGCGGCGGTAGCCAGGTCAACGTGCGCAACCTGGTGGCGGCTGCCGCGACGATCAGTGATGACCAATTCAGCAAGAACGGACTGTACGTCGATCAGAACGGTACTCAGCCGACCTTCAGCGATGCATTCGGCAAGGTTGAAGTGCAACGGGGCGCGGTGCTGCAAACCCTGCCGGCCGGTGCATCGACGCAATCCGGTGGCTATGCCTTGTTGCTCGGCAATGAGGTGCAGAACGACGGGAGCATCGTCACGCCCAAGGGCCAGGCCACCCTGGCTGCCGGCGACAGCTTTTACATTCGCCGTGGCGCGGGCACCGAGGGCAATCAGCAATCGACCACCCGTGGCAACGAAGTCGCGGCCAGCCTCAATGTGGATAGCCGCGCTGGCAGGGTGATCAACAGCGGGATGATTCAGGCATCGACCGGCGACATTACGCTGACCGGGCATCAGGTCCGGCAAAACGGCGTGTTGCTGACCAGCACGTCGGTGGATACACGCGGCACGATCCATTTGCTCAATGCCGCCAGCGATGCCACGGGCAGCGTTACGCTGGGGCAGGGCAGCGTCAGCACGATCCTGCTCGAACAAGACACGTCGGCCCTGGACAGCCAGCGTCAGGCTGCGATCAACAACCTCAATGGGCTGCTGCCGAACAACGCCACCGGGCGCTTCGACAATTTGAGCAAAGTCAGTGACCGCACCGATCAGTCCCGGGTAGAAATCGTCAGTGGCGGCACCGTGGACTTCCAGAGCGGCTCGATCATCCTGGCCACCGGCGGCCAGGTCGCGGTCAGCGCCGGCAAGCGCAGCCTGGTGCGGGAAGGGGCGATCATCGATGTGGCCGGTGCGGTGGGCGTCAAGGTGGCGATGGAAGCCAACAGCATCAAGGTCAACATTCAGGGCAACGAACAGCGCGATGCCTCGGGCAACCGCGACAAGGGCAGCCTCAACAGTACCGATGTGTGGGTTGATGTGCGTGATCTGGTGCACGTGGCCGCTGGCGTCAACGGCTACGCCACGGACCGTTGGTACACCGCTGGCGGTTTGCTGGAAGTCGGCGGTTACCTCGGCACGCGTAACCATAGCCTCGGTGAATGGATGGCCCAGGGCGGCAGCCTGACCTTTACCGGCAACGACCTGGTGACCCGACAGGGGTCGCAGATCAACCTGTCGGGCGGCACCCTCGATGTGCAGAGCGGCTATGTCCAGCAGAGTTGGCTCAAGGGGGCTGACGGGCGTTTGTATGAGGTGTCGAAAGCCCCCGGTGACCTGCTGTATACCGGCGTCTACAAGGGTTATGAAAACCACAGCGAGCGCTGGGGCCAGACCGATTATTTCTACAACCCGCTGATTGCGCCGCGTCAGCGTTATGAAGAAGGCTACAGCGTCGGTCGTGACGCCGGGCAACTGGTGGTGGCGACCAACAACGCGGTGCTCGAAGGTGAGCTGCTGGGCAAGACCTTCCAAGGCGATCGGCAAACCCAGGCGCCCCAGGCCGGGCTCGACGGTTACCAGCAAACCCAAAGCAGCGTCGCCCGGGGGGCGCAACTGATTATCGGCAGTTACGTGCCGCGCTATCTGCCAGGTGCCGGCGGCCTGACCCAGCAACTCGGCGCCGTGCTGGACCAGGTCACCCTCAGTGAAGCGCCCATCGCGACCAGCGAAACCATCGGCCTCGATGACGCGGTCACGGGCGAACGCAAGGGCAACCTGTCCTTGAACAGTCGCTTGCTCAATGACTTTGAACTGGGCGCGATCCGCATCGCCGCCAGGGACCGGATCGTGGTCGATGGCGCGTTGCAGGTGAGCCCCGGTGGCGACATCACCCTGTACGGTCCCCATATTGACGTGAATGCCGACCTGACCGCCCACAGCGGCAGCCTCCGCGTCGGCAACGTGCTCAACCAACTGAACGACAGCAAAGTCGAAGACACGCTGATCGCCGCACCGTCAGGCACCCCGGCGAAGGTGGTGGTCGCCCAAGGTGTCACCCTGGATGCCAGTGGCTTGTGGCGCGATCAATCCCGCAACGCTGTGGACAGCGACGGCGTGGCCTGGCGCTCCGGGGGCACGGTGTCGCTGCGCAGCAGTGATGATCTGAACGTGCAGCAGGGCAGCCGGATCGATGTGTCATCGGGCGCGACCTTGCTCAGCAATAACACGCTGCTGGGCGGTCGCGGCGGTGACGTGACCCTGGCCGCCAATGCCACCGCCGGCAGCGCCCCGGACAGCACGGACGCCGTAGGTCAGTTGCTGCTCGGCGCTGAACTGGCGGGTTATGGCGTCGAGGGGGCCGGCCTCCTGGATATCCAAGCCGGCAAGGTGCAGATCGGCAACCCGACCGGCACGCTGGAGGACGGCACCCTGGTACTGGCGGCGGACTTCTTCAACAAGGGCTTCGGCCAGTACAAGGTGACCGGCAACCGGGGCTTGACGGTGCTGGCAGACACCCAGGTCGATGTCACTCGCCCGGTTTACCGCCTGCGCCCTGATCTGCGGGGCCGCGCCGGTACATCGGCGCAGCAGTTGCTGGAAGTCTGGACCCCCGGGCTGTACCAGCAAGACGCGATCAAGGGCGTGCTGACCCAACGCGGCGGCGCAGGCCTGAGTTTGAACGCCGGTACGCGGCTGTCGGCCCTGACTGAACGGCCTGACGTCAGCCTGATCGTCGAAGACGGTGCGGTGCTGAATGTCGATCCGGGCCAGGCCATCAACCTCGGCAGTATTGGCCAGTTGACCGTCAACGGGCAGCTCAACGCCTGGGGTGGCGCCGTGAGCCTGAGCCAGATCAACCCGGTGATTATTGAGACCGGTCTGGATGAGGCGGCGCATCAGCGTTCAATTCGGCTCGGCAGCCGCGGCCTGATCGATGTCTCGGCGCGGGCAGTGACGGCGATCGACGCACAGGGGCGGCGTTACGGAACAGCGGGTTCGGGCGGCAGCATCATCATCGGCAGTGAGATCAACGCCGATCAGGGCTCGGCCACTGCGCCGGACCTGTTTGTGGTACTGGAACAGGGTTCGCGACTGCTGGCCAATGGTGCCCAGGCCGAACTGGACATCCGCGACCAGGGCGCGCGTTTGATGGCGGGCGCGGGGGGCGAGATTGCCCTGAGTTCCAACAATGGCCTGGTGATCGACGGCCAGCTCAGCGCGACGTCGGGTGGCGCGGGAGCGGCGGGCGGGAGTCTGTCGGTGGCGCTGGAGAGCGGGTTGTACCTGAATCGCTCGATCGACAGCGCGGTGCGTTCGCCACGGGAGTTGATACTGTCCCAGGGGCCCGGCGTGGCGGCCGACCCCTCGGCGCCGCTGGCCTATGGTCAGGGGCGTTTGGATGTGCAACGCATTGTCTCGGGCGGTTTCGACAATCTGTCGCTGCTGAGCAACGGCATCCTGGCGTTTGACGGCGACGTGAACCTCAACCTCAAACAAAGCCTGAGCCTGTATGCCGGTTCGCTGGCGCTGTCGGAAAACGCGGCGGATACCAGCCGTGTGTCGTTGCACGCGCCGTACTTGCGGTTGGCGGGCGCCACGGCCAGCAGTACGGATATCGCCACCCGTCCAACGGTGAAGGGGGGCTTGTCCACCCGCGATTCAGCGGCGCAATTGCTGTTAAGCGCTGACCTGCTCGATGTGCGCGATCAGGTCACCTTTGGTGCCCATGGTTCGCTGAAACAAAATCAAGGGCCGGACCTTCTGGTGGATCGTCGCGGTTTCGCCCAGACCCGCCTGCGCAGTTCGGGAGATTTGCGCTTCCTGGGGGCCTCGGCCGCCAATGCCGGTGGCGAGACCGTGCTGCAAAGCAACGCCGACCTCAACCTGCTGGCCGCCCAGCTTTACCCGGTCACCGGGGCCAGGGCGAAAGTCCTGACCACCACCCAATCAACCCTGAGCATCGGCCGCACGACCGACACGGCGCCGGCCGTGCCGTATTCGGCATTCGGCCAGTTGACGTTGGACGGCGGGGTCATTGAGCAAGGCGGGTGGATTCGTGCGCCGTTTGGCCTGTTGAGCTTTGGCCTCGAGCAAGACGTCCTGCAAAAACTGTCATTCCTGCCGGGCAGCCTGACCTCGGTCAGTGGCCAAGGTTTGCGGATGCCCTACGGCGGCACCGTCGATGGCCTGACTTATCAATACAACGGCAAAACCGTCGAGTTGCTGGGTGCGGGCGGCAGCGTGGGCAAAAGCGTACTGAGCGTGGGTATTGCAATCAAATCCCCCCGGGTTGACGTGCAACCCGACGCAGTACTGGACCTGTCCGGCGGTGGCGAGTTGAGCGGCGCCGGGTTTATCGCCGGGCGCGGTGGTTCCACGGACGCCCGTTACAACCCGCTGGTGCAAAACGGCGCGGACGGGCGTTTCACGTTGCCGGGGCTTTCGACCAATCCGGTGTACGCCATTGTGCCGGGCAGTGCGTCGGCTTACGCGCCGCTGGCGGGCGAGAGCGGGGTGCGCGACCCGGTGATCGGCCAGCGCATCACCCTGGACGCCGGTGTGCCGGGGTTGCCAGCCGGAACCTACACTTTGATGCCGGCCAGCTACGCCTTGCTGCCCGGCGCATTCCGGGTTGAGCTCAATGGCCTGGCCCGTGCCGGCACCTTGAGCAAAAGCCTGGCCATGCGCAATGGGTCGTGGGCGACATCGGGCCGATTGTCGATTGCCAACACCGGGATAAGTGATCCGTTGTCCAGCCAGTTGATCGTGACCTCGGGCGATGTGCTGCGCCGCTACTCGCAGTACAACGAAACCGGTTACGCCGCGTTTGCCAAGGCCGACGCTGCGCTCAAGGGTGTGCCACGCCCAATGATCGAGGCGGACGGCAAGACGCTTTTGCTGAACTTCACCGGCACCGGCAATCCCGAGCACACCTTCAGCTTCAAGGGCCAGGCAGCGTTTACGCCGGCCAGCGAAGGATTAGGCGGCAGCGTCGGCGTTATCGGCGGCAGCGCATTGGAAGTGTTGGCGGCCGGCCAGTCCGCCACGCCGGGCCTGACCGGGCCGTCGGTGTACGACAGCGATCTGAATGCGCTCAAGGCCCCGAGGCTGTCCCTCGGTGCGCTACCGGGCGTGCTCTATGGCCAGGGCGGCAACCTGGTGACGTTTGATGCGCAAGTGCGCGATGTTTACCTGCGCCAGGGGGCAACGCTGCGGGCCGGCGAAGTGTTCCTGGTGGCGAACGGGAAAAACAGCGACGGCATCGTCATTGAACAAGGCGCGAGCCTCAATACCCTCGGGCAGGGTAAGGCACCTTACGATTCGCGCAGCGGCTTCATTTTTGATCTGGGCCAGAATGGCTTGTTAGCGGTGTCCAATGGCTGGCTCGATGTGTTGCCACCCACCGCTTCGGCGGCCGGGGTCAGCGGCGCCAGCCCGGTGCGCATCGGCCTGTGTAACGCGTTGGCCTGCACCGGTACGACAGAGTTGTACTCCGAAGGCTCGATCACCGTGGCCACCGACAACACCTTCAGCCTGGATGACTCGGTACGTTTCGGCACGCGAAACCTGATCCTGGCGGTGGGCGGGGTCAACATCGGTTCGGCCCAGGCGTTGGCCGCCGCGCAGCAACGCAATGCCTTGCCCCAAGGGCTGACCCTCAATCAGCCAGTGCTGGATCGGCTGTTGCGCGGCGACCCGGCCAAAGGCGCCCCGGCCCTGGAAAACCTGGTGCTCAACGCCCGGGATTCGGTGAACTTTTATGGCAGCGCCGAACTCAGCACCCTCGACTCAAATGGCCAGTCGCGCTTGCAACGCCTGGTGCTCGGCACCCCGGCTATCTACGGTTACGGCGCCGCGAGTGATCGGGCGACGATTCGCACCGGCACCCTGGTGTGGAACGGCACCAGCACTCCGGCCGCCGCGCCGATTGCCAATGGCGCGGGCACCGGCAGCGGCTTGCTGGATATTGCGGTCGATACCCTGGAGTTCGGTTACGGGCCGCAGAGTCAGGCCAGTAACAACGACAGCCAGCGCCTGGCCCTGGGCTTCAATCAAGTCAGTCTCACGGCGAGCCAGCGCATCACCGCCAACCATACCGGTGGCTTGCGGGTTTATCAGGCGCAAGGCGATTACGTGGCGGGCAGCGGCTTCACCTACAGCGGTGGCGACCTGCGGGTCAGCACGCCGTTGTGGACCGGCGAGGCCGGTTCGATCAACCGGATCAAGGCCGGGGGCGCCATTACCGTGTCCGGCATGGCAGGCCTGAGCGCCGGGGTGGTTGACGCTTCAGCGCTGGGTGCGGAACTGGCCCTCGAAGGTCGCAACGTGTTGCTCGACAGCACCGTGCGTTTGCCCAGCGGCAAGCTGAGCCTGACCACCACGGGCGACCTGACCCTGGGTGACGCCGGGTTGATTGATTTGGCCGGCCGCGAATTGCTGCTCAATGACGTGCGTAAATACAGCTGGGGCGGTGACCTGATCCTCAAGAGCCAAACCGGCAGTATTCGCCAGGCGGGCGGGTCGCTCATCGACATGAGTGCCCGCAACAACCACGCCGGTTCGCTGAGCGCCTACGCGCTGGATGAAACGGCTGGCCTGGTGGACTTGCAAGGGCAGATCCTCGGCAGTGCCAGCGGTGACTACAACGCGGGTGGCACGCAGGTGCCTTATGCGGCGGGCGGGGTGGATATTCGTGCGCAAAGCGTCGGTGATTTTGCCGCGCTCAACCAGCGACTGAACCGCGACCACGTGTTCGGCTCGCGCAGCTTCCAGCTCAAGCGCGGCGATCTGGTGATCGGCAATGAACTGAAGGCCAATCAGATCAACGTGTCGGTGGACAACGGCAGCCTGACGGTGCTCGGCACGGTGGACGCCAGTGGGCGTCAGGTGGGCAGCATTCGTCTGGCGGGCAACACGGGGCTGACCCTGGCCAGCACGGCACTGCTGGACGCCCACGGTACGCAATTGCGGGTGGACAGCTACGGCAAAATCATCGATGCGCCGAACCGCGCCGTTGTCGAGTTGACGGCCGGGGACGGCACGTTGGTTCTGGCACAAGGTTCAAGGATCGATTTGCGTCATGGTACTGACGCGCCGACGGGCAATGGTGCCGGCCAAAACGATGGCCGCCAGCGCGGCACCCTTGAACTCAATACCCGACGTCTGGGCGCGGATGACATCGACATCGATGCCCGTGGCCCGCTGGCGATTCAAGGTGCGCGTTCAATCACGCTCAATGCGGTTCAGCGTTATACCGATGCCCCGACCGGAAACGGCAACAATGCCGAGGGCCGTCCGTATCAGGTGATCGATCAGGCCTACCTCGATGGCAAGCACACCGAAAGCGCCGCGTTTATCGACGCGGCACTGGCCAACACCGCGTTGCTCAACGGTAAGCTCGCCGGACTGAACAACGGCACCTACGCCGACGCGTTCCACCTGCGTCCCGGCGTGCAGATTGCCAGCGCAACGGCGAACGGCGACATGGTGATTTCCGGTGACGTCGATCTGTCGGGTTACCGCTACGCCAGCCTCAACCCCCACAGTCAGAAAACCTCGGTCTATGGTTCCGGCGAGCCGGGCAGCCTGGTGATTCGCGCCGGGGGCAACCTGGATATTTTCGGCAGCGTTACCGACGGCTTTATGCCGCCGGACCCATCGGACGCCGTCGGGCGCACGGACGGTAACGGTTGGTTGCTGATCCCCGGCAAGCAACCCTTCGGCGCGGATGTGGTGGTGCCGCGCGGTGGTGTTGAACTGGCCGACGGCACGCAATACCCGGCGGGCAGCGTGCTCAACTATGACGTGCCGTTCAAGGCGATGACCCTCAATGCCGGCACCCTGTTGCCCAATGCCTTGGTGCTGGACACGCCGTTGAACCTGGCCGCCGGGACCTTGCTCAGCGCCGCCGTGCGCGACGTCAATGGCGACGTGCTGTTTGCGGCCGGCACGTTGCTGAAGGACGCGGTGACCTTGCCGTCCGGTTCCCGCCTGGACGCTGGCAGCCGCTTCAATGTCGCGGTGGCCGTGCAGGCCGGCGTCTGGCCCAAGGGCGTTGCGCTGCCGGATACCGGGCTGGTGCAGTCGGGAGTCAACGCCTTGCCTATAGGGGGGCTGATCCCGGCTGAAACCGACGTGAAACTGGCCGAAGGCACCGACCTGATCGAGTTGCGCCCCAGCGTCAACGGCCAACAGGGCCGCAACTGGGCGGTGGCAACGTTGTTGCCGGATGGCTCACTGTCGTGGTCGATGCGCCTGGTGGCCGGGGCGGATACCGAGGCGGCGGATACTCGTCTGACGCGGGTGGAGGGCAGCGAAGGACACTTGCGCCTGGCGGATGGGCATTACATGGCCAAGCGCGAAACCACGGGTGAAGACCCGGGCACGGGTTGGCTCTGGAGTGACGAAAACGGCGTTGCCGATCCAGGTACGCCGGTGCCTGAGGATCAGTTGGTGCTATGCGACCTGTTTCCCAATTGGTGTGTAAAGGCGCCGGTTAAAACGGTCTGGATGTGGAGCCCCGATAACCCCATCGCGGACCCGGGAACGCCCGTGCCTGAAGATCAGATTCAGTTCTGTTCGCTCTTCCCGAGCTGGTGCGTTGAAGTTCCGGCGCCCCAGGAGCCCGTTCGCACCGTCGTCACGCCGAGCACTCAGCTGTTCAGCGTCTTGCGCACCGGCACGGGTGATCTTGACCTGCTCAGCGCCGGTGACTTCAGCCTGCAATCGTTGTTCGGCGTGTATACGGCGGGCACTCAATCGGCCTCGCTTGCCAGCGACAGCAGCGATCACTGGCAACAAGCCCGTGGTCGCGGTTCCGACGGCACCGTATTGGGGACCGACGCCAGCGCTTACGAGGCGCTGACGCAGGGGGCCGCTTATCAAGCGTGGTACCCGGAACAGGGCGGTAACCTGCGATTGAATGCCGGGGGCCAACTGCGCGGCGATACGCTGGGGCATAAGGCTGATCCCAATGGCGTGCGTGCGCAGGTGGGCTCGGCCGCCGTCGGCAATTGGCTGTGGCGCCAGGGCATGGGCAATGGCTCGGACATCCCGACCGCCTGGTGGATCAACTTTGGTACGTTTGTCGGGCAACCCACGGGTGACCCGGCGCTGGTGGGCTTTACCGGTATCGGCACGCTGGGCGGCGGTAATCTGCAGGTGAGCGCTGCCGGTGACGCGGGGTTGTTGGGGTACAGCGGCGCGACCGGTGATGCGACGGTGCAGCGCAGCCAGGGCATTAACCTGGCCGTGGGCAGCAGCGGTCGAGTGGCCAGCGATGGCAGCCTGGTGCTGACCGGTGGTGGCGACCTGCAGGTGCACATCGGCGGGCAACTCAACGCGTCGGCCACCGCCCGTGCAGCCGCCAACGGCTCAACCGCCGACCTCAAAGGCACCCTGGTCAACCTGCGCGGTTCCCTGCAACTGCAGGCCGGTGCCATCGGTGCGCTGGATCTGAGCTACGGCAGTTACAGCGCTTACCAGGACCCCAAAGAGTCCCGCGCCTATGACGCTTATGTCGCCACCCTGGCCAAGGCTCAAGGGGGCGTGACGGTGGTGGCCGGTGATGCCGGTGTGCAGTTGAACAGCCGAGGTGACCTGGTGCTCGATGGGGTGGGTGACCCTGGACGTCTGGAAATGAAAAACGCCACGGGCTTCAAGGATGCATCCGGCACTGACCATGACGGTTTCGGTTACAGCGGCTTCTCGCTGTGGACCCCGAACACCGCGATCGACCTGTTCAGCGCGGGCGGCAATCTGACGCCATTTCTGAACACTGAAAATAAACCCAGCCTCAACACGCCCGCCGTCGGGGGACGGATGTTCTATCCCTCGATCCTGCGTGCGGTGGCGGCCAATGGCAGCCTCTATTACGGTGCTTCGGCATCGGGGCGCAGCGGTGAGTCATCGACGTATTCACTCATCACCGCGCCGTCGGCCAATGCCGAGCTGCAACTGATGGCGGGTGATTTGATTTACGCTGGCGGTTATGCGGTGACGCAGTCCGGTGCCGATCCAGCGCGAATCCCGACGCCGTTCAACCCGGCCTTTGCGGGCACCAATCAGTACGGGGCCATTCTCTATAGCAACCTGAGTGCGGACATTTACAAAGAGGCCAACAAATTTTCGTTGTTCACCTTCGGCGCCGATGGCTTCAGCACCATGGCTTGGCCGGAACGCCAACCGGTGCGCTTCTATGCCCTTGACGGTGACATCGTTGGCTTGCGTACCGGGGAAATCCTGCGTTATGGAAACGCGGGCAACGAAGTTCGCTATGAGGGCAGTGGTCCGCTACGCGTCATGGCCGGGCGTGACATCGTCAACGCGGGCGTGCCGCTGGGCACAACTACCTTCGTGCCGACGGAGGTCAATGGTACGGCGGGAGGGCTGTCCACCGGCAACCTGATCATCCACAGCCGGGCCGATGATATTTCCGTGGTGTCAGCCGGGCGCGATATTCGCCTGAGCACCTTCAACGTGGCCGGGCCGGGCCTGCTGGAAGTCACCGCCGGACGCAACCTGTACGGCGCCGGTTCAGGCGTGGGGCAGGTGTATCAGGAGGGCGGTTTTACCAGTATCGGCAATGTCGATTCACGCGCGTCGGTCAACGACGCTGGCGCCTCGATTTCGCTGATTGTCGGCGCCGGTGCCCAGGGACCGAATTATCAGGGGTTGCTGAACCGTTACCTGGGGCCGGGCGCGATCAAGAACTACAGCACCGACCTGAACCAGTGGCTGCGCGAGCGCTTTGGTTTCAACGGTGATGAACAGCAAGCGGCGGCGTATTTCGCAGGGTTGCCGGCCGAGCAACAACGGGTCTTTGCACGCAAGATCTACTTCGCCGAACTGAAGGCCGGCGGCCGTGAATACAACACCGTCGGCGCCCTCCGCAGCGGCAGCTATGTGCGAGGACGCGAGGCGATTACCGCACTGTTCCCGACCAAGGACGTGGCGGGCAATACGATCAACTACGACGGCGACGTGACGCTCTATGGCGGCGCGGGCATTCACACCGATTTCGGTGGCGACATCCAGGTGCTGACCCCGGGCGGACGCCAGGTCTACGGCATCGAAGGCGCGGCGCCACCGTCCACGGCGGGGGTGATCACCCAGGGCTCCGGCGATATTCAGCTGTATTCCCAGGGCAGCATTTTGCTCGGCCAGAGCCGGATCATGACCACCTTCGGCGGCTCGATTTTCGGCTGGTCGGCCCAGGGCGACATCAACGCCGGTCGCGGCTCGAAAACCACCGTGGTCTACACGCCACCGAAACGGGTCTATGACACCTGGGGCAACGTCAGCCTGTCGCCGTCGGTGCCGAGCACTGGCGCGGGGATCGCCACGCTCAACCCGATTGCGGAAGTGGCGCCGGGGGACATCGACCTGATCGCGCCGTTGGGCACTATCGATGCCGGCGAGGCGGGGATTCGGGTGTCGGGCAACGTCAACATCGCCGCGCTGACGGTGGTGAACGCGGCGAACATTCAGACCCAGGGAAAATCGTCCGGGGTGCCGGTGACGGCCTCGGTCAATACCGGGGCGATGACCTCGGCCAGTTCGGCGGCGACCTCGGCCACCCAAGCGGCGGAAGACGTGGCCCGCCAGCAGCAAGCGGCGGCGCGGCAAAATCAGGCGTCGGTGTTTACCGTGCAGGTGCTGAGCTTTGGCTCGGAACAGTTGGCACCGTCCCGCGATGGCGCCAGCCTGGCACCGACCAAGGGCTACAATCCCGACAGCCCGGTGCAAGTGCTGGGCGCCGGGGCGCTGGATGAACGGGCCCGGCAGCAGTTGACCGAGGAGGAGCGCAGCCAACTGACGTTATAGAACTGTCGAACACAGATTCTGCAATCACCGAAGCCCCGTGTGGGAGCGGGCTTGCTCGCGAATGCGCTGTGTCAGCCAGCATCTATGTTGACTGAGGCGGCCTATTCGCGAGCAAGCCCGCTTCCACAGTTGTTGCTGTGGCGTTCATCAAAACGCGTAGGGAATGCTGACCTTGGCCCACAGCATGTCGCCTTCCGGGCGGTTTTCGACGTCGAATTCCCGGGCCCAGCGAATCTCCGCGCTGGCGTATTTGAGGAAGGTCAGGTGCAGCGCCGGGCCGATGGCGAACACCTGGCCGCGCACCCCGTCGTTGACGTCCTGGCCATTGAACTGCACGGTGCGGCCGAACTGTTTGTCGTCGGTGGTTTGCTTGAGGTAATAGCCGTTGATCCCGAGCATCACATCGTCGGTGATCTTGTAGCTGGCGGAATAATCGAAGTGGAAAATCTGCCCGGACTTGTAGTCGGTGTCTTTGTTCTTTTCGTTGAAGCTGTACGTGGTCTTCATCGACACCTCGGTCTTGTCCGTCGGCAGCCAGGTGAAGGAGAACAGCGGCTTGTAGGTGTAGAAATTGTTGCTGGTGTTGGCGATGCGATCGACGCTGTATTCGCCGGTCGGCACGGTGATTTCCACGGCGGCGCCGAGGGTCAGGTTCTTGCCCATGTCCCAGAGAATGATCGGCGCAATCGTGGTGTCGCCCATGCCTTCGCGGGTGTCGTGCAGGCCGAACACCGAGACTTCCTGCTTGAGCCAGGGCTGGGCGATGTAGCCGGCCAGGCGCCCGCCGAAAAGGTGCAACGGGCTCAGGTAATCCAGGCGCGGGATCACGGCGGTGGATTCGATATCGACCTTAGGCACTTTGCCGCCGAGGGAGCTGATGTTGAATCGGGTCGATTTGTAATGGTTGTAGTAGAGGTTGAAGGCCACCATGTTGTCCGGGAGGCTGTTCACGTCCAGCGGCAACATGAAGAAGCCATCGGTGCCGGGGCCGATATTGTCCACGCCGGCCTCGGTGGCCAGGGCCGGCAAGTGAATGGCAAACACGCCGGCGAGGCTGACAGCCAAGCGCAAGCAGAATGTCGTGCGGGTCGGGTTCATGGGTGTACTCATTATTATTGTTAGGGACGCACCGCCGGCCGCGCGGGCCGTTGCATAGAAATAAGCGGTTCAGGCCGGGCCGGGCAGGGTATTGGCGGCCACGTAGGGGGACTTCTGCGGACAGCCGTCAAACCCTGTGCTAACTTCCATCGACATAACCGGTAACAAAAAATAAGAATTCAGCTTGATCCGGGATGTCTTGCCCCATGCAAATGAAAGTCGTCGACCCTACCTACGAGCTGGCGCTCGTTTCGCCATTTCTCCTGCAAACCCTGGCCGAAGTTGCCGAACTCAAAGGGATCAACCCCGAGAGTCTTTGTCGTGGGCTGGGCTTCACCCTGGAAGATTTGCAAGACCCGGCGCAGCGCATCTCCTATCGACAAGCCGTGGCGATGATCCAGCGTGCGCTCAAGGTCCTGCCCAATCGCGGGCTCGGTTTGTGGGTCGGCGCGCAGAATGTGCTCGGCACCCTCGGCCTGCTCGGGCATGTGTTGTCGCTGTGCAAAACCCTGCGCGATGCCTTTGAGCTGGGCATCCGCCACCAGCACACCTCCGGCGGCATCGTGGTGTCGAGCGTGGAGGAGGCGGGGGATCGGGTGTTTGTCGATATCGAATGCCGGCTGCCGGCTGCCGTTTGCCGATGTGCAGTTGTTTGCCGTGGAGGAGTTTTTCGCCAGCCTCTTGGTGTATGGCCGGGCACTGGTCGGGGCTGACTTCAAGCCGATGGCCGTGGAGTTCGTCCACGCCGCGCCGGATTACCTCGCTGAATACACGCGTTTGCTCGGGCCGGACGTGCGTTTCGGTTGCCTGCAAAACCGCATGGTGATCGCCGCGCATTGGCTGGATGTGCGACTGCCCAATCACCACTCGCTGGCGTTGCGTCAGGCGGTCAAGTTGTTGGAGCTGGAAGCGGCGCAGGTGCACCAGAAAATCGACCTGATCCAGGCTGTGGAACGAGCGATTGCCCGGGACCTGACCCAGGGCAGCCACATCGAAAAGATCGCCGGCGACCTGAACATGAGCAGCCGCACCTTGCGTCGGCGCCTGACCGAACATGCCCTGACCTTCGAAACGCTGTTGGAACAGGTGCGCCAGGCCCGCACATTGAGCCTGCTGGCCAACCCCGAGATGTCCATCGAACGGATCACCGAAGAAGTCGGCTACAGCGACGTGCGCAGCTTCCGCCGGGCGTTCAAGCGCTGGACCGGGATGAGCCCGACGGCGTTTCGTGTCAGCTCATAGACTGCGCGCCGCCACCCCTGTAGGAGCGAGGCTTGCCCGCGAAGACATTGTGTCAGTCAATATCAATGTTGAATGTGCCGACGCTTTCGCGGGCAAGCCTCGCTCCTACAGGGGCTGTGTTCTGCCTTTCGTTACCGCTCACTGCCCTGCAACGGTTAAACTCCGCGCTTCTTTTTTAAGGAGTTCATATGAGTCACTACCAGCCGGGCATTCTCGCCACCCCCGTTCCGCCCCAAGCCCGTCATATGTTCTTCGCCCTCGAATCCGCCGCCGCGCTGCCGGCTGCGCTCGACAAATTGTTGCACCTGGTGGACGGCCAGTCGGCGGTGGTCGGTTTTGGCGAGTCCCTGGTCAAGGCGTTGCACGGTCAGATCGAAGGCCTGCGCGCATTCCCGGCCATGACCGGCGTCGGCGTCGACAACCCCTCGACCCAACACGCCCTCTGGTGCTGGTTGCACGGCGTGGACCGTGGTGAATTGCTCAATCGCAGCACTGCCCTCGAAGCTGCACTGGCCCCGGCGTTTCGCCTGGTGCAGATGAATGAAACCTTCCGCCACCTCACCGGCCACGACCTGACCGGTTACGAAGACGGCACTGAAAACCCCCACGACGAAGCCGCCGTCGCCGCTGCGCTGGTGGGCCATGGCGCTGACGGCACGGTCGGTGGCAGCTTCGCCGCGATCCAGCAGTGGCAGCACGACCTCAAGGGCTTCAACGCGATGCCGTCCCATGAAAAGGACAACATCATGGGCCGCCGCCTGAGCGACAACGAAGAACTCGACGACGCGCCGATCTCCGCCCACGTCAAACGCACCGCCCAGGAAAGCTTCGCCCCCGAAGCCTTCGTGGTCCGCCGTTCGATGCCGTGGATCGAAGGCGACCGCGCCGGTTTGATGTTCCTGGCGTTCGGTTTTTCCCTCGACGCATTCGAAGCGCAACTGCGGCGCATGAGCGGGCTGGAAGACGGCATCACCGATGGTTTGTACCGCATGAGTCGCCCGATTACCGGCGGCTATTACTGGTGCCCGCCGCTCAAGGACGGTCATCTGGACCTGCGCGCATTGCGCATTGGCTGAATCTCAAGGAGTGAATATGAGCGTGGTGCGCTGGGGCATGATCGGTTGTGGCAGCGTCGCTGAGCGCAAAAGCGGACCGGCCTTCTATAAAGCGCCCGGTTCGGCGCTGGTGGCGGTCATGGGCCGACGCCTGGAAGCGGTGACCGATTACGCTGCGCGCCATGGCATCGCCCGGGTCTACACCGACGCTCAATCGCTGATCAACGACCCCGAGGTGGACGCGGTGTACATCGCCACGCCACCCGACAGTCACCACGCTTATGCCCTGCTGGTCGCCGCTGCCGGCAAACATTGCTGCGTCGAAAAACCGATGTCGCTGAATGCCGGGCAAAGTCGTGAGATGCAGCAGGTGTTCAGCGCTGCCGGTTTGCAACTGTTCGTTTCCTACTACCGACGTTCGTTGCCACGCTTCCAGCAAGTGCGGCAATGGCTGGAAGAAGGGCGGATCGGCGAGGTCCGGCATTTGACCTGGACGCTGACCAAAGCCCCGTCACCGAACGACTTGAGTGGCGCCGAAAACTGGCGCACCGACCCGGTGATTGCCGGTGGCGGCTACTTTGCCGATCTGGCCAGCCATGGGTTTGACTTGTTCCAGTATCTGCTTGGCGACATTGTTGAAGTCGCCGGTTTCACCGGGCGTCAAGCCGGGTTGTATGCGGCTGAAGACGCCGTCAGCGCCAGTTGGCGTTTTGCGTCGGGCGCGATGGGGATGGGGTGCTGGAACTTCGTGGCGGATCGGCGTGAGGACCGGGTCGAGGTGATCGGCAGCCAAGGCCGGATCAGTTTCTCGGTGTTCGATGAACAGCCTGTAATGCTTGATGCCGATGAAAAAATCAGCCTGCACATCGAGCATCACGAACACATCCAGTGGCATCACGTGTTGGGCATGAACGCCCATATTCGTGGTGAAACCCAGCACCCGGCGCTGGCCGGGGAGGCGTTGAAGACCGATTGGGTGATGGACCAGATCCTCAAGCGCGGCTGAACTTCCCTGTAGGAGCTGACGAGTGAAACGAGGCTGCGATCTTTTGATCTTGCCTTTAAAGATCAAGATCAAAAGATCGCAGCCTCGTTTCACTCGTCAGCTCCTACACCGCTGGCACTTGCCAGGAAAATGTCAAAAGAGTACAAATGTACTCCATGACGACTCTCACTCCCCGCCGTACTGCCATCCTGACCTTTATCCGTGATCGAATCGCGGAGCACGGTCAGTCCCCGAGCCTCGCTGAAATCAGCGAGGCCTTTGGTTTCGCCTCCCGCAGCGTGGCGCGCAAGCATGTGCTGGCGCTGACCGAAGCAGGGTTTATCGAGGTCAACCCGCATCAGGCCCGGGGCATTCGCTTGCTCGGGCAACCGGCACGGCCTGAGTTGCTGGACATCCCGGTGCTCGGCCGGGTGGCGGCGGGGGCGCCGATTGGCGCGGATGCCGAGGTTCACAGCCGTTTGCTGTTCGACCCGTCGATCTTCTCCCGGGTGCCGGATTACCTGCTGCGGGTCCAGGGCGATTCGATGATCGAGGACGGCATTCTCGACGGCGATCTGGTGGGCGTGCACCGCAACCCTGAGGCGCTGAACGGCCAGATCGTGGTGGCGCGGCTCGACGGTGAAGTCACCATCAAGCGTTTCGAGCGGGTCGGCGACACCGTGCGACTGCTGCCACGCAACCCGGCCTATAAACCGATCATCGTCGAAGCCGATCAGGACCTGGCCATCGAAGGCGTGTTCTGTGGCCTGGTGAGGCAAGGGTGATGGGCGCCGTCGTTGCGCTGGATACGCTGTTCAATGGCGGCCTGGTCTGGAAGGGCCGGCCTGCGCCCCCGGCCGTCAGCCCGCAACCCACCGGGCATGCCGCGCTGGATGCGGCGTTGCCCACCGGTGGCTGGCCGGAAGCGGCGCTGACCGAAATCCTCCTGGCCGGGCAGGGCGTCGGCGAGTTGCAACTGGTGTGGCCGGCCCTGGCGCGGTTGTCGGCGGCGGGCGAGCGCATCGTGCTGATCGCACCGCCGTACGTGCCATACCCCCAGGCCTGGCAGAACGCCGGGGTCGATTTGCGCCAGTTGTCGATCATCCAGGCCAGCGAGCGCGATGCGTTGTGGGCGGCGGAGCAATGCCTGCGCTCGGGCAGTTGCGGTGCGGTGCTGTGCTGGCCGCACAAGGCCGATGACCGGGCGTTGCGGCGCTTGCAGGTGGCGGCGGAAACCGGCTCGACCCTGGCGTTTGCCTATCGCTCGCTGGCTGAAGCGGTCAACCCTTCGCCGGCGGCCCTGCGCATTGCCATCGACGCCAGGCCTGCGCAGTTACGGGTCTTGAAGTGTCGCGGCGGACTGGCCCGCGCGGCGCCGATTGCCTTTGCCATGGGGCATTGAGGTTGCCATGCGCTGGGTCTGCATTCTGTTCCCGCAATTGGCGCTGGACGCGGTACTGCGCCAGCGCCCCGATCCCGATGAGCCGCTGGCGCTGCTGACTGGCCCGGCCCAGCGTCGGGTGCTGCAAGCGGTCAACGCTGCGGCCCGGGCGCTCGGCTTGCGTCCGGGCCAGTCGATGACTGCCGCCCAGGCTTTGAGCAAAGGCTTCGTCACGGCTGAATACGACGCCGCCGAGATTGAGTATTGGCAGCAGTTTCTTGCGGCCTGGGCCTATCGGTTCAGCTCCCAGGTCAGCGTGCATTACCCCCGCGCCGTGGTGTTTGAAATCGAATCAAGCCTGGGCCTGTTCGGCGCCTGGCCGCAGTTCGAGGCACGCTTGCGCACCGAACTCACCGAACTGGGTTTTCGTCACCGGATAGTCGCTGCGCCCAACCCGGTGGCGGCACGGGTATTGGCCAACGTTTATGACGGGTTGGTGGTGCCGGATGATCAAGCCTTGCGCTATCACCTGGGGCAGTTACCCGTCGACCGGGTCGCCCTTGAACCTTCGGTGACCACGGCGTTGTCGCGCATGGGCCTGCGCACCTTGAGTCAGGTGCAGGCGCTGCCCCGGCATACCCTGGCCCGGCGTTTCGAGGCCCAGGTGCTCAAGCATCTGGACGCGTTGTTCGGCCTGCGACACCTGGCCCTGGCGTTCTACCTGCCACCGGACCGTTTCGATGTGCGCATCGAACTCAACTTCGACGTGCAGTCCCATCAGGCGCTGCTGTTTCCATTACGCCGATTGACCGGCGATTTGTCGGCATTCCTCTGCGGTCGGGACAGCGGCGTGCAGCGTTTCGACCTGCACCTGGAACACGCCGGGTTGCCCGACAGCGTGATCAAGGTCGGGCTGCTCAGTGCCGAACGTGACCCGGCGATGCTCTTCGAACTGGCTCGGGGCCGACTGGAACAAGTGCAAGTCGAAGCCCCGGTGCGCGGTTTTCGCCTGCGCGCCGAAGACCTGCCGAGCTTCGTGCCCCAGCGTCAGGAACTGTTCGACGACCGTCCGCAGCAGTCCTTGCCCTGGGAGCAATTGCGCGAACGCCTGCGGGCACGGCTGGGTGACGAAGCAGTGCAGGGTTTGCGCTTCCAGGCCGATCACCGCCCTGAATGTGCCTGGCAGACCACCGTCGACAGTCAACTCTGTGGCGGATTGCCCGGCGTGCATCGGCCGGGCTGGCTGCTGACCGAACCGCTCGCGGTGCACGAAGGTTCGGCGCGTATCCTCATGGGGCCGGAGCGCATCGAATCCGGTTGGTGGGACGGCGCTGACGTGCGCCGGGATTATTACCTGATCCAGACTCGCGCCGGCCAACAGGGCTGGGCCTATCGTGCGGTGGGTGAGGGCGGTCCGTTGTGGCTGCAAGGCTGGTTCGCATGAGCGTCGAGTATGCCGAGCTGCATTGCCTGTCGAATTTCAGCTTCCAGCGCGGGGCTTCCAGTGCGCTGGAGTTGTTTCAACGGGCTAAACAGCAAGGCTATCAGGCGCTGGCGATCACCGATGAATGCACCCTGGCCGGGATCGTCCGGGCCTGGCAAGCAGCCAAGTCGGTTGAGTTGCCGCTGATCATCGGCAGCGAAATACGCATCGAGGACGGGCCGAAGCTGGTGCTGCTGGTGGAAAACCTTGAAGGCTATCAGGCGTTGTGCCGGTTCATCACCCGTGCCCGGCGCCGCACGCAGAAAGGCCAGTATCAAGTGCTGCGCGAGGACTTCGACGAACCGCTACCGGGGCTGTTGGCCTTGTGGGTGCCGGATGCGGTGGATGACTTTAAAAGCGGTCACTGGCTCAAACAGACCTTCGCCGAACGCCTGTGGCTGGCGGTCCAGTTGCATTGTGGGCAGGACGATAACCGACGGCTGAACGACCTGTTGATGCTGGCCAGGGAACTGCGAATCCCGGCGGTGGCCAGCGGCGATGTGCACATGCACGCCCGTGGCCGGCGCGCCTTGCAGGACACCATGACCGCGATCCGCCATCACCTGCCGGTGGCGGCGGCCGGTTTGCGCCTTCATCCCAATGGTGAACGGCACCTGCGCAGCCTCGATGTTGTGGGCGAAATCTATCCGCCGGCCTTGCTCGATGAAACGCTGGTCATCGCCCGGCGTTGCACCTTCGACCTGGGCCAGTTGCGCTATCAATATCCCCGGGAGCTGGTGCCTGACGGTCATTCGGCGACTTCCTGGCTGCGTCATTTGACCGAAGAAGGCATAAAGTGGCGCTGGGAAAGAGCGCCGAAACCTGAAGTACTGCTCCAGATCGACAAGGAACTGGAACTGATCGCCGAGCTGGGCTACGAGAGCTATTTCCTGACGGTCCACGACATCGTGCGCTTCGCCCATGACCAGAAAATCCTCTGCCAGGGCCGGGGTTCGGCGGCCAACTCGGCGGTGTGTTATGCCTTGGGCATCACCGAAATAGACCCGGATCGCACCACGTTGCTGTTCGAACGGTTTCTCTCCAAGGAACGCAACGAGCCGCCGGACATCGACGTGGATTTCGAGCACGAGCGGCGCGAAGAAGTCTTGCAGTATGTGTTTCAGCGTTATGGCCGCACCCGCGCCGCGCTGACAGCGGTGGTCAGCACGTACCATGCGGCCGGCGCGGTGCGCGATGTGGCCAAGGCGTTGGGCCTGCCGCCGGATCAGATCAATGCCCTGGCCGATTGTTGCGGCCACTGGAGTGACAAGACGCCACCCGTCGAGCGCTTGCTGGAAGGCGGGTTCGACCCCGAGAGCCCGGTGTTGCACCGGGTCTTGAGCCTGACCGGGCAGTTGATCGGTTTCCCCCGGCACCTGTCCCAGCACCCCGGCGGTTTCGTGATTTCCGAGCAACCGCTGGACAGTCTGGTGCCGGTGGAAAATGCGGCCATGGCCGAGCGCACCATCATCCAGTGGGACAAGGACGACCTTGATGCGGTCGGGTTGCTCAAGGTCGATATCCTCGCACTGGGCATGCTTAGCGCGATTCGCCGTTGTTTCGATCTGCTGCGACACCATAGAAACCTTGATCTGAGCCTGGCGACCATCCCGTCCGAAGACGCGGCCACCTACGAAATGATTGGCCGTGCCGACACCATCGGTGTGTTCCAGATCGAATCCCGGGCGCAAATGTCGATGCTGCCCCGGCTCAAACCGGTGAACTTCTACGACCTGGTGATCGAGGTGGCGATTGTCCGTCCGGGGCCGATTCAGGGCGGCATGGTGCACCCGTACCTGCGTCGTCGCAAAGGTGAGGAGGAGGTCGAATACCCTTCGGAAAAACTGAAAGTCGTGCTGGAGCGCACGTTGGGCGTGCCGTTGTTCCAGGAGCAAGTCATGCAGATCGCCATCGTTGCTGCCGACTACAGTCCCGGCGAGGCTGATCAGTTGCGCCGTTCCATGGCTGCCTGGAAGCGTCACGGCGGACTGGAACCACACAGGGAGCGCTTGGCCGCCGGCATGAAGCACAACGGCTATACGGAAGAATTCGCCGCGCAGATTTTCGAGCAGATCAAAGGCTTCGGCAGCTACGGTTTCCCCGAATCCCATGCCGCCAGTTTTGCCTTGCTGACCTACGCCAGTTGCTGGCTCAAATGCCACGAACCGGCAGCGTTCGCCTGTGCGCTGATCAATAGCTGGCCGATGGGTTTCTACAGCCCGGACCAGATTCTGCAGGACGCCCGCCGGCATCATCTGCAGATTCGCCCGGTGGACGTGCGCGCCAGTGATTGGGATTGCAGCCTGGAACCGATCAGCGGCGCGCAACCGGCGATCCGCATGGGCTTGCGCATGATCAAGGGCTTTCGCGAGGACGATGCCCGGCGCATCGAGGCTGCGCGGTTGAGGGGCGCATTTGCCGACATCGCCGACCTCGGCGAACGGGCGCAGCTCGACGCCCGCGCCCAGGAGCAACTGGCCGATGCCGGCGCCTTGCGCGGGTTGGCCGGTGATCGCCATCGAGCGCGCTGGGAAGTGGCCGGGGTGCAGAAACAACTTGGGTTGTTTGCCGGGTTGCCGCGTCAGGAAGAACCTGAAGTCGATTTGCCAAAACCCACCGTGGGTGAAGACTTGCAAGCCGATTACGCAGCGGTGGGCACCACCCTCGGGCCGCACCCGCTGGCGTTGTTGCGTGCAGACTTGAAAGCCCGGCGTTGCCGCAGTTCAAAGGAACTGCTCGACGTCGAGCATGGCCGGCCCGTCAGCGTCGCCGGGCTGGTGACTGGCCGTCAACGACCGGGCACCGCCAGTGGCGTGACCTTTGTCACTCTTGAAGACGAGTTCGGCAACGTCAACGTGGTGGTCTGGCGTGATTTGGCCGAGCGGCAGCGCCAGGTGTTGGTGGGGTCGCAATTACTCAAGGTCGATGGGCGCTGGGAAAAGGAAGGCGAGGTGCGGCACTTGATTGCCGGACGCTTGAGCGACCTGAGCCCGTTGCTCGATGGCATCAGCGTGCGCAGCCGGGATTTCCGCTGAACAGCCGGTTCACCCTCCGTAGGAGCGGCCGAAGGTTGCGATCTTTTGACGCCCCCCAAATCGACGAGGATCAAGAGCTAAAGATCGCAGCCTTCGGCAGCTCCTACAGGGGCGGTGCGGTCAACGATCTGGCGCCAAAAATATTTATTCGCTGTTCTGGGTGGTGGCACTTTGGCATAATGCCCGCCGCCGACGTTCCGCACGTCGATTGTCGATTCAAATCCCCAACGCTTTTTCGTCGCTGCAACCCGCAGCGATTGGCCAATGCCGTGCCGGGATCAACAGCACTTCAAGAAGGAATACACAGTGAGAATGATCTCTCGGATGTTGGTGTCGGGTACCGCGATTGCCGTATTAAGTGCTATCGGCGGGTGTGCAACTGAAAGCTCCCGCGCATTGCCGGTAGAAAAAGTCGAAAGCGCCAGCCAAGCCTGGGCCGGTGTTCGCGTACCGATGGCGGTGGGCAAGTTCGACAACCGTTCGAGCTACATGCGCGGGATTTTCTCCGATGGCGTGGATCGCCTCGGCGGTCAGGCCAAGACCATTTTGATCACTCACTTGCAGCAGACCAACCGCTTCAGCGTGCTGGACCGCGACAACATGGGCGAGATCCAGCAGGAAGCGTCGATCAAGGGCCAGACCCAGCGCCTCAAGGGTGCTGACTTCGTGGTGACCGGTGATGTGACCGAGTTCGGCCGCAAAGAAACCGGCGATCATCAACTGTTCGGCATCCTCGGTCGCGGCAAGACCCAAGTGGCCTACGCCAAGGTCAACCTGAACATCGTCAATATCAGCACCTCGGAAGTCGTCTATTCGACCCAGGGCGCGGGCGAGTACGCCTTGTCCAACCGCGAAATCATCGGTTTTGGCGGCACTGCGGCCTACGATTCGACCCTCAACGGCAAAGTGCTCGACCTGGCCATGCGCGAGGCGATCAATCGCCTGGTGGATGGCATGAACTCCGGTGCATGGAAACCGGGCAACTGATCAAGGAGCGATAACCCAATGAACAAGTTTCTAGCATGGCCATTGATGACATTGGTCCTGTCGGGCAGCGCATTGCTGGCCGGCTGCAACAGCGGCCCGCCCACCCTGTACCAGTGGGAAAGCTACCAGCCGGAAGTCTATGAGTACTTCAAGGGTGAAACACCCAAGGAAGCACAGGCCGAAGCCCTGGAGCGCGACTTGCAGAAGATCGCCTCGACGGGCAAGACCCCGCCGCCCGGTTACCACGCCCACTTGGGCCTGTTGTACCTGAGCATGGGTAAGGACGATCAGATGGTTCAGCAGTTCCGGACCGAGAAGACGCTGTTCCCCGAGTCCGGGGCGTACATGGATTTTCTGCTCAAGAACGCTAAAACCGGAGACGCCAAATGATCTCGCGCTCATTGAAACTGATGGCCGGCCTGCTGGCACTGGCGGTTCTTGGCGGTTGTGTCAGCCCCAAGACCGTGGACTATTCGGCGTACAAGCAAGCCCGCCCGAAAACCATTCTGGTGTTGCCGCCGCTGAACGACTCCCCGGACGTCAAGGCGTCGTACGCCATGCTGTCCCAAGTGACCTTTCCGTTGGCCGAGGCCGGTTACTACGTGCTGCCGATTGCCTTGGTTGACGAAACGTTTCGCCAGAACGGCCTGACCACGCCAGCGGATATTCACCAGGCTCCGGCGGACAAACTGCGGAGCATTTTCGGCGCCGACGCCGCGCTGTACATCACCGTGACTGAATACGGCACACGCTACATGGTGATCAGCAGCGAAACGGCCGTCACCGCGACCGCCAAACTGGTCGACCTGAAAACCGGCACCACCCTGTGGACCGGTGCGGCGCGCGCGTCGAGCGAAGAGGGCGGCAACAACGGCGGCGGCGGTCTGGTGGGCATGCTGATTACCGCTGCGGTGAAACAGATCATCAACAGCTCCACCGACGCCGGCTATCCGATTGCCGGTGTCGCCAGCAATCGATTGCTGTCGGCCGGGCATCCAGCCGGTTTGCTGTACGGACCGCGCTCGCCGAAATACGGCACGGATTGATAGTGATCTTCCTGTAGTGGCACGGCTTTGCGGCGATGGCGATTTCACGGACGCCATCGCTGCACGCCGTGCACCTGCACGCGTCCGGCACCCCGCAAGCATCTCGCTCCCCACCCCCCGCATTTCGTTGGCCATCGAGAAGACCATTTTCGACGTCGCCGGCAACCTGAGAAATGGCTACCATCGGCTCAAGTATCTGATCGAGGCGCACTCGCAGGTGTGCCTGGCAAGCCCCTCGGCACAAAAGTGTTCCATGGGTAAATCAGCTATACCTGCATGAAACCATTAGCACTGCGCGGTGCTCGAAACAACTGGGCGCCATTACAGGACACAGAGTCAGCCGATGCAGTTTTTATCTGATAGCCACGGGTGTGCTGGCTGGAATGGCGAAATGGCCGGACGTATCTGTGCGTTCGACTGGAGCCAGACCGAGCTGGGTGCCATTGATCGCTGGCCCCGCAGCCTGATCAGTACGGTGCAGTTGATGCTGGCGTCGCCGCTGCCGATGGTGATGCTTTGGGGGCCGCTCGGTTACATGATCTACAACGACGCCTATTCGGTGTTTGCCGGTGGCCGCCATCCCTATCTGCTGGGGGCGCCGGTGGAACTCGGTTGGCCGGAAGTCGCGGATTTCAATCGCCACGTGGTGGATACGTGCCTGGCGGGCGGCACCTTGTCCTTTCGCAACAAGGAGCTGGTGCTGTTGCGCGATGGTGTTCCGGAAGATGTCTGGCTGGATCTGTATTACAGCCCCGTCGCCAATGACGAAGGCCATCCCGGCGGGGTCATGGCGATGGTGGTCGAGACCACCGCCCATGTGATTTCCGAACGCCGGCGCCAGGAAGCCGAGAACGCTTATCGCGCTGACAATGAGCGGGTGCGCCTGGCGCTGAATGCCGGGGCGTTGCTCGGTTCGTTTGTCTGGGATATCGAGACCAACGTGTTGTCCGGAGATGAGCGTTTTGCGCGCACGTTTTCTTATCCGGCGCATCAGGACCTGGCCGACTTGCCCACTGCCATCGCCGAATCGCGGATTCACCCTGACGATTTCGATTGGGTTGAGGAGCAGGTCAATCACTCCGTGCAAACCGGTGAGCCTTATAACGCCGAGTACCGCATCCTGTGCCCTGATGGCAGCTACCGGTGGTTACTGGCCAGCGGCTGTTGCGAGTTCAATGAACAGGGCAAACCGTTTCGCTTTCCCGGGGTGTTGATCGACATCCATGAACGCAAAATCGCCGAAGAGTCCTTGCTCAAGTTCACTCGTAACCTGGAACAACGGGTGGCTGATGAAGTCGGCGCGCGACTGGCGGCGGAGGAACAATTACGCCAGTCCCAGAAGCTCGAAGCTATCGGTGGCCTCACCGGCGGTGTGGCCCATGACTTCAACAATTTGCTGCAAGTGATTGCCGGCAACCTGCATCTGCTGGCCCGGCATGAGCCGGATAATCCCAACGTGCAGCGCCGGGTCAGTGCTTCGATTGCGGCGGTCGAGCGCGGCGCCAAGCTTTCATCGCAACTGCTCGCGTTTGCCCGCCGTCAGCCGTTGTCGCCAGCGGTCTGCGACCCCCGGCAAATCTTCGAAGGCCTGGGGGAATTGTTGCAGCGGGCATTGGGGGAAACCATTCAGATCAATGTGGCTGTGGCCGACGATGCCTGGCGCCTGTATGTGGACCGCAATCAGCTGGAAAACGCCATTCTCAACCTGGCGATCAATGCCCGCGACGCCATGAAAGGCGAGGGCACCATCGGCCTTGGCGTCGGGAATATTGCCCTGGACCGGAAGTTTTGTGCGGGCAAAGGCATCGTCGCCGGTGACTACCTGCGCGTGACCGTGACCGACGCCGGCATCGGTATGTCACCGCAGGTACTGGCCCAAGCGTTCGAACCGTTTTTCACCACCAAGGCCGATGGTCAGGGCACCGGTTTGGGCTTGAGCATGGTGTTCGGTTTCGTCAAGCAGAGCGGCGGGCACATCGAGATCGCCAGTGTGGCGGGCGAGGGCACGCGGGTGCAGTTGTATTTCCCGCGCAGCCTGCGACCGCTGGCCAATGAGGCGCCGCTTCACGGGCCGAATCCGCCGGGCGGGCATGAGACGATTCTGGTGGTCGAGGACAACGAAGCCGTGCGTAGCACGGCGGTGGAATTGCTGCGTGAAGAAGGCTATCAGGTGCTGACCGCCACCAATGGCGACACGGCCATGCAGATGTTGATGGAGGGCGTGGCCGTGGACCTGATCTTCACCGACGTGGTCATGCCCGGCCTGATCAAAAGCTCGGACCTGGCGGCCTGGGCCAAAGTGCAGAGCCCGGCGGTGGCGGTGCTGTTTACCTCCGGGCACACCCGGGACATCATTTCGCGCAATCACCAACTAAGCCCTGATACCCATTTGCTCAGCAAACCGTATGGGCCGCAAGCGCTGACCCAAATGGTCCGCACCGTCCTCAACGGTTGACACATACCCCCGTAGGAGCTGCCGAAGGCTGCGATCTTTTGATTTTGCTTTTAAAGATCAAGATCAAAAGATCGCAGCCTTCGGCAGCTCCTACGGGGGATCGCGTTTTCAATGCATCTTGAATTAAGGCTGGTTCATGACTTCAAAGCGCACCTCAACCCCTCCCTCCGGCATGGTCCGGGTGCGCGGCGCCCGGGAGCACAACCTCAAGAACGTTGACGTGGACATTCCCCGCGATGCCCTGGTGGTGTTCACCGGGGTGTCCGGCTCGGGCAAGTCGTCCCTGGCGTTTTCGACCTTGTACGCCGAAGCGCAACGGCGCTATTTCGAATCCGTGGCGCCCTATGCCCGACGCTTGATCGATCAGGTCGGGGTGCCGGACGTGGACTCCATCGAAGGCCTGCCGCCGGCCGTGGCCCTGCAACAGCAGCGCGGCACGCCGAGCACCCGGTCTTCGGTGGGCAGCGTGACAACCTTGTCGAGCCTGATCCGCATGCTCTATTCCCGCGCCGGCAGCTACCCGCCGGGGCAGGCGATGCTGTATGCCGAGGACTTCTCGCCGAACACGCCCCAAGGCGCGTGCCCTGAGTGCCATGGTTTGGGACGTGTCTATGAAGTGACCGAAGCGTTGATGGTCCCGGACCCGAACCTGACCATCCGCCAACGGGCGATTGCCTCCTGGCCGCTGGCCTGGCAAGGGCAGAACCTGCGGGACATCCTGGTGACCATGGGCATCGACGTCGATATTCCCTGGCGCAAACTGCCGAAGCAGCAGCGGGACTGGATTCTCTTCACCGAAGAAGCCCCCACCGTGCCGGTGTACGCCGGGCTGACCCCGGAAGAAACCAAAGTCGCCCTCGAGCGCAAAATGGAGCCGAGTTACCAGGGGACTTTCAGCGGCGCCCGGCGCTACATCCTCCACACCTTCAGCCACTCGCAAAGTGCGTTGATGAAAAAGCGCGTTTCGCAATTCATGCTCGGCAGCCCGTGCCCGTTGTGCGACGGCAAGCGGCTCAAGCGCGAGGCGTTATCGGTGACGTTTGCCGGGTACGACATCGGTGAGTTGTCGCAGATGCCGTTGCTGCAAGTGGCTGAAGTCCTGAAACCGGTGGCGGCTCAAACCTACCTTGAACAGCCTGATGAACCCGGCGAAGTCCTGACCCATGACCAGACCCGCGAGGCCCGCGAACAGCGTGTCGCCCACGGCGCCAGTGGTCACGCCAACGCCCCTGACGTGCGCCACACGCCGAACCTGTCGGTGGAGAAACGCCTGGCCGCGCAACGCATCGCCCAAGATTTGCTGGAGCGGGTCAGCACCCTGACCGACCTGGGCCTCGGTTACCTGGCGCTGGAACGCAGCACGCCGACGTTGTCGTCCGGCGAGTTGCAGCGTCTGCGCCTGGCGACGCAATTGGGGTCGCAACTGTTCGGCGTGATCTACGTCCTCGATGAACCGTCCGCCGGTCTGCACCCGGCGGATGGCGAGGCACTGTTCGAAGCCCTGCAACGCCTGAAAGCAGCGGGCAACACGCTGTTTGTGGTCGAGCATGACCTGGAAACCATGCGCCGCGCTGACTGGTTGATCGACGTCGGGCCGGCGGCGGGCGAGCATGGTGGGCGCATTCTCTACAGCGGCGCGCCGTCAGGGCTGGAGCACATCAGCGAGTCCCAGACCCGCGCCTACCTGTTCGCCGAACAGGTCACGGCGCCGCGCGCTATTCGCAAGGCCAAGGACTGGGTGCGGCTGGAAGGCATCAGCCGCAACAACCTGAACAACCTCAGCGTCGAGTTTCCCTTGGGCTGCTTCACCTCGGTGACGGGTGTTTCGGGCTCTGGCAAGTCGAGTCTGGTCAGCCAGGCGTTGCTTGAACTGGTGGGTGCGCATCTGGGCCGGGCTGCCAGCGAGCCCGAAGAGCTGAGCCTTGAGGATGACGCGCCGCAAGTCAGCGGCGGTCAGGTCACGGCGGGGCTGGAGTCGATTAAACGCTTGGTGCAAGTTGATCAGAAGCCGATTGGCCGCACGCCGCGCTCGAACCTGGCGACCTACACCGGGCTGTTCGACAACGTGCGCAAACTGTTCGCCGCCACCCCCGAGGCGCAGGCCGAGGGGTACGACGCCGGGCAGTTTTCCTTCAACGTCGCCAAGGGCCGTTGCCCGACCTGCGAAGGCGAGGGCTTTGTCAGTGTCGAGTTGCTGTTCATGCCGAGCATCTACGCGCCATGCCCGACTTGTCACGGCGCGCGCTATAACCCGCAGACGTTGGCGATCACCTGGAATGGCCTGAGCATCGCCCAGGTGCTGCAACTGACGGTGGACGAAGCGGTCACGGTGTTTGCCGAACAACCGGGCATCCGCCGCTCGCTGGAGGTGCTGCGGGACATCGGACTCGGTTACCTGCGCCTTGGGCAACCGGCAACCGAGTTGTCCGGCGGCGAAGCCCAGCGCATCAAACTGGCCACCGAACTGCAACGCAACCAGCGGGGCGCGACCCTGTACGTGCTCGACGAACCCACCACCGGGTTGCACCCACGGGATGTCGATCGGTTGCTGGAACAACTGGATACGCTGGTGACAGCAGGGCATACGGTGATCGTCGTCGAACATGAAATGCGCGTGGTTGCCCAGAGTGACTGGGTGATCGACATCGGGCCGGGGGCGGGGGATCAGGGCGGCAAGATTGTGGTGGCCGGTACGCCGCAGACCGTTGCCAAAAACAAGAAGAGCCGCACGGCGCCGTTTTTGGCCAGGGTTTTGTAGCGGCAATTCAAAGATCGCAGCCTTCAGCAGCTCCTACGCCGAACCCGGTAGGCGCTGGCGAAGGCTGTGATCCTTTGATCTTGAGTTGCTCAGGCGCCGTCGAGGGAGCGTCGAACCTTGTCGAGCAATTCATTGATCTGAAACGGTTTGACCAACATGTCCATGCCTTCGCCCAGAAACTCAGAACGATTCAGCGCGTTTTCCGCATAACCGGTCATAAACAAAATCGGCAACCCTTCGCGCCAGCCCCGAGCGACATCGGCAAGTTCCCGCCCGCTCATGCGCGGCAAGCCGACATCAGTCAGCATCAAGTCGACCGTCGGATCATTCTGCAAACGCTCCAGCGCGGTTTCGATATCGCCCACTTGGGTGCATCGATAACCCGCATCCACCAACGCCTCGGCGACGAACATGCGCACCGACGGCATGTCCTCGACAATCAGCACATGCTCGCCCGAGCCCTGGGAATCGACGACCACCGATTCAGTTTCGGCCGCCGTAGGGTCGGCGCTGGCCGGCAGCATGATGGTCACTTCGGTGCCGCGACGGGCCACGCTGCGGATATGCGCATCGCCCCCGGACTGCCGGGCAAACCCGTAAATGGTGGACAGCCCCAGCCCGGTGCCCTGGCCCAGCGGCTTGGTGGTGAAAAACGGGTCGAAGACCTTGTCGATTACGCTGTGTTCAATGCCGGTGCCGTCATCGCGTACCGCCAGCGCCACATAGGCGCCGTCCGCCAGATTGGGGTCGCCGTGGGAATAGGCCGCGTAGGTGCTGACCCAGATATTGCCGCCCTGGGGCAGCGCATCCCGGGCGTTGATCACCAGGTTGAGCACGGCACTTTCCAACTGGATCGGATCGACCAGCGCGACGGCAGCCTTGGAGGTCAATTCCAGCTTCAGGGCAATGCGTTCGCCGATGGTGCGTACCAGCAGTTCTTCGAGTGAGCGGATGTTCTCGTTGATGTCCACCGGCCGGGTATCCAGCGGTTGCTGGCGGGCGAAGGCCAGCAGGCGATGGGTCAGGGACGCAGCACTCATGGCCGAGTTCAGCGCCGCTTCGGCGTAGAACTGAACCTTGTCGGTGCGTGAGTCGGCGATCCGTTTCTGAATCAGTTCCAGACTGGTGATGATGCCGGTCAGCAAATTGTTGAAGTCATGGGCGATGCCCCCGGTCAACTTGCCTAGCGCATCCATTTTCTGCACTTGCAGCAACTGCGCTTCGGTGCGCACCCGCTCGGCGACCTCCTTGGCCAGTTGCGTGGTGGCGTCGTCGAGTCGGGCCAGGTGCGAGCGTTCGCGGTGGCGATGCTCGGTGACATCCTCGACAAATACCAGGCTCAGTTCCGGGGTGCGATAGGGCGAAATTTGCCACTCGGTTTCCCGTACCAGCCCTTCGACGCGCATGTTCAGCGTGCCTTTCCAACGCTCGCCGTAGGCCAGGCGCAGACGCAACTCATCAATCACCGCGCCCTGATCGTCGGCAAAGCATTCGCGCAGGGTGTTGGAATCGAGGTTGTCCTGGATCAGTTGCGCAAAAGCGTGATTGCATTCGTGGACTTTCAGCGTCGCGTCCATCACCGCAATGGGGGCCGAAACGTTGCTGAAGATCTCCCGAAACCGCGCCTCGCTTTCGCGCAGGGCATTCTCGGTGTCGCGCACCCGCAGCAAGGTGCGCAGGGTCGCGAGCAAGACGTCCGGGTCCACGGGGTGGATCAGGTAAGCATCGGCGCCGGCGTCGAGGCCGGTGATGATGTCGCCGGTCTGGATTGACGCCGCGGAGACATGAATCACCGGCAGCAGGGCGGTGGCCGCCTCGGCACGCAGTTTGCGCACGATATCGAAGCCGCTCATGTCCGGCAGGTTGACGTCGAGGATCAACGCATCGATCCGTTCGCTGTCGATCAACGCCAGGCCCTCGGTGCCGGTGCCGGCTTCGAGTATCGCGTAGCCGTGCCGTTCCAGGCGCCGACGCAGGGCGTAGCGGGTGGCGACGTTGTCGTCGACGATCAGCAAGCAGATGTCACGTTTCATCGGCGGGCTCCACGGCAATGGCCAGCGGGATGATCACGAAAAAAGTCGAACCGGTCCCCGGCGTGCTCTCGACCCCGACTTCGTCCTCCAGCAACGCGGCGAAGCGTTTGCACAAGGACAGACCGAGGCCGGTGCCACGCAGGCGTTTTTGCAATGGCGAATCAACTTGGGAAAAGTCCTCGAACAATGCGCCATGTAGCTCCGGGGCGATACCTATTCCGGTGTCGCTGACGGCGAAGCGCACGTTATCGCCGTTTTCCAGCCGCGCCGACACCCGGACTTCACCGCGTGTGGTGAACTTCAACGAGTTGGAAATGAAGTTGCGCAGGATCTGTGCGAGTTTCTTGTCGTCGGTAAACAGGCGAGGGATACCGACCGGTTCTTCGAAGATCAGGTCCACGGCGCTGCCCTCGACTATCGGCCGGAACATTCCACGCAGGGCGGCAAACAGGTCGAACATGTCGAACCAGGCCGGTGAAATGGTGATGCGCCCGGCCTCGATCTTCGCCAGGTCGAGCAAGTCGTCGACCATGTCGCTCAGTTCCCGCGCGGCACTGCTGACGAACGCCACTTGCTTGTGCTGCTCGGGGCTCAAGGGCCCGTCGAGCTCGTCAGTCAGCAGGCCGGTAATGCTCAGGATCGAGCCCAACGGCGTGCGGAACTCATGGCTCATGTACGACAGGAAGCGGCTTTTCAGGTCCGAGGCCTGTCGAAGTTGTTCAGCCTGCTGGTCGAGCTCGGCATAGAGCGCCAGAACCCCCTGGTTGGTTTCGTCGAGTTCGTCGAACAGGGCAGTGGCTTCGCTCTGCAATTGAGCGATCAGCACCGATTGTTCGTCGGGCGTCAGGTTGGGTGACTCAGCCATGGGCGGCCTCCAGCGCGATAACCAGCACCGTGACGTCGTCCCGTCCACGGCAGAAGTCGCGGTGCAAAATGGTGGCAATCACGGCGGGATGGCGGTGCACCAGGCCGGGGTAATCTTGCAGGTTCCAACGGGACTGCAGGCCGTCGCTGTACATGATCAACAGTTGTCCGTTCACATGAGCATAGTCAAAGGGCTGGGCCTTCCGGTATTGGCCGCCGACGATGCCTGGATGAGAGGCCAGGCCTCGGGATTTGTCCGGGGCGATCAGGCTCGCGCCGATATTGCCGATGCCGATGAACTTCAGCGCGTCACCGTCGAACTGCGCGATGGCGGCGGCGCCGCCCCGGGTGCCGGTCATGGCGTGATGAAGGTCTTCAAGCAACACTGTCGAAGAAGCAAACGGTGTCAGGGCGAAGGCTTTTTCACCGGCGCGGGCGGCGCGTTCAGCTTCCTCGCCATGGCCCAGGCCGTCGATCACCAGTGCACTGATGCATGGCCCGTCAAACGCCAAGCGCCAGACATCGCCGCAGGCCGGGTCATTGTGCAAGGAGTGCTGGCTGACGCCGATACGCCGGTCCGGTGCCTTGTCGGTGCGCGGGTATAGACGTGTCAGCAACACGGCGCCCCTTGAATCAGCGTAGACATCGAAGACTTCCGTCTGCCGCGACACGGCCCCGAGTCCGATGCCTTGCGTACCGCCGGTGGAAAAGCCATCGGTCAGGCAGGCGTGCAAATCAAAGCCACCGGCACGGTCCACTGCAATGATCTCGATCCCCGTGCCTGAAACCCGGGGCAAGGTCCGCAGGTGCAGTTCACCGCGCCCGGCGTGTTTGAGCACGTTACTGGCCAGTTCAGTGGCCACCAATGCCACGCGCCCGGAATCGGTCACATCGAAGCCGTTTTGCTCCGCGAGTTTCTGCGCAGTGCGCCGGGCGTGACCGATCTGACTGCTGTCTTCGATCGGCAGGACCTGCGTCAAGGTGCCGTCAATGTTCATGTCCATCGGGTAATCGTTATGCGAGTGCCTTTGCCAGGCTCGGTTTCCAGTTCGAACTCTTCCACCAGACGCTTGGCCCCGGTCAGGCCCAGCCCCAGGCCGCTGCCGGAAGTCCAGCCATCGGTCATGGCCAGCTTGAGGTCGGGAATGCCTGGCCCTTCATCACGAAAGACCAGGCGCAACCCGGTGCGGGGAGGCTCGTCGAGAATCTGCCAGTCCATGTCGCCGCCGCCACCATAGACCATGGTGTTGCGCGCCAGCTCGCTGACGGCGGTCACCAGTTTGGTCAGGTCGATCAGGCGCATGCCGCACTCCTGAGCCAATTTGCGCGCGGTCTGGCGGGCCAGCACCACGTCTTGCTCGATCAGGATCGGTTGGCTGCCGCTGCTGCGTACGGTCATTGTTCACGCACCCGCTCATGCAACAGCTTCATGCCACGCTCGACGTTCAGCGCGGTGCTGACGCCGGGCAGGGTCATGCCGAGTTCAACCAGCGTGATCGCCACGGCCGGCTGCATGCCCACCAACACGGTCTGGGCGTCCATGATTTTCGACAGGCCGGAAATGGTCCCGATCATCCGGCCGATAAATGAATCGACCATGTCCAGCGCCGAGATATCGATCAGCACGCCCCGGGCCGAAGTTTTGCTGATGCGCTCGGACAAGTCGTCCTGAAGGGTCAGGGCCAATTGGTCATGCATGTCAACCTGGATGGTCACCAGCAGAAAGTCGCCCATTTGCAGAATCGGAATCCGCTCCATCACCTCATACCGCCTTGCTGACGGTCAGTCCCAGCCGGGTCAGGGCCAGTTTCAGCGCATCGGCCAGGTTGGCCTTGGTGACCACACCTTGCAGGTCCAAGCCCAGGTGCACGATGGTTTGCGCGATCTGCGGTCGTACGCCGCTGATGATGCAATCGGCGCCCATCAGGCGAATGGCGGTGACGGTTTTAAGCAGGTGTTGCGCCACCAGGGTGTCGACCGTCGGCACGCCGGTGATGTCGATGATGGCGATTTCCGAGCCGGTGTCGACGATCCGTTGCAGCAGCGATTCCATCACCACTTGGGTGCGTTGCGAGTCGAGGGTGCCGATCATTGGCAGTGCGAGCACGCCGTCCCAAAGTTTGACCACCGGGGTGGAAAGTTCGAGCAATTCTTCTTGCTGGCGCTTGATCACCGCTTCGCGGGACTTCTGGAAGGTGTGGATGGTGTGCATGCCCAGGGCGTCGAGCAGTTCGGAGATTTCCCAGAGTTGCTCGGCCAGCAGCGCCGGATCGTCTTTGTACTGCTTCTGCAGCAACGAAAACAGCGGGCCTTTGAGGGCAAAGATGAAACTGGCGGTTTGTTGCGAGTCGTGGCCGAGCAAGGCGCGGCTGTGGGAGAGCTTTTCGAGAAACTGGCGAATTTCGTCCCAGCCCGGTGCGGCGATGTTCTGGCCGTTGCCGTGGTCCAGCCCGGAAGTGATCAACTCAAAGAACTCTGACGTCTGCTGCTTCAGGTCATGGTCTTTGAGGTTACGCGTGGCACCACTGGCCTCGAGGCTGTTCGTCCATTCGGCAACCAGTTGCACCTGGTTTTTTTTCATTGCATCGAGTGTGCTGCTTTGCAGTGCCGCCATGTGCCTTGACTCCCTGGAAGTGTTGGGCCGATTTCCCAAAAATTGATCGGCGCAAATCAGTGACATTTGCCGTACGAAATAGTTGTTCGCCCCCGGCAGGATATTTTCATCCTTGGGCAACAACTCTAGTAGGCGCTGCCCAAGGCTGCGATTTTTTGATCGTGGCGCTGGTTGGATTGTTAAAGATCAAAAGATCGCAGGCTTCGCCAGCTCCTACGGGGGGCGTTGTTTTGTTCGAGCGGGGATTACGGCAGACAAAAAAAACCGCATCCCTGGATGCGGTTTTTTTGGTGGAGGGGTTACTTGCTCGGATGCGCCGCTTGCAACGCTTTGGCCGCGTCCAGGTGCTTTTGCAGCGCCGGCAGCATTTTCTGCGCGAAACCTTTGAGTTCGGTGGCGCCGGGGGTTCGGTCGTCGGTGACGGTGTCGGCTTCTTTCTTGAACAGGGCGATGGTTTCTTCGTGGGCCTTCACCTGGTTGTTGGCGTAGGCCGCGTCGAACGACTCGTCACGCAGGCCGAGGATTTTCTCCTTAGCCTGCTTTACCAGCGTCGTGCTGTCCGGCACCTCGATGTCATGCTTTTTCGCCAGGGCGGCCAGTTCATCGTTGGCCTTGGTGTGATCGGTGATCATCATGTTGGCAAACGATTTGATGTCCGCCGATGAGCTTTTTTCCACGGCCAATTTGCTGGTTTCGACTTCGGCAATGCCGCCGGCTGCGGCGTTGTCGACAAAATCATTGGAAGTGGCGGCGAATGCGGTGCCCATGCTGCTGCTCAAGGCAACGGCCAGGGCGAGGTGGCGCAGGGTGAATCCGTCCATTGGTTATTCTCCACAGAGGTTTTCATGGGCGATCACAGGATCGTTGAACAGTGGAGGCTGACGGGCGGCGAAAGGTTTGATCGGGTATGCAAAAGGACGACGAACGGACACCGCTGGTCTGACAGGAGGTCGACAGAACCGGGTAACCGAGGCCATTCTGATAATTGGTGAACGCAATTGATCGCGTTTGCTACCGATCAACAAACGGAGGTGTTCCATGCCGGTGCCACACGACCTTTATCAGGACCTGAAGATTTCAAAGGAAGTTATCCAGCAAAAACGCACCAAGGACCCATTACTGGATTCTCTGATCAACAAGTATTCGCAAGCGGACGCCGAAGTGGTCAAGGCTGAAACGGCCAAATCGGATGCACCCAGCGATGACGCCCTGAAAAAGCTCAAGGAACAGCGATTGCTGGTCAAGGACAAGATCGTCAAACAACTCCAGGCGTCGTCCTGAGTCGCCGACCATCGGTGACTGAATAATTGGAACGGCGTCAGATCCCGGCACCTCGAACGTACAGAGTCTTTCCATCCATGACTCGCGCAGAGGTGCCTTCCATGAATCATCCCCGATCGTCCAACGAAAAATTTCCAAGCGAAGAGCAGGGCGGGTTCGATCCTATCCCGACTCATCCGGAGCCGTTGAGCCCGCAGCACAATACCGTTGAGCCTGAAGAGCCGGATGCCGAAGACATCCCGGATGATGAACAGGGCAAGCCGGTAGAACGGGTTGAAGATCCAAAATACTGAGATCAAAAGATCGCAGCCTTCGGCAGCTCCTACAAGATGATCGCAATCCCAGGTAGGAGCTGCCGAAGGCTGCGATCTTTTGATCCTGATGCGTTAACGCAACGCCTTTTCCAGCGGCAACCGCGCCATGTGCTGCGCCTTCAACGAACCGAAATACAACCAGTCCCCATACTCGCGCACAGTGGTGATCGGCGAATAGTTGCCAGGCCCGGCATCCTGCAGATTGGCGATCACTTTGCCGTCCAGATCCAGGCCCAAGGCGAAGGCGCGTTTCTCCACGGGTTTGGGCAGTACGCTCATGGCTCGCACAATCATCTTGCGCACGAACGGGTGCGGCGCCGTGGCATCCAGCAGTTTGTTCCGCGGCGCATACAGCGCTACCCAAAAACGGTTTTGACCGTTAAACGCCAGGTTGTCCGGCAACCCTGGCAAGTTGTCGATAAACAGGTCATGGGTCCCGGCTTTCGGCCCGGTCAGCCAATAGCGGCTGATGCGATAAGCGCCGGTTTCGTTGACCAGCACAAACGCATCGTCGGGCCCCAGGGTCACGCCGTTGGCGAACTCCAGTTTGTCCAGCAACACGCTGGTCTTGCCGGTCTGGAAGTCATAACGCAGCAACCGACCGTCACCGCCGTGCTCGATGATCGCCTCACCATCCTTGCCATAACCCCAACGACTCGACGCATCGCTGAAATAGGCGTAATGCCCCGGCTTGTCGATGGCCACGTCATCGGTAAAACCGAAGGGCACGCCATTGGCCAGGGTGGTTAACGGAATCAGACGACCCTGGGCGTCGAGGGACAGCAAGCCCTTGACCCCGTCGGCAATCACCAGCAAACCGTTGGGATGCCGGGCCAGCCCCAATGGCCGGCCGCCGGTATCGGTCAACACTTTGCTGACCTTGCCGTCGAGGCTGGTGCGAATCACCCGACCGTCGTGCAGGCCAGTGATCAAGGCGTCGTTTTCCAGTAGCAAGGCCTCGGGCCCGTCGATGTCCGAGGCGCCCACGCGCTCCACGTCCTTGAGCTTCTGATTATCGGCAAACACGCCGCTGGCCAGAGACGGCGCCGGTGCCGGCGTCCAGGCCACCGGTTGCACCTTGGTCGGCATCAGCAGCAGGAAGGCGGCAATCGCGACGATAAGCAGCAGTAACAACCTGAAGACGGACCTCACGCGCTCACTCCTGCCGGGGCGAGGTGTTGTTGCGCCATGGTGCGCAGCGCCAGCAATGACGCTGCCGACTCGTGATCGATGCGTCGCTTGAGCAGCAATTGATTGGCGATGCGCATCCCGAGGCCGCTGAACTGATACTCAAGGGTGCGAACAAACCGTGTGCTGTCACCCACCGCCTCGCATTCGTAAGTCACCACCAGCGACAAGCCATGATCGCCCCGGGCCTGGGCGCTCCAACGACGGCCCGGCAAATACTCCTCGACCTCCCAACTCAAGTGCCCGTCACGCCCGCCAGCCCGGATGTCTTCCTCGAACCGCGAGCCGGCATGCAGCGGACCGCTTTGGCCATCGACCTTGAGCGAGGACGGATGCCACTCGGGCCAACGGGTCACGCTGCTGGCGTAGGCGAGCACGGCAATCGGGTTGCCGGCGATGTCGATCTGGTGCTGCATGCGGGTCATGGGCGTTCTCGTCGGGTGCGGGTTGGCGTGCTCCGGTTCCCAGTACAGGGTGCCGAACAGGGTGTCCATCAGTGGAAACACGATATTGAAGTTGCGTTCCTGCATCAGCTCGCGGCGGTGATGCAGTTCATGCAGGCGGCGCATCTGGCGAATCCACGGCAGCCGGGTAATCGGGTTGCGTGGCGGCAAATGTTCGCAGGCATGGAACACTTCATAGGTCAGGTAGCCCAGGACCATGCAGCCGCCGAACAACCCGGCGACGTTGGCGTTGACCTGCGAAATCAGCCACCAGAGCGGCAGGGTAACGACCAGCGTATGAACGACGATCAGCCAGGCTGGAAACAGAATCACCCGCCAGTCCCGGGCGCCGTCATAGGTCATGTGGCCCGGGGCGAAAAAACTGTGATGGTCGCCGGCATGCCGGGCGTAGAACATCCGCGCGAAGCTCTTTTTGTGATGCCCGAGGTGGCGATGCACCATGTACACGCCGAAGTTGAAGAACAGCAGCGTCAACGGCACGGCCAGCCACTCCAGCGGCTGAACCTGCTGCACCGTGCGCCAGAACCCGCCGATGGCCAGGAGGCCGAACAGCAGCACGAAGGCGCCATGCAACCAGGGATTGTAGAAACGATGAATGTCGGCTCGGTATCGGGCGCGGAACGCTTGGGTGGTCTGCCTCACTGCAATCACCTGTGATTGTTGTTATCCCAGCAGATTAGCCGATCCGCCCGCAGAGGCCCGGTGAACCTTGAGGACACAAACGCCAAACGAGCCTCTCGATGTGCTCAGCCCAACGGGTTCCAGCGCTGGGACCAGTCATCGTCGTTCTTGATCACTTCGCGCAGCAGGTCGAACGCGTGTTGCAGGGTCGCTGAATCCCGGTCCCGGGAGTAAACCAGATACGTCGGGTAGCTGAATTCCGGGGCCTTGGCCACGGCTTCCAGAACGCCGCTTTCCAGGTAGCTTTGAACCACGCGGGTGCGGAAGTAACCGCTGCCGCCGTGTTCCAGCAGGTACTGCAAGGCCAGCGGCCCGAGGTTGAAACTCAGTGCAGCCTTGGCCTTTTCCGGCAGGGCAGCGTCGTGTTGGCGACGGAAATCCGGGCCCCAGTCAATGTACACATACGGCTCGGGTTGGCCGGCCAGACGCACAAGGATCAGCTTTTCTTCCAGTACCTGTTCCACTTGCAGGCGCGGCCAGTATTCGGGCTGGTAGACCAGCGCGGCGTCGAGTACGCCGAGTTCAAGTTGGCGCAGCAGGTTTTCACCATCGCGGATTTCCATGCGCAGGGCGTGGCTGGGAATCTTCTCGCGCAATTCGGCGGCCCAACTGAGCATCAACGGATTGCACAGGCTGACTTCGCCGCCGATGTGCAACACGTCGCGGTAGCCTTCGGGCAACGGCAGATCGCGGCGGGCGGCTTCCCAGGTTTGCACCAGTTGATTGGCGTACACCACAAAGGCCTCACCGTTGGGCGTCAGACGGGCCCCGGCGCGGTTGCGCACGAACAGGGTGCTGCCCAATTGGCTTTCGAGTTTCTGTACCCGGGCGGTGATCGCGGTCTGGGTCACGTGGAGCTTTTGCGCAGCGGCGGCGAGGCTGCCGTAGCGGACGATTTCCAGGAAGGTGCGGGCGAGGTCGATGTCCATGGGCTGGCCGAAGGAGGAGGTGCACGCATTGTAAGAGCCTCTGCGGCCCACTGATACCGTTTGCCCCCTGTGGGAGCGGGCTTGCTCGCGAAGGCGGTGTGTCATTCAACATTGATTCGACTGATACACCGCGTTCGCGAGCAAGCCCGCTCCCACAAGGGACCTCAGCGTTCAAGCGTCAGGTGTCAGAGTTTTCACATTCCCACTGCGACCTGCGCACTACACTGCAAGCGTCTCCCGCCTCCAACGGACCACCCCATGCCGGCAAAACCCGCAGCCACTCTCCTTGCCACCCCCGAAGGCCAGCGCCTCGCCGGCAGCGAGGCCCAGGACTGGCGCGAGTGGGGGCCTTACCTGAGTGAGCGCCAGTGGGGCACGGTTCGCGAGGACTACAGCGCTGATGGCGACGCCTGGCGTTATTTCCCTCACGAGCACGCCCGCAGCCGCGCCTATCGCTGGGGCGAGGATGGCCTCGCCGGGTTCAGCGACAAGGCCCAGCACTGGTGCCTGGGACTGGGCTTGTGGAATGAACGCGACCCGATTCTCAAGGAGCGTCTGTTCGGCCTGAACAACAGCGAAGGCAACCACGGCGAAGACGTCAAGGAACTGTATTTTTTCGTCGATGGCGTACCGAGCCATGCCTACATGCGCATGCTCTACAAATACCCCCAGGCCGAATTTCCCTACGCCGATCTGGTGGCGGAAAACGCCCGCCGGGGCCTGGCCGATACCGAGTACGAAATCCTCGACACCGGCGTGTTTGAGGATGAGCGCTATTTCGACGTCACCGTGGAATACGCCAAGCACACGCCCGACGACATCTTTATGCGCGTCACCGTGCACAACCGTGCCGATCAACCCGCGCGTTTGCAGGTGTTGCCGCAACTGTGGGCACGCAACACCTGGAGCTGGGTCGCCGACGGGCAAAAGCCGAGCCTTGTACTCGACGGTCATCAGGTGCTGGCGCGGCATCCGCAATTGACCGACCGCCAAGCGACGGCCTGGGGCGAGGCCGATTGCGCCTGGTTGTTCTGCGAAAACCAAAGCAACTTTCCCAAGCTCGACGGCGTGCCGGCGCAAGGTCCGTTCAAGGACGGGATCAATGATTTTATTGTCGATGCCGCCGCTGATGCCGTGAGTCTTGAACGCGGAACCAAAGTCGCGGCGCATTTCATCCTGACCTTCGACGCCGGCCAAACCCGCAGCGTGTTCCTGCGCTTTGCCCCGGCCGGTTCGCCGCAGGTCAACGCCCGGACCTTGTTCGAACTCCGCCGGGCCGAAGCCGATGGTTTCTACGCCGCGCTGCAACGCGGCATCGCCGACGCCGATGCGCGAAATGTGCAGCGCCAGGCGTTGGCCGGGTTGCTCTGGTCGAAACAGCTCTACTATTTCGACGTCAATCAATGGCTCGACGGTGATCCCGCGCAACCCGCGCCGCCACCCGAACGGGCGCACATTCGTAATACCCATTGGCGGCACCTGTCGAATTTCGACATCGTCTCGATGCCCGACACTTGGGAATACCCGTGGTACGCCTCGTGGGACCTGGGCTTTCAAGCGGTGGCCTTCGCGCTGATCGATCCGGGGTTCGCCAAGCATCAATTATTGCTGCTGGTCAAAGACCGCTTCATGCACCCCAACGGCCAGTTGCCGGCTTACGAATGGCGGTTCGACGATGCCAATCCTCCGGTGCACGCCTGGGCCTGCTGGCGCGTGTATCAGCAGGACAAGGCGCTGACCGGTGTCGGCGATATGGACTTTCTCGAACGGATTTTCCACAAGCTGCTGCTGAATTTTTCCTGGTGGGTCAACCGCAAGGACGCCGAGGGCCGCAACCTGTTCCAGGGCGGGTTTCTCGGGCTGGACAACATCGCGTTGTTTGACCGTTCTGCGCTGTTGCCGCCCGGCTATCAACTCGATCAGGCCGATGGTACGGCGTGGGTCGCCGCCTATGCACTGGACTTGATGCGCATCGCTTTGGAGCTGGCCAAGCGCAACAGCGTGTACGTCGACATCGCGGTGAAGTTCTTCGAACACTTCCTCTACATCGCTGGGGCGATCAATAAAATCGACTCTGACGCCGAAGGCCTGTGGGACGAGCAGGATCAGTTTTTCTACGACGTGTTGCACCGTCCCGACGGGGTGAACGAGCCGCTGCGCTTGCGCTCGATCGTCGGACTGATGCCGCTGTTTGCCGTGCAGGTGCTGGAACAACACGAACACGAAGGCTTACCCGGTTTGCGTGAGCGTTTGCTCGGTTTCATGCGCCATCGCCCGGACCTGGCCAGCCTGGTTTCACGCTGGACCGAGCCGGGAGAAGGCAATCGCATGTTGCTGGCGCTGCTGCGGGGTGAGCGAACCAAGGACTTGCTCAAGCGCATGCTGGATGAGGGCGAGTTTCTCTCGCCGTTTGGCATTCGTTCATTGTCCAAGGCGTTCGCCGGGCAGCCTTTTGGCATCCGCATCAATGGCGACAGTTTGTGCGCCCGTTACGAACCGGCGGAATCCGAATCGCGGCTGTACGGCGGCAACTCCAACTGGCGCGGGCCGGTGTGGATGCCGATCAACTACATGCTGATCGAGTCCTTGCGCGAGTTTCACCGCTACTACGATCAGAATTTTTCGGTGGAATACCCGACGGGTTCGGGGTTTCTGGCGTCGCTGGAAGACGTGGCGGACAGCTTGAGTCAGCGTTTGACCAAGCTGTTTTTGAGGGATGAAGAGGGCAATCGGCCGTCGATGGCCGGCTATGCGCAGTTGCAGGCCGACCCGGCGAGTCGCGATCTGGTGCTGTTCCATGAGTATTTTCATGGCGAGACCGGGCGTGGGTTGGGGGCCAGCCATCAGACTGGCTGGACCGCTGTAGTGGCGTTGCTTTTACAGCCTTAGATCAAGATCAGAAGATCGCAGCCTGCGGCAGCTCCTACGGGGGATTGCGTTCATCTGTAGGCGCTGCCGCAGGCTGCGATCTTTTAACGGATCAACCCGCCAACTCAACTTCCGGAACCACCGCCCATTCCGCCACCAACCGCGCCGGCGTGCCACACGCCTTGCGCTTGAACACAAAATTACGGCACTTCTCGGCGAACTGTTTACGGTTCTGCACCATGTCCAGATGCATCTCTTCCAGCTCCGCATTGCGGCAATGCTGCATCAGTTGCCTATCGCAGCGGCCCTTGCGTTCACGCACGGCGGCATACGCCGGATCGCTCAACGCGCCATGGGCCCGTTGCAGCAACCACAAACCGAATTCATCAGGGCAGCGCGGGCCAATCTCCTGAACCATGCCCAGTTGCAACGCCTGGGTCGCGCTCACGGGCAGACAATCTTCGGTCAGCTTTTGCGCCATCGCCTGACCCACGGCGCGGGGCAGGCTGTAGGTCCAGTATTCGGAGCCGTACAGGCCCATGGTTTTGTAGTGCGGGTTGAGCACAATTTCGGCGCGGGCGAACACGATATCGGCGGCCAGCGCCAGCATCACACCGCCGGCCCCGGCACTGCCGGTGAGGCCGCTGATCACCAGTTGCCGGGCCGTCAGCAGTTCCTGGCAGACGTCATCAATCGCCTGGATATTCGCCCAGGCTTCCAGCCCCGGGACCTCGGCGGCTTGAATCACGTTCAAGTGCACGCCATTGGAAAAACTGCCGCGCCCGCCCTTGATCAGCAGCACCTGGGTCTCCCGGGCCTTGGCCCAGCGCAACGCCTCCACCAGCCGCTCGCACTGTTCGGTGCTCATCGCGCCGTTGTAGAACTCAAAGGTCAGTTCGCCGACTTGCCCGGATTCGCGGTAGCTGATCGGTTGATAGGCTTCGATGCTGAAAGGGTTGGCCGCGATTGACCAGTCCAGGGTGGGTACTTCGTTGAGTTGCCGAGCGAGCACATGCCGGGCCGGGCGCTTGAAGGTTTCTTCGCCGGCCAGCGGCTTGCAGCGCAACGAGCCGATCCACAGGCTGAAATCCCCGGTCGCCACCAGCACCGCGTCGTCGTGCACCGCCAGAATCTGTCCCGGTGTACCGCGGCGTGAGTCCAGATGTGCGTCATACAGGTAGTACTGACCACCGGCCAGGCTGGCCAACACACCGGGCTGGCCGTCGGCGGCGTCGATGCAGCGTTTGATGAAACGCGAGCAGTCGTGCCAACTGAACGTGCGGTCCGCCTGCTTCATGTTCGGCTGCAAACGCCCCAACACCGGGTGCCGGGTGTCCGTCAGCGGCACCGGCACGAAACCGGCGATGAATTTTTCCACGACTTCGCGGATGCACAGCATCGCTGCATCGCTGACCCGTCCGTTGTACAACTCGGATTTGCGCAGGCCCTGGGGCAGGTTGAACTCGCAGGTGGCCCAGACCGGCCCGGCGTCCATTTCTTCCACGGCTTGCAACGCGGTCACGCCCCAGCGCTCCAGCTCATGGGTGATCGCCCAATCCAGGGCACTGGCGCCACGGTCACCGACGATGCCCGGATGGATGATTACTACCGGGCGCAGCGGGTTACTCCATAGCTGCTGTGGCACCCGGTCCTTGAGGAACGGGCAGATCACCAGGTCGGCGCCGGACTGTTCGATCTGTTCGCACACTGCGTCTTGGTCGGTGAACAACACCACGCTCGGGTTGTGACCGGCCTGGCGCAACGCCAGCCAGGCCCGTTGGGTCAGGCCGTTAAACGCGGATGCCAGCACAATGATCTTCAATGAACGCATGATTGACTCTTCCTTGAGAATGTTCAGCCACGGCTCCCAATGAGCCGTCCCTGGCTTTCGATGGAAGCGCGATGGTAGTGAGTGCGCGGGGGCGGGGACCTGACCGGGGTCAACGCATCTACTGGTGCGTTCGTTTGTAGGGGCTTGAGATCAAAAGATCGCAGCGCCTACAGAGATCATGCAGGCGCTGCGGAACGCTGCGTTTTTTTTGATTCTAAAACGCGAAACAGGAGCAGCCGAACGCGCCCCAGAACCCTTGGAAATCACTGACCGGCGCCGACGACAACCGCGCCCGTTCGTGACTATGGGCATGCACCGCACACGCGCCCACGCACTGGTGAACCTGCGCGGTCAGCGGCGCCAGGGGTTTCCAGTGCCCGGGCACCTTGGCCACTGGCGACCACTCGGGCACCACCGGGATTGGCGGCGGTGAGAGTTTGTCGAATTCGACACTGCCGTAGACGATCTTGCCATCGACAATGGTCAGCACCGACTCGATCCACTTGATCGCTTCGTCCTCGATGTGGAAGTAGTCCGCCGACAGCGCGATCAAGTCCGCCAGTTGCCCGGCCTTGATCTGGCCTTTTTGCCCCTGCTCGGAGGAAAACCAGGCGCTGCCGTGGGTGAACAATTCCAGTGCCGTGTCGCGGCTCAAGCCTTGCGGGTACAGTTCGAGGCCGCCGACGGTGCGGCCACTGACCAGCCAAAACAGCGAGGTCCAGGGGTTGTAGCTCGACACTCGGGTGGCATCGGTGCCGGCACCGACCGGGATGCCTTCGGCCAACATCCGGGCAATCGGTGGCGTGTGTTCAGCGGCTTTGGCGCCGTAACGCTCGACGAAATACTCACCCTGGAACGCCATGCGATCCTGAATCGCAATGCCGCCGCCCAGGGCTTTGACCCGTTCGATGTTCTGCGGGGTGATGGTTTCGGCGTGGTCGAAAAACCACGGCAAGCCGTCGAACGGAATGTCGCGATTGACCTTCTCGAACACGTCGAGCATGCGGCTGATGGATTCGTTGTAGGTCGCGTGCAGGCGAAACGGCCAGCGCTGTTCCACCAAGTGGCGCACCACCGGTTCCAGTTCGTCTTCCATGGTGTGCGGCAGGTCCGGGCGTGGTTCGAGAAAGTCCTCGAAATCCGCCGCCGAAAACACCAGCATCTCGCCGGCGCCGTTGTGCCGCAGGTAATCGTCGCCCTGATGCAGGGTCACGCTGGACGTCCAGTTCTTGAAGTCGGTCAGCTCTTCTTTCGGCTTCTGGGTGAACAGGTTGTAGGCGATGCGCACGGTGAGTTGCTTGTCGTCGGCCAGTTGCTGGATGACTTGGTAGTCGTCCGGGTAATTCTGATAACCGCCGCCGGCGTCGATGGCACTGGTAACACCGAGGCGATTGAGTTCGCGCATGAATTGGCGGGTCGAGTTGACTTGATGCTCCAGCGGCAGCTTCGGCCCCTTAGAGAGCGTCGAGTACAGAATCATCGCGTTCGGCCGCGCGATCAGCATGCCGGTGGGGTCGCCATTGGCATCGCGCTGGATTTCGCCGCCTGGCGGATTCGGTGTGTTGCGGGTGTAGCCGACCACTTTCAGTGCGGCACGGTTGAGCAGGGCGCGGTCGTAGAGGTGCAGGACGAACACGGGCGTGTCCGGTGCGGCTTTGTTCAGTTCATCAATGGTCGGCAGGCGTTTTTCGGCGAACTGGAATTCGTTCCAGCCACCGACCACCCGCACCCATTGCGGCGTTGGCGTGCGGTCAGCCTGGTCCTTGAGCATGCGCAAGGCATCGACCAGCGACGGGACGCCTTCCCAACGCAGTTCCAGGTTGTAATTGAGGCCGCCGCGAATCAGGTGCAAGTGCGAGTCGTTGAGGCCGGGGATCACCGTGCGCCCGTGCAGGTCGATGATCTGCGTGCCCGGACCTTGCAGGGCCATGGCCTGGGCGTCGCTGCCGACCACCACGAAGCGTCCGTCCTTGATCGCCACGGCGCTGGCCTGGGGTTTCTTGCGATCGACGGTGTGCAGGCGTCCGTTGTAGAGAATCAGATCGGCCGGGGCGTCGGGCATGGTTTTACTCCCTGCGAAAAGTGGGCTGACCCAGGCGCCGACGGCGCCTGCCGAAAGGCCTTGCAGTACGCGGCGGCGATTGAATCCGTCGTGGTCGTCAGGTGGGCTCATGGCAATGTTCTCCGCGTGAGCCTTCATAAAGAAGCCGGATTGAACAGCCGATGTCTGACGCATGCGGCCAGAAGAAATATAGACGGCAAATGCGGGGGCGGCCTGTTTTAACTGCCGGGCAGATCGGTTAGATTCCCCGCCCGCCCAAACAAGGATGTAGACAATGATTAAAGTCAGTAACCCGAAAGGTATCTTGATTGCGGCGTTGATCGCCCTCGGTCTGGTCGGGATTTATCAGTATGCCGGTCAGGGCAGCAAGCTCCCGGACACCTTGATGATGAGTACTCGTATCTCGGAAGAGAGTGAACCCTCGTACGATGCTACGAAATGGTTTCGCAGCGGGATGTATGAGCCCGAAGACGCCTTCGGTCACTTCAATACCCATCGGATGAAGCGCAGCAAGCCCATCGTCCTGACGGCCAAGTACAACGAATTCCTGGTCCAGGCAGCCATTGATTCGTTGAAGAGCAATCACCCTGGCGTGGATACCCAGGTGCTCTTGATGACATGGCCGGTGCTGACCCGGCGTGTGCGTTACATGTACAGCCTTTTTATCAGTCCGGATAAGCCGGCGGATCTTTACGAGCTGTACCTGCAAGTGAGCGACCGCAGGTTCGTCATCAACCTTCAGCTAGACGATGAAGGTGTGCTCAAGTTTGACGGCGATGACGTAGAGGTCGGTTACGACGACCCACTGTTTGACGAGCACACCAAAGTCTTCGAAGAAATGGACGACGCCGGCACTCGCTGAGCAGCGCACCCCTGTGTAGGAGCTGCCGAAGGCTGCGATCTTTTGATCTTGATCTTTTTCGGTGCCGATGAAGATCACAAGCAAGATCAAAAGATCGCAGCCTTCGGCAGCTCCTACGTAGAAACGACGAATCCCGCCATATAGACGGGATTCGTGTGCAGCCAGAGAGGCTCCCCGTGCGGGGAACCGTCATCTTACGAAGGGAACAGCTCGGACAGTTTCATCGCCAGCATCATGTCGCCTTCAGCGCGCAGTTTGCCGCCCATGAATGCCTGCATGCCGTCGGTCGAACCGTCAACGATGCCTTCCAGGGTTTCGCCGTCCATCACCAGAGTGACCTGGGCGTCCGGGTTTTCGCCTTCTTGCAGCTCGCAAGTGCTGTTTTTGACGATCAGCGAGAAGTTCTTGGTGTCGTCGATGCGGAAACCGAACACCAGATCCAGGCCGGCAGCAGCGGCTGGGTTGAACTTGGCTTTCATTGCTTGTACGGCATCAGCTACGGAGGTCATGGTTCGATCCTTTCTTGGGTAATAAGAGCTGGGTGATTACAGCAAGGGTCACATAATCCGGACTCAGCGAAACGTGATGAGTTCCGGGGCCTTCAGCAGTTGCAGGTGCGCATGACTGTTGAAGGAAGCCAGGGCCACCTCGCGACCACGAAATTTCAGTTGGTTGAGCGAGGTGTTGACGATTTGCCAGTTGAGCTCAAAGGCCTGTCGGGCAGGCATTTGCGTAATGAGGTGGAGCAGGGCGGTGATGGTGCCGCCGGAGGTGAACACGGCGATTTTCTGGGTGTTGTCGGCTTGTTCGAGAATACGGTTCAGCCCGGCTTGCACACGCTCGACAAACCCCAGCCAGCTTTCCAGCCCCGGTGTGTCGTAAGTGCCGGCCAGCCAGCGCTCGATGATCAGGGCGAAGATGCGCTGGAATTCAGCGCGGTTTTGCGCAGCGTTACGCAGGATTTCCAGCGCCTGTGGTTCGTCATCCAGCATGGCCGGGAGCAGGGCGCGAATCACCGCGTCGGCATCGAATTCGTTGAAGGCGCAATCGATCTCCAGCAGCGGCACCGGCAGGCCCACGGCGGCGTACTGTTGCAGCGCACTGTTGGCGGTATGTTGCTGGCGGCGCAGGTCCCCGGACAGGCAGCGGTCGAAGCTGACACCCAGCTCGGCGAGGTGCTGGCCGAGGATTTCTGCCTGGCGAACACCGGTCGGCGACAGGACGTCATAGTCGTCTGCACCAAAGGAGGCCTGGCCATGTCGAATCAAGTAGATGCTGCCCACGTCCGCGTCATCCCGGTACGTTGAAGGTTTGGCGAGGTTATGAGGATGGCAGTGAGCTGTCAATGAAAAAACATACGCTTGTTTGAAATGCCCGTTACAGGCCTGTTGCCAGAGGTTTCACGGCTGGCCCCAAAGGCGGGGCATGGGTATGCTGGCGACATCCCGCGCGCGTTTTATGCGGCGCATTGTATTGAAGGAGTCCTGTGTGGAGTTTTTTGCCGAGTACGCCAGTTTCCTGGCCAAGACCGTGACCCTGGTGATCGCCATTCTGGTGGTCCTGGCGAGTTTCGCGGCATTGCGCAGCAAAGGTCGACGCAAGTCGGCCGGGCAATTGCAGGTCAGCAAGCTCAATGATTTCTACAAAGGGCTGCGCGAGCGCCTGGAGCAAAGCCTGCTCGACAAGGACCAGCTCAAGGCCTTGCGCAAATCCCAGGCTAAAACCGAGAAAAAACAGAAGAAGAAACCCGAGGCCAAGGGCCGGGTATTCGTGCTGGATTTCGACGGTGACATCAAGGCTTCGGCCACCGAAAGCCTGCGCCACGAGATCACTGCGCTGCTGACCCTCGCCACGCCCAAGGATGAAGTTGTGCTGCGTCTGGAAAGCGGCGGCGGCATGGTTCACAGCTACGGGCTGGCGTCCTCGCAACTGGCGCGGATTCGTCAGGCCGGCGTGCCGCTGACCGTGTGTATCGACAAGGTTGCCGCCAGCGGTGGCTACATGATGGCTTGCATCGGCGAGAAGATTATCAGCGCACCGTTCGCCATTCTCGGTTCCATCGGCGTGGTCGCGCAGTTGCCCAACGTCAACCGCCTGCTGAAAAAACACGATATCGATTTCGAAGTGCTGACCGCCGGCGAATACAAACGCACGCTCACCGTGTTTGGCGAAAACACCGAGAAGGGCCGGGAGAAATTCCAGGAAGACCTGGACATCACCCACGAACTGTTCAAGAACTTCGTTTCCCGCTACCGCCCTCAACTGGCCATCGACGAAGTGGCCACCGGTGAGGTCTGGTTGGGCTTGGCGGCGCTGGACAAACGCCTGGTGGACGAACTCAAGACCAGCGACGAATACCTGGCCGAACGCGCCAAGGGCGCCGAGCTCTACCACTTGCACTACGCCGAACGCAAAAGCCTGCAAGAGCGCATTGGCATGGCCGCCAGTGGTTCGGTGGATCGGGTATTGCTGACCTGGTGGAGTCGCCTGATTCAACAACGCTTCTGGTAAAGCCGTCTACGTAACCCGGTCACGTTAAAGTGATCGGGTTTTTTATTGATCTTTTTTAATGTCTGCATAGTTGAAGGTTTTTGGGTGGTATATATGTATGGCTTGAGTTTGTATTGTTGATTTGTTGGGGGTGGTATTGATCAGGAATTGGGGCTTTTAATTGAAAGTTCCGTCCTTAGACTGAAGGCTCTTATTGTGAAAAGAGTTTCTCATTCATGTCTTCCAATTCAACGCCGTCTTCCGCTTCCATAACAAGCGGTCAAGTTTCCATTGAAATGACGTCTGAACAGCAAGGCGTTTTCTACGAGTTTTTCAAAGGCGTGGAGATTCCTTCATGGCTTGCCCAGGCCAGCAGCGAGGCCCGCGACGCGCTACGGGCCAGTGTCATCGCCAGCCAGCGGTCTCGCGCCGAAGCCCTCACGGCAATGATCGCCCTGAAAGCTCCACAACAATTCTGCGAGCCCCTGTTGTCCCAGGCCATGGCGGAAAAACTGGGTGAGCCTCTGGATATTCGGGGCGTCGTTTTCCAGCATATTCGCTCCACGTCCAGTCTGTTCGGGTTGCGTAAAAAACTGGTGTTACCGATTGATCGCGATTTGTTAATCGCGGCGTGTGAGAACTTCGAGGCCAATGAAACCCTTATTGAAAACTACGATGATAAATCCCTTATTTATCAGCCGGAACGCATTAACGGTACGGCCAATAAAATCCTGGCGATTAAACCCCATGAGTTTGCACAACTGTGTCGCACGCTGGACTTGGGCAAGCATTATCAAACGCACCTCAATAGTGTCTTTGAACCTTACATAGATACCGGCAGTGTACGTAAGGCCTGCATGGCCCACTCTCAATGCTGCCTCGATGTTGATCGTCATTTGGCGTTGATGAAGAAACACATCAGTGAAAAGGTGTTTCGGATGTTAGGCGAGGTGGTGGAGAAAAAGTCGTCGATCAAACTGGACCGGCACACCATCGCCTATAAGCAGATAGAGCTGCTCGGCCACAAGCTCCACGGCGCCATGCTGATCGTGGCGGTCAATGACGGGGCGTATAACGGCAATCCCTGTGTGTTGTATTTGCCTGGCGATACCACGCAACCGCTAAAAGAGTACGTTTCGGTGAGTGCGCTGGAGTACGACCTCGGCGTGCGGCTCAGCCAGGAATCGTTCGAAACCGCGCTACTGCGGTTTGTCTTGCTGGCCGATCGGGCCGGGTTACACGCGGCACTTGCGAGCCGAGGATTGCGAGCCGGCGCGCAGTTTTTGCAAAGCTCCCAGCGTGCCTCCGTCCCGGTGACTGTTCATTCCGTGTCTACCGACCTGTTTGCCGAGTTGTACCGTCAACGTGTCGAGCATGTCATAGCCGATGCGCGATTGCTGGTGGTGCCCACTGAAGAAGCGGACGAGAAAACCCGTCTGGCCAGGCTTGAAACCTACAAGACGATCGGCCTCGATATCGCGTTCTTCAGTATTTCGTTTATCCCGGTGGTTGGTGAGGTCTTGATGGCGTTGACCGCTGTCGAGCTATTGATGGGCGTTTATCACGGGATAGAACGCTGGTCGGCGGGTGAGCAGGAGCAAGCGGCGGACTACCTGTTCGACACGTTGGAGAATTTCCTGGTGATGGCGGCGCTTTCTGCGGGGGCAGGGGCCGTCAAGGGCACCTTCAAGACTGTCAGGGGCTCGAGCTTCGTGCAGAACTTGAGGCAGGTGCGGCTGGCGGACGAAAAGCCCCGCTTGTGGAAACCGGACCTGGCGCCCTATCGCCGCAGCATCAGCCTGCCGGGCTGGGTGAAGGCAGACGAACGCGGCTTGCGCTGGTTCTACGACCAGGCGTACCTGGCGCTGGGCAAGGACCTCTATGCGGTTCGCCCGCAGGCCGATACCGGGTTATGGGAGATCGAGGGCACCCGGATCAAGGACGGTTACGCGCCGAGGCTCGAAACCAACGATGTCGGGGCGTGGCGCCATGATTCAGAGCTGCCCGGGGAATGGGATCGCCTGACACTCTTCCGTCGGCTGGGTTACTCGGAACGTGACATTCCCGATCCCCGGGCGTTGCAGATTCTTTCGGTCAGCGCCGTCGATGAGCGTGTCATGCGCCGGGTCCTGATTGATCGGATACCCCCGCCGGCGATGTTGATCGACACCGTTCGACGTTTCGCGGTCGATCAGACGGTCATCGCTTTCATTGAACAAATGAAGCTGAAGCCGTCAGCGCCAATGGCCGATGCCGATTTGCAGTTGCGACTGGTGACGACGCTCAAGACCTGGCCGGCCCAGACCGCGATCAATGTCGTTGACGGCGCCGGTGAGTCGTTCAGCCGCTTCATGGCCCCGGACGTCGAGAGCACGAAAAAAACCATCACGCTCAGTCTGGAAAAGGTCCGCACAGGGCAGTTTTACCCCGACCTGCTGGCAGGTCTGAACGCTACTGAACGTGAGCGGCTGTTGGATTCGCCAACGAAAGTCGCGGCCGAACAGATAAACGCGCTGATCGAGAAACTGGCCGAGCAAGCCGATCGCAAACGCCTGGCGCTGTTCAAGTGGATTTATCAACGGGGCGCGCCGGTGAGCTCGGGCCGTACCGCGCCGCTGCGCGATGGTTTTTCCGACCTGCCGATCAGCGTGCTCGATGAGTTGGTCCGCTATGCCGACGCCAGTGAGCTGGACGAACTGGACGCAGGAAAAGTCCCGCTGCGTCTGGCGGAAGAGGCGCGCCGCTTCCAGCAAGTGGTGCGGGTCAACCGGGCCTATGAAGGGCTTTATCTGGATGCAGCCGGCGGGATCGACACGGATCGCCTGGTGTTCAGCGCACTCAAGCATTTGCCCGGCTGGAAAAGCGACCTCTATGTGCGAATGCTGGAATGGTCGTTTTATACCGATGAGTCCGCCAGCCTGGGCTCTGAAAACTCGACGCAAAAGCTCCTGATGAATGCGCACCCTGACCGATATGACGTGCTGGACGAGCATTACAACGTGGTCAGCTATTTGCCGGGACGCACGCGGGCAAATTATTTCCAGGCGCTCTGGGAGGGTTTGTCGCAAGCACGCCGAACGGCTTTGGGGGTTCAACTGGAAGACCACGGCGTGGCGCTGAGGGCGAAAATCACCGCCCTGGTGCTGGCCCGCCGGGCGTCCGCCGAGCAGGCATTGGGCATGCGGCCGCCACGTCCGGGCTACGTTTCGCCCATGCGCCTGGCCGACACCTTGCTCGGCAAGGCGTCGGGCGGGATGCCGACATTCGCGACGACCTCGTCGGCTCGATCTCCCGGGCTCATTCGTCGTGCCCAGGAGCTGTATCCCACTCACTCGCGGGAGCAGATCGATACGTTTTTGGCCGGCCTGGGCCAGGTTGACGTGCTGGTCTTGAGAAAACTGGAAAGTCTGCGCCTTGAATACCTCACGATCAGGCAGGTGCTGGAAAACTGGATCAAGCGCGATAGCTGGTCGCAGATCGGGGACGGGCCTCGGCGCAAAGTCTCGACGCTGGCCAAGACCCGCGCGGCCCAGGAAATCACTCGCTGCTGGCGCCGGGAAACGCCGAGCTCGCTGACCCTCGACGGCCGGCTGTATGAGTTGACGCTGCCGCCACTGCCATTGGGCGACCTGCCGTTGATCATGGGTGACTTCAGCCATGTCGGGGTGCTGTTCATGGATCGGGTCGGGGCCAGCAGCGGGCTGAACAGCTTCCTGCACAACTTCAAATACCTCCGGCACCTGTCGTTGATCGGCAACGGCTTGACCCGACTCCAACAGGCCATTGGCGCGATGTCACGGCTGGAGCGGCTGAACCTGAGTGAAAACCAGATTCAACTGACCGACGCCTCGGTCACGGAACTGGCCGGGCTGACACGGCTCAAGCAGTTGAACCTCAATGCCAACCCGGCGTTGTCGCGGGTGCCTGACGTGTCGCAAATGCAGCAATTGCAGCGTCTGGAACTGCGCGGAACCGGCATAAGCCAATGGCCTGGCGGCGCCACCGGGCTGGTGCGGCTGGAGCTGCTGGATCTGCGTGACAACCGCATCAGTGTGATTCCGGAGGATGTCTTTGCCGCCTCAGGCGTCTTGAACCAAGGGACCAACATCAGCGGTAATCCACTGACGTCTGAAACCCGGAAACGGCTCCTCGCGTTTCAGCAAGCCAGCAACATCAGCCTCGGACTGATAGCGCTGGGGTACGTGGAGGGGGTTCAAGACGTGTTGATGGATTCGGCCATGAGCTCGACCTGGTTGACCGGCGCGACGGAAATCGACGTTGTGCAGAAACGAACCCTGTGGAGTTCGGTGTACGCCTACCCCGATTCCCGACCGTTTTTCCTGTTGCTGAGCCAACTGCGCTACACCGCGGATTTCCGCATGGTCTACCGCTCGCTGAGTCAGCGGGTCTGGGACGTGATGGAGGCCGCCGCCGAAGACAGCGCCTTGCGCCGGACGTTGTTTCGCATGGCTGATGTCGGGCAGATCAGCGCCGATGGTTCGTCCCTGTTGTTCAGCGATTTACACGTGCGGGTGTTGTGCTATCGGGCCATGAACGCTGCGAGGGTGACGGCCGGGACCCAGGAGGCTCAGTTGGCTCAGCTGTTGCGCGGTTTGTACCGCTTGCAGGAAGTCGAACGGTTCGCCGTGAAAAATGTTATCTCCCGCTCGCGCACCGGGCCGGTCACGCTCGATCAAGCCATGCAAATCAGCCTGGCCTATCGGGTAGGGCTGGCCGAACGCCTGAATCTGCCCGCGCAGCCACGGGACATGAACTTTCGCCTGGACGTCGAGGTGATTCCGCAAACCCTCGACTGGGTGTTCGCCGAAGTAGTGAAACTGGAGCAGACGACGGCTTTGGCAGACTGGATGACGCGCCAGGAGTTCTGGACTCAGTACCTGAAGGGGGCTCATCGAACGGCGTTCGATGAAACGGTGTTCCGCGCGGCGATGTCCTTCGAACTGTTGGGCGATCGGGTGCACCTGACCAGCGAGCAGTTCACGCAGCAGATGGGCGCCATTGTCGACAATTACGCCAATGAGCGTGCGGCGCTGATCAAACGGCTGACGGGCGAAGCCCTGCAACGAAACCCTGGCCTGGCGTTACCGGCGCCCGCCGACAACGAGAACAACGTGCTTTAAACCGGCGAAAAAAAACCTTGAGCACCGGCATCGCTGCCGTGGCTCAAGGTTTTGTGTTTCGCGCTGACGGATCAGCGACGACGGAACAGCGGCAACGGTTCGTCGGTGGCTGCCTGGTACGTCACCGAGAAGTCCTTGAGACCTTCAAGGGCTTCGTACGGATCTTTATCGGCGCGAATGGCAAAGGCGTCGAACCCGCAGCGGTGCATGTAGAACAACTGATCGCGCAGCACATCGCCAATCGCCCGCAGCTCGCCTTTGAAACCATAACGGTCACGCAGCAGGCGGGCGTTGGAGTAGTTGCGGCCATCGGTGAAGGCCGGGAAGTTCAGGGCGATCACCTGGAACTGGTCCACGTCTTCACCGATTTCCTCGGCTTCTTCATCGGCGTCCAGCCACACGCCCAGGCCGCCATCGCGGGCCTTGAGCATACGGCCGTGTTCGCGCCACAGCGCCAGCGGCACGATCAGGTCGTCACAGTTGCTGATCTCGTCGATGTTGAAATCCTTGGGCAGCAAGTGCCAGGTTTCGTCGACGACCTCGTTGTTCTTAATGATTCGCTGCATAGACGCGTTCCTTGAAGAGGTCGATGCCAATACGCTGATAGGTGTCGATGAAACGCTCATCTTCGTGACGTTGTTCGATGTACACGTTGATCAGCTTCTCGATCACGTCAGGCATGGCTTCCTGGGCAAAGGACGGGCCGAGGATCTTGCCCAGGCTCGCGTCACGGCTGGCGCTGCCACCCAGGGACACCTGGTAGAACTCTTCGCCTTTCTTGTCCACGCCGAGGATGCCGATGTGGCCGACGTGGTGGTGACCACAGGCGTTCATGCAACCGGAGATGTTCAGGTCCAGTTCGCCGATGTCGAACAGGTAGTCCAGGTTGTCGAAACGACGCTGGATCGATTCGGCGATCGGGATCGACTTGGCGTTGGCCAGGGAGCAGAAATCACCGCCAGGGCAGCAGATGATGTCGGTCAACAAGCCAATGTTCGGCGTGGCGAAACCTTGCTCGCGCAACTCGCCCCACATGGCGAACAGTTGGGACTGTTCAACGTCGGCCAGGATGATGTTCTGTTCGTGGGAGGTGCGCAGTTGACCGAAGCTGTAACGCTCGGCCAGGTCGGCCACGGCGTCGAGCTGCTTGTCGGTGATGTCGCCCGGTGCAACACCGGTCGGTTTCAGGGACAAGGTTACGGCCACATAACCCGGCTTCTTGTGCGCCAGGGTGTTGCGGGTGCGCCAGCGGGCGAAACCCGGGTGTTCTTTGTCGAGGTCGGCCAGTGCTTGCGCCTGGTTGTCCAGGGACTTGTAGTCCGGATCGACGAAGTGTTTGGCGACGCGATGCACTTCGGCGTCGGTCAGCGTGGTCTGGCCACCGCGAAGGTGTTCCATTTCCGCATCGACTTTTTGCGCGAACACTTCAGGGGTCAAGGCTTTGACCAGGATCTTGATCCGCGCCTTGTACTTGTTGTCGCGACGGCCGTAGCGGTTGTAGACCCGCAGGATGGCATCGAGGTAGCTCAACAGGTCCTGCCACGGCAGGAACTCATTGATAAACGCGCCAACCACCGGCGTACGGCCCAGGCCGCCACCGACCAGCACGCGGAAACCCAACTCGCCCGCCGCGTTGTGCACCGGCTCAAGGCCAATGTCATGCACTTCGATGGCGGCACGGTCGGAGGTCGAACCGTTGATAGCGATCTTGAACTTGCGCGGCAGGTAGGCGAATTCCGGGTGGAACGTCGTCCACTGACGGACGATTTCGCACCACGGACGCGGGTCGATCAACTCGTCGGCAGCGACACCGGCGAACTGGTCGGTGGTGACGTTGCGCAGGCAGTTGCCGCTGGTCTGGATCGCGTGCATCTGCACGGTCGCCAGCTCAGCGAGGATGTCCGGGATGTCTTCCAGCGCCGGCCAGTTGAACTGCACGTTCTGCCGGGTACTGATGTGGGCATAGCCCTTGTCGTAGTCACGGGCAATCTTGGCCATCATTCGCGTCTGGCGCGAAGTCAGTTGGCCGTAAGGCACCGCGACCCGCAACATCGGCGCGAAACGCTGGATGTAAAGGCCATTTTGCAGGCGCAGGGGGCGGAATTCTTCTTCGCTCAGCTCGCCTGCCAGATAGCGTCGGGTCTGATCACGGAACTGCTTGACGCGGTCCTCGATGATCCGCTGATCGTACTCGTCGTATACGTACATATAAGTCCTGTTCTCAGGCTTGGGCCGGTCGGTTCCAGTTGCGTTTTTCGCTTGCTGAAGTCTCCGATACTGCCTCGGCAATTCTGCGCGCACGGCCGCGCACTCCCTACGGAGCCGGGGCAAGATACCAGTTTGCAGTTATGCGCAAAAGTGATGTTTGAGTATATGTAAAGAACCAAAACGACTAACGAGAACCGTTATTGATAAACCCACATTCGCGGTGCGGGCAATCGTCGTCTTTACTGTGCTCGTGTCCTTATGCAATCACCGATAAAACCGACAAGAGGCGATGCAATGAGCAACCCGACCAAAGCAAGGAAAAGCGACAGTACCGTTGATGCCTGGGCGATTTTGTTCCTGATTATCCTGGTCGTAGGAACCGCCGTGTTCTGGGTCAGCCACCAATAGCGACCCCGTCCGGGCCCGGTTCCGACGATTGTCGGACGAAAACCGGAATAAACCCCCGTTTTGCGGGTGTTCGCTGGCTATAATGCGCGGCGAATTTCCGGGGCTCGGACGATTAATGTTGAAGTTTCTGTGTGGTGTGCTGCTGACGCTGGGTATGGTCCTGGGATCGTGTGCCCAAGCGGCGTCGGTGCTGTTCCTGAATCCTGGAGCCAGCACGGAAGCTTTCTGGATCAGCTACTCGCAGTTCATGCAGGCGGCGGCCAAGGATCTGGGCATGGACCTGCAGATCCTTTATTCCCAACGAATGCCCGAGCTGACGATTGCCCAGGCGCGCACGGCGCTGCAAGGCCCGAATCGCCCGGACTACCTGGTGTTCGCCAACGAACAATACGTCGCCCCGCAGATTTTTCGCCTGGCCGAGGGCAGTGGCGTGAAGCTGTTCATGGTCAACGCCTCGCTGACCGACAATCAGTTGAGCCTGTTGGGTGAACGGCCGGATCGCTTGGGCAGCCTGGTGCCCAATGACGAGGAGGCCGGTTACCTGATGCTCAAGGAACTGATTCGCCTGCACCCGGCGGCCGCAGGTCAACCCATCGAGTTGTTGGCGTTTTCCGGCCTGAAGATCACCCCGTCGGCGCAATTGCGCGAAAAAGGCATGCTGCGCGCCTTGGCCGAACACCCGGAAGTGCGTTTGCGGCAACTGGTCTACAGCGGCTGGACCCGTGACCGCGCCTACGAACAGGCGCGACTGCTGTTTCGGCGTTACCCGAAGGTTTCACTGGTGTGGTCGGCCAATGACGAGATGGCGTTTGGCGCCATGCAGGCGTATTCGGAGACGGGGGGCATGCCGGGCAAGGATGCGCTGTTCAGCGCCTTCAATACCTCGCCCGCCGCGTTGACCGCCAGGGTTGACGGGCGCCTCAGCGTATTGCTGGGCGGGCACTTCACCCTCGGCGGATGGGCGTTGGTGGAGTTGCATGATTACGATCAAGGGGTGGATGTGAGTCAGTACGGCGGCCGCGACCGGCAGATTCGGTTGTTGCAACTGATCGACAAGGCCCAGGCCAGGCGATTGTTGGCGATGGGGGATTCGCCAGATTTTGGCGTGAACTTCCGGCGCCTGTCAGCCAAGGGCCGGCCGACGACTTATCGCTACCCGTTCAGCCTGCAAACGTTGATGCACTGAGTCGGGTTTCAGACTCCAGCCAGCAGCAGCACCAATTTCACGATGCCAAACAGCGTCAGCGCAAAGACGGCCGTGAACAGAATCCCCATCACCACGAAATGACTCGGCTTGCCATGGGTAAAGTCCCGGGCGCGATTCTTCCCGCTCTGCACCCCGAAAGCGGCGGCGACCACGCTGTGGAGCATCTGCAGGAAGGTGGGTGGCTTGTTGTCGACTGGATCGTCCATAAATCCCTCGTCACTTAGGTGTGTGAGGCAAGCATAGACAATCTGTCGCTCAAGCGGCGGCCACAAAAAAAGATCGCAGCCTCCGGCAGCTCCTACAGGGTCATGTGTACACCTGTGTAGGAGCTGCCGAAGGCTGCGATCTTTTGATCTTGCTTGTGAACTTAGTTGTCGTAACCCAGGTTCGGCGCCAGCCAGCGCTCGGTCACGCTCAATTCTTGGCCTTTGCGCGACGTATAGCTCTGCACCTGGTCCTTATCGATCTTGCCCACTGCAAAGTACTGCGCCTGCGGATGCGCGAAGTACCAGCCGCTGACCGCTGCCGCCGGGAACATCGCGTAGTGTTCGGTGAGGAACACGCCGCTACGCCCGGCCTGCATTTCGCTGGCTTCAGGGTCGAGCAGGGCGAACAGCGTGCCTTTCTCGGTGTGATCCGGGCAGGCCGGGTAGCCGGGAGCAGGGCGGATGCCGGTGTATTGCTCTTTGATCAACGCGTCGTTGTCGAGCGTCTCGTCCTTGGCATAACCCCAATAGTCTTTACGCACCTGTTGGTGCAGCCACTCGGCGCAAGCTTCGGCCAAACGGTCGGCCAGGGCTTTGACCATGATCGAGTTGTAATCGTCGCCAGCGTCCTGATAGGCCTTGGCCACCTCTTCGGCGCCGATCCCGGCGGTGGTGATGAAGCCACCCACATAGTCGGTGATTTCGCTGTCCTTCGGCGCGACGAAGTCGGCCAGGGAGAAGTTCGGCTTGCCGTCGGTCTTGATGATCTGCTGGCGCAGGTGATGCAGCTTGGCCAACGGCTTGCCGTCATCGCCGTAGACTTCGATGTCATCCTCGCGCACCTGGTTGGCCGGCCAGAAACCGAACACCGCACGGGCGCTGATCAGTTTCTCGTCGATCAGCTTGGCGAGCATTTCCTTGGCATCGGCGTACAGCGCGGTGGCAGCCTCACCGACCACTTCGTCTTCGAGGATGCGCGGGAACTTGCCGGCCAGGTCCCAGGAGATAAAGAACGGCGTCCAGTCGATGTATTCGGCCAGCACCTTCAAATCAATGTTGTCCAGCACGCGAGAGCCGGTGAAGGTCGGTTTGACCGGCTCGTAAGTGCTCCAGTCGAACTGCGGCTTCTTGGCGATGGACGCCGGGTAGCTCAAACGTTCGGTACGGGCGCTGCGGTTGGCGGTGCGCTCGCGAACTTCGATGTATTCCAGGCGCGTCTTCTCGATGAACGCCGGCTTCAACTCCTTGGACAGCAACTGCGTCGCCACGCCCACGGCGCGGGAGGCGTCGGTGACGTAGATCACCGCGTCGTTGCTGTACTTTGGCTCAATCTTCACCGCCGTGTGCGCTTTGGAGGTGGTCGCGCCACCGATCATCAGTGGCAGATGGAAGTCCTGGCGCTGCATCTCACGGGCCACGTGGACCATTTCATCCAGCGACGGCGTGATTAGCCCGGACAAGCCGATGATGTCGCACTTCTGTTCCTTGGCCACCTGCAGGATCTTCTCCGCCGGGACCATCACGCCGAGGTCGACGATGTCATAACCGTTGCAACCGAGCACCACGCCAACAATGTTCTTGCCGATGTCATGCACGTCACCCTTGACCGTGGCCATCAGGATTTTGCCCTTGGCTTCCGGCTTGTCGCCTTTTTCCAGCTCGATGAACGGGATCAAGTGGGCCACGGCCTGCTTCATCACGCGGGCGGATTTCACCACCTGCGGCAGGAACATTTTGCCGGCGCCGAACAGGTCGCCAACGATGTTCATGCCGGACATCAGCGGGCCTTCGATCACTTCGATCGGGCGAGCGAACGACTGGCGGGATTCTTCAGTGTCTTCAACGATGTGCGTGGTAATGCCCTTGACCAGCGCATGTTCCAGACGCTTGTTGACCGGCCAGCCGCGCCACTCTTCGGTCTCGGCTTCCTTGACGCTGCCGTCGCCCTTGTATTTGTCGGCGATGGCGAGGAGGGCGTCGGTGCCTTCCGGGGTGCGGTTGAGCACTACGTCTTCCACGGCGTCACGCAATTCGGCCGGGATCTGGTCGTAGATCTCCAGTTGGCCGGCGTTGACGATGCCCATGGTCAGGCCGTTGCGGATCGCATACAGCAGGAACACCGAGTGGATCGCCTCGCGCACCGGGTTGTTGCCCCGGAATGAGAACGACACGTTGGACACGCCGCCGGAGGTCAGCGCATACGGCAGTTCGTCGCGGATGTAGGCACAGGCGTTGATGAAGTCCACGGCGTAGTTGTTGTGTTCTTCGATGCCGGTGGCCACGGCGAAGATGTTCGGGTCGAAGATGATGTCTTCCGGCGGGAAGCCCACTTCGTTGACCAGAATGTCGTAGGAGCGTTTGCAGATTTCTTTCTTGCGCGCTTCGGTGTCGGCCTGGCCGGCCTCGTCAAACGCCATCACCACCACGGCGGCGCCGTAGCGCTTGCACAGTTTGGCGTGATGAATGAACTGCTCGACGCCTTCTTTCATGCTGATCGAGTTGACGATGCCCTTGCCCTGGATGCACTTCAGGCCGGCTTCGATCACTTCCCACTTGGAGGAGTCGATCATGATCGGTACGCGGGAGATGTCCGGTTCACCGGCAATCAGATTGAGGAAGGTCACCATGGCCTTCTTCGAATCGAGCATCCCCTCGTCCATGTTGATGTCGATGATCTGGGCGCCGGCTTCAACCTGTTGCAGGGCAACTTCCAGGGCTTCGGTGTAGTTGTTCTCGCGAATCAGCCGCGCGAACTTGGCGGAACCGGTGATGTTGGTCCGCTCGCCGACGTTGACGAACAACGAGCTGCGATCAATGGTGAACGGTTCCAGGCCCGACAAACGGCAGGCTTTCGGGATGTCCGGGATTTCACGCGGCGCGTAACCGGCCACGGCTTTGGCGATGGCTTCGATGTGGCCCGGCGTGGTGCCGCAGCAACCGCCGACGATGTTGAGGAAACCGCTTTGGGCGAATTCTTCGATGACCTTGGCGGTTTCCTCCGGCAGTTCATCGTACTCGCCGAATTCGTTCGGCAGGCCGGCGTTCGGGTGCGCGGAAACGTGGGTGCTGGCCTTGTTCGACAGCTCTTCGAGGTACGGACGCAACTCGCTGGCGCCGAGGGCGCAGTTCAGGCCGACCGAAATCGGCTTGGCGTGGGCCACGGAGTTCCAGAACGCTTCGGTGGTCTGGCCCGACAGGGTGCGGCCGGAGGCGTCGGTGATGGTGCCGGAAATCATGATCGGCAATTCGATGCCCAACTCTTCGAACACGCCCTGTACGGCGAAGATCGCGGCTTTGGCGTTCAGGGTGTCGAAAATGGTTTCGATCAGGATCAGGTCGGCGCCGCCTTCGATCAGGCCTTTGGTGGCCTCAGTGTAGTTTTCCACCAGTTCATCGAAGGTCACGTTGCGGTAGCCGGGGTTGTTCACGTCGGGCGACAGCGAACAGGTGCGGCTGGTCGGCCCGATCACGCCGGCGACGAAACGCGGCTTCTCCGGGGTTTCCAGGGTCTTGGCGTCGGCCACCTTGCGGGCCAGGCGCGCGCCTTCTACGTTTAACTCGTACGCCAGGCCCTGCATGCCGTAGTCGGCCAGGGACACCTGGGTGGCGTTGAAGGTGTTGGTTTCCAGAATGTCGGCGCCGGCATCCAGGTAGGCTTTTTCGATCGAACCGATCACGTCCGGGCGCGTCAACACCAACAGGTCATTGTTGCCTTTGACATCGCTCGGCCAGTCGGCGAAGCGTTTGCCACGGTAATCCTGCTCTTCGAGCTTGTAGCTCTGGATCATCGTGCCCATGCCGCCATCGAGAATCAGGATGCGCTCTTTGAGGGCGTGCTTGAGAGCTTGAAGGCGAACGCTGCGATCGGACATTGGGACTACTCGGTAAGGCCATGACGAAGGGCCGGGATAATAGCAAACCTGTGCGCTTTTAGAGCATGCCAAGGTTTTGCATGAATATCGTTCATGTTGGCGGCAGGTCTGGACCGGTAGAATCGCGACGTTTTTTCATGATCGGGACCAGGGACATGTCGTATCGCGTCGTCGTCAGCATTTTATTGCTGCTTTCAAGCTGGGGCGCCGTTGCGCAAAGTCCCGAAATTTCCTACACCCGCGACATCCAACCGATCTTCACCGAAAAGTGCGTGGCCTGCCACGCCTGCTACGACGCCGCTTGTCAGCTCAACCTGGGCAGCGGCGAAGGCGCGGCCCGTGGCGCGACCAAATCCCCGGTCTACGACGGCGAGCGCAGTGTGGCTGCGGCACCGACCCGCTTGTTCTATGACGCCTTCGGCAAACTCGCCTGGCAGCACAAGGACTTCTATTCGGTACTCGACGCCCAGGGCAGCCAGGCTGCGTTGATGGCGCGGATGCTGGAGCTGGGCCACAAAACCCCGCTGACGCCCAACGCCAAATTGCCGGAAGACATCGTGCTGGGCCTGAACCGGGAAAACATGTGCGCCATGCCGGCGGAGTTCGACGGTTATGCCGGCACCCACCCGAAAGAAGGCATGCCGTTGGCCGTCACCGGCCTGACCGATCAGCAATACCAGACGTTGCAACGCTGGCTCGCGTCCGGTGCGCCGATTGACCAGCAAGGCCTGGTGCCCAGCGCCACCGAAGCGCTGCAAGTGGTGCAGTGGGAAAACCTGCTCAACACCAACGGTTCACGCGGCAGTCTTGTCGGCCGCTGGCTGTTCGAACACTGGTTCCTGGCGCACATCTACTTCAAGGACGGCGAGCCGGGGCATTTCTTCCAGTGGGTACGTTCGCGCACACCGACCGGCCAGCCCATCGATTTGATCAACACCCGCCGGCCAAACGACGACCCGGGTACGCAAATTTATTACCGGTTGTGGCCGGTGCAAGGGGTGATCGTTCAAAAGACCCACATCACCTATCCCCTGAGCGCGGCGAAGCTGTCCCGGGTCAAAAGCCTGTTTTTCAGCGGTAACTGGCAGGTCAACGCCTTGCCGGGTTACGGGCCGGAGCGCCGGGCAAATCCATTCACCACGTTCGAGGCGATCCCGGCCCAGGCGCGTTATCAGTTCATGCTCGATAACGCCGAATACTTCGTACGCACCTTTATTCGCGGCCCGGTGTGCCGTGGGCAGATCGCCACGGACGTCATTCGCGACAACTTCTGGGCGCTGTTCCAGGCCCCGGAGCACGACCTGTACATCACCGACCCGAACTATCGCGGCCAAGCCACGCCGCTGCTGGCGATGCCGGGGCAGAACGACGATGTCGGCAGCGTCCTGAGCCTGTGGCACGACTACCGCAACAAGCGTAACGACTACGAAGCCCTGCGCCGGGACAGCTACGCCGACGCGCCGGCACCGAGTTGGTCGACGCTGTGGGCGGGGAATGACAACGCCTTGCTGACGATTTTCCGGCATTTCGACAGCGCCTCCGTAAACAAAGGCCTGATCGGCGACGTGCCGCAAACCATCTGGTTGTTCGACTTCCCGTTGCTGGAACGCACGTATTACCAGTTGGCGGTCAACTTCGATGTGTTTGGCAACGTCTCCCACCAGGCCCAGACGCGGCTGTACTTCGATCTGATCCGCAACGGCGCGGAACAGAGTTTCCTGCGTCTGATGCCGGCCGATTCCCGGGTTGACTACCTGGACGATTGGTACCAAAGCAGTGGCAAGTTCAAGATGTGGCTGGATTACGAGGCCATCGACAACGATAAACCCACTGCGCTGAAACTCGACGAAAAAGACCCGAAACGGGATTTCGCCCGGCAATTGCTGACTCGTTACGGCGACCTCAACGCCAAGCCTGACCCCATCAACCGCTGCGACGGCGCGTATTGCTCGCGGCCGAACATTGACCCGGCGTTGCAGAACGCCGAGCAGGCCTTGAGTCGCCTGACCTCAAGACCGGCGGCGGGTTTGAAGGTGATCGATCAGTTGCCGGAAGCGACGATGCTGCGCATCGAAGCCGCGAACGGCAAACGCGAGATTTACAGCCTGCTGCGCAACCGTGCCCACAGCAACGTCGCGTTCCTGTTGGGTGAGTCCTTGCGTTACCAGCCGGGGCTCGACACCTTGACCATTTATCCGGGTGTGCTCAGCAGCTATCCGAACTTCATGTTCAACATTCCAGCCGAGCAAGTGCCGGAGTTCGTCGATGCGATGGAAAACGCCAAAAATGCCAACCGCTTCGAGAAAATCGTCGAGCGCTGGGGGATTCGGCGTAGCCATCCGCAATTCTGGTTCTACTTTCACGACCTGAGTACCTACGTCCACGAAACCGACCCGGTGGAAGAGGGTGTGCTGGACATGAACCGCTACGAGAATCTTTGATCGACTTTTGCAGATCCGTGAGTGTCCCACCTGTATGCGCCGCCAATCCCCTGTAGGAGCGAAGCTTGCTCGCGAAGAGGCCGTCACATTCAACATTGATGTCGACGGTCAGACCGCTTTCGCGAACAAGCTTCGCTCCTACAAGGGGTATGAGGTGATTTGAACAGAGGGGCTCATCCATGTTGATTTCAGTACAAGCCCTGCGCGCACTCGCCGCGTGGGCGGTGGTCTGCCATCACTTCATGCAGATTTTTTTCGACTTCAAGGCCCGCGGGCCTGTGGGGCAGGCGTTTGTCGACAAAGGTGCGGTGGGTGTCGACATCTTTTTTGTCATCAGCGGTTTGGTGATCTTCCTCTCCACCGAAGGCAAATCGCTGCCGCCCGCGCGGTTTCTGCTGTATCGGCTGTGCCGGATCGTCCCGGCGTATTGGCTATACACCGTGCTGATGGCGCTGCTGGTGCTGTTCGCGCAACCGCTGTTGCCGGATCAGACGGTCGACTGGTCGCATTTCCTGCTGTCGCTGCTGTTTATTCCTACGCAGAACCCTGGCGGCTATGGGATTTATCCGACCCTCAATGTCGGCTGGACGCTGAACTACGAAATGCTGTTTTACCTGCTGTTTGCCTGGGCGCTGCTGTTCCGCTTGCAGGTGCGGTTGTTGATCGTCGCGGCGCTATTGTTCGCGGTGTGCCAGGCCTGGACCGGTTATGGCTGGGTCAGCGAGTTCTACCGTTCAGGCATCGTTTATGAGTTTTTGCTGGGGATCGCCATCGGCATGATCTACCGCAAAGGCTGGATCAAGCCTGGGTTGTGGTTGCCGCTGCTTGGGATTGGCGGGGCGTTACTGGCCATTTATCAATGGTCGCCACAGCCTCGATTGCTGGCGTGGGGCTTGCCGAGCGCCGTATTGGTCATCGCGTGCATCTCGCTGGAACGCTATGTCGAGAACAACCGGGTGTTTGCGTTGCTCGGGAATTGTTCCTACTCGGTGTACCTGATGCACGTTTTGGTGCTGTCGGCCGGCGGATTTGTCGCACAGCGTTATGGTGTGAATCCCTACGTGATGTTTGCGGTGTGCGTGGCGACTATCGGCCTGGGTTCCTGGGTCAGTTACGAATGGGTGGAAAAACGCAGCTATCGGTGGCTTAAAGCCTGGATTGACGGCGAAACGGTTGCTCAACCGCTGGCTGCGCTTTCCCGACATAAATACTAGGACTTTGTGCCGCGCGATGATTGGCGTAAACTCCGCCCAAGCCTGCGAGGAGTTTCCATGACCGCTATTACCATTACTGACGCCGCCCACGATTATCTGGCTGATCTGCTCTCCAAGCAGAACACCCCAGGCATCGGCATCCGCGTCTTCATCACCCAGCCTGGCACCCAGTACGCCGAAACCTGCATTGCCTACTGCAAGCCGGGCGAAGAAAAACCTGAAGACACCGCGCTGGGGCTCAAAAGCTTCACCGCGTACATCGACTCGTTCAGCGAAGCCTTCCTGGACGATGCGGTAGTCGACTACGCCACCGACCGCATGGGCGGCCAACTGACCATCAAGGCGCCAAACGCCAAAGTCCCGATGGTCAACGCCGACAGCCCGGTCAACGAGCGCATCAACTACTACCTGCAAACCGAAATCAACCCGGGGCTCGCCAGCCACGGCGGTCAGGTCAGCCTGATCGATGTGGTCGATGACGGCATTGCGGTGCTGAAGTTCGGCGGCGGTTGCCAGGGCTGCGGCCAGGCGGACGTCACCTTGCGCGAAGGCATCGAGCGCACCTTGCTCGAGCGCGTTCCCGAGCTCAAGGGTGTGCGCGACGTGACCGACCACACGCAGAAAGAAAACGCCTACTACTGAGTAAGGTGTTCGCTGCAAACATAAAAAACGGCGCCCCGTGAGCGCCGTTTTTTTATGGGTGAAGCTAAAAGATCGCAGCCTTCGGCAGCTCCTACGGGAGATCATATTCCCTGTAGGAGCTGCCGAAGGCTGCGATCTTTTGATCTTAGGGTCTGTAGAGATGCGCATGCCCCGCACGATACAGCGACGACTCACTAAAGTGGTCACTGTCCAATACCCGACCCACCAATATCAACGCCGTACGCCGAAACCCTTTGGCCTCAACCTTCGCCGCGATATCTTCCAACGTTCCCACCACCCAATCCTGATCCGGCCAGGTCGCCCGGTGAATCACTGCAATCGGGCAATCCGCGCCGTAATGCGGCAGCAATTCGGCCAGGATCTTCTCCAGATGATTAACCCCCAAATGAATCGCCATGGTCGCCCCGTGCTGCGCCAGACTGCCGAGCTCTTCACCGGCCGGCATCGCAGTCTTGTCGGCGTAGCGGGTCAGAATCACGCTTTGTGAAATGTCCGGCAACGTCAGCTCAGCCCCCAGCAGTGCCGCGCAGGCAGCGGTCGCCGTGACGCCGGGGATGATTTCAAACGGGATATCGAGTTCGCGCAGGTAACGAATCTGCTCGCCAATCGCGCCATACAAGCTCGGATCACCCGAATGCACGCGAGCCACATCCTGGCCTTTGGCGTGGGCAGTCTTGATCAGTTCGATGATCTGTTCCAGGTGCAATTCGGCACTGTTGACCACCGTTTCAGCCTGGTGGCCTTCCAGCACTGCTGCGGGGACCAGCGAACCGGCGTAGATGATCACCGGGCAACTGCGAATCAGCCGCTGGCCCTTGACGGTGATCAGTTCCGGGTCGCCGGGACCTGCGCCAATGAAGTAGACGGTCATCATCTGTTCCTGTGAAAAAAGTCTGTGAAAAAAGGGCTTGGCAAGGCTTCAGATGAAGATTGCTCATGATCGAAGGCGGGGATTATCGGGGATTTCAGGCGCCGCTGGCCAATGCGAGGGTGGCCTGAGCGTATTTTTGTCGGGAAATCAGCAATTTTGCCGGTGCCTGGGCCAGTTGTTCGGCCAGTGCCAGGGCGGCACTTTCCGCCACGCCGTAGCAACCGGTCCGTTCGAACGCAATGTCGGAGCGATGGCTGAGTTGCGGTTGATAACCGGCCAATTCGTCGCTGGTGAAGTACATCACCTCCAGCCCCAGTTGAGCGGCCAACTCGATCAGGCCAGGTTCATCACGTTTCAGGTCGATGCTGGCCAGCGCCGTGATCGACCGCAATTCGATTTGATGCGCCTGTAATGCCTGATCGAGCAACGCCCGCAGCGTGCTGGCGGGGCAGCCGCGCTGGCAGCCCAGGCCGACCACTAACGTCGGCGCTGTGCTGTTATCGGTCATGCGTGGTATTGACCATCGCTTTTGCGGCGGAACAACCAGGCACTGATCAGGCCCAGGGCCAGCCAGAACACTATGTTGGTCAACTGCGAAGCGATTTTGAACTGAGATTCCAGTGCTTCCGGGGCCAGCATCGAGTGGACTTCCGGTTGCGGCGCGCCAATCACGTGGGGTACTGCCAGAATTGCCACGCCCAGAATCTTCATCAACCAGTGACGGCTGAACACGATCAGCGCGATGCCGACAGCTGTAGAGGCGGCGGTGCCGATCCACCAGATCTGCCGTTGGGCCAGATCGGCGGCAGCGGTGCCCGGCAGTTCCGGCGGCAGGCCAAGGGTCGGTGCCAGCACGAACGTCGCATAACCGGCCAGACCCCAGAGCAGGCCTTGAGCGGTTTTGGTCGGTGCGCGCAAGGTGTAGAGGCCTGCGAGCATCAACGCAAAGCCGACTGCGACCACCAGGTTGCCGCCGGTGGTGGACAGCACGCGCTGCCAGCCGTCTTCCGGCTCCCAGGCCTCGGCGTCGTGGGTATGTGCAGCCATCGCGCCTTCGGTGTGCTCGTGAGCAACCACCACCGCCGGTTCGGATTTTTCGTAGGTTTCCGCCTGAAGAATCAGCGGGGCGACCCAGAAACTTTGCAGCAGGGTCAGTAGCAGGGCGGCCAGCAGCCCGGTGAAACCTGCGGTTTGCGCAATACGCTTGATCATGTCGTCAGGTCTCAATGGCACGGAAACGCGGAGCTGTGACGGGTATCGTGCGCAGCGTTGTGCACCGCTTCGATGTGCGAGAAACCGGCGAAATACACCAGGCACGCGCCCAGGATCGACGCGCAAACGGCGGCGGTCAGGCGTTGGCTCAGGGTAGTGGTGGTGCTGGCGGTGCTGCTGTGGTCGGTGCTGCTGATGATCGACATGGCGCTTCCCTCTGGTCTGTCAGCGGGTGAATTGAGCGCATGAAAACCCCTGCGAGCGAGCGCGCAGAGGTTCAAACAGCGCCCGCCCACCGCGGGTTTGTTATTCAGTGATCGTACTGGTCACTTTGTGTTGCGGGCCGGTCTCCGGGCTCGCGAGGGGTCGAGGCTTGCGCCGGACCTGCAAGAATCACCTTCCCATGCCGAACTGCTGGCACAGTGGATCTGATTCTTCGCTCGCTTACCGTTGCGGGGGCAGCACCGGACTGACATGACTTTAGAGTAAAGCACATGATTCACCGGTTTCCCGTTTCACCCTGTGAAGGGCACCCGTAACAAGGCGTGTAGGAGACCATGGGCGGGGCGGGGGAGTCAATTGGCAAGGGTTCTCAATAGGGCCGAAGGTTGATGGCTCTATGTAGGAGCTGCCGAAGGCTGCGATCTTTTGATCTTGATCTTAAAAAGCAAGCTCAAAAGATCGCAGCCTTCGGCAGCTCCTACGGGGGGACGCGAACCGCGCAATGATTGACCCGCCCCCGCACCATGCGTAGCCTTGCGCTTTCGAGGTTCTTCGGCGCTTGCCGAAGCTAAGAAGGGAACGCGGTCGATGCCGCGGCTGCCCCCGCAACTGTGAACGGTGATGTTCGCTGCCACGCCACTGCAAACCCTGGCAACGGGTTCGCGGGAAGGCGCAGCGAATGCCAGCCCCTCAAGGCCGGCGCACTGAAAGCCAGGAGACCTGCCTCGAAACGAATTCTCACTACAACCGGGCGGGGTGATCCGGTGGCGAAATCTTCCGCGCATTCATCGCCGCGGTTGTCGTCCCGTATGCCCGCCACCTTGCCAAAGGGCATCCGATGAAAACACTGGCCAAACTCCCCGTCACCATCGTTACCGGCTTCCTCGGCTCGGGCAAAACCACGTTGCTGCGCCACATGCTCGACAACGCCCAGGGTCGCCGCATCGCGGTGATCGTCAACGAGTTCGGCGAGCTGGGCATCGACGGCGAAATCCTCAAGCAGTGCTCCATCGGCTGCACCGAAGAAGAAGCCAACGGCCGCGTGTATGAACTGGCCAACGGCTGCCTGTGTTGCACGGTTCAGGAAGAATTCTTCCCGGTGATGCGCGAACTGGTCGCCCGTCGCGGCGACCTCGACCACATCCTGATCGAAACGTCGGGCCTGGCCCTGCCTAAACCACTGGTGCAAGCCTTCCAGTGGCCGGAAATCCGCAGCGCCTGCACCGTTGACGCGGTAATCACCGTGGTCGACAGCCCGGCCGTGGCCGCCGGCACTTTCGCCGCGTTCCCGGATCAAGTGGATGCCCAGCGCAAACTTGACCCGAACCTGGACCACGAATCGCCCCTGCACGAATTGTTCGCCGACCAACTGGCCAGCGCCGACCTGGTCATCCTCAACAAGGCCGACCTGATCAGTCCTGAAGACCTGGCCCGCGTACGCCTGGAAGTCGCCGAAGAGTTGCCGCCAGCGGTGAAAATCATCGAAGCCAGCAGCGGTCGCGTGCCACTGGACGTGCTGATCGGCCTCGGCGCCGGTTCCGAAGAACACATCGACAGCCGCCACAGTCATCACGATCATCACCACGAAGGTGAAGACGATCACGACCACGACGCTTTCGACTCCATCTCGATTGAGCTGCCCCAAGCCGACGAAAGCCTGCTGATGGACGCGCTGACCCAACTGGTGGTCAAGCACGGCATCCTGCGCGTCAAAGGTTTCGCCGCGATCCCGAACAAACCGATGCGCCTGTTGATCCAGGGCGTGGGCACGCGTTTCGACAAGCATTTCGACCGTCAGTGGGGCGCCGATGAAGCGCGTACTACGCGTCTGGTGCTGATCGGCCAGGAACTCGACGCCGTTCAACTCGAAGCGCAATTGCGCGCCGCGCTCAGCGTCTAAGCCATGCACCTGCTCAGGACCCAGCCCGGCGGTTTCGTGTCGGATGACAACATCGCCGACCTTGGACAAACCCCTGCCGAACTGGTGATCCTGTGCAGCGGCGACTCCAGCCTGGCGCTGCTCGCCGAAGCGGCGCAGCAATTGCCCGACGATTACCCGAGCGTGCGTCTGGCGAATCCGATGCAGGTGCAAAACCACGCCTCGGTGGATTTGTACGTGGATGAAGTGCTGCGCCACGCCAAGGTGATTCTGATTTCCCTGCACGGCGGCATCGGCTATTGGCGCTACGGCGTCGAGCGCTTGGTCGAGCTGTCCGAGCGCGGCGTGCAACTGATTCTGGTGCCCGGCGATGACCGCCCGGACCCGGAACTCAGCGACTTGAGTACCGTCGGCGCAGAAGACCGCGACCGCCTCTGGCAATTTCTGCGTCAGGGCGGCATGGGCAATGCCCTGGATTTTTTCCGTTGCCTGGCCACTCGTTGGCTGGGTCGCGATTACGCCTGGGGCGAGCCGCAAACCCTGCCGCGCACCGCTATCTATCACCCGCACAAAAGCCCCGCTGAACTGCGCGATTGGCAAGCCGACTGGCAGGCCGATCAACCGGTGGCGGCGGTGCTGTTTTACCGCTCGCATTTGCAAGCGGCGAACACCGGTTTTATCGATGTTTTCTGCCAGCGCTTGCAGGCGGCGGGGTTGAATCCGTTGCCGATGGCCGTGGCCAGTTTGAAAGAGCCCGGTTGCCTGACGGTGGTCGAGGACCTGCTGGATGAAGTGGAAGCGGCGGTGATTTTGAATACCACCGGTTTCGCACAATCCAGCCCCGAAGCCCCGCATTTGCGACCGTTTCGCCGCAACATCCCGGTCATTCAAGCGATTTGTGCCCAGGACAACGAGCCCGGCTGGCGTGCCAGCGAACAAGGCCTCGGCCCGCGTGACCTAGCGATGCACATCGCGCTGCCGGAACTCGACGGACGCATCATCAGCCGCCCGATCAGTTTCAAGGACCTGGCCTGGCGCAGCGAGCGCAGTCAGTCCGATGTGGTCTGCTACCGCCCGCAACCGGAACGCATGGACTTCGTCGCCGAACTGGCGCGGCGCTGGATCGAGCTGGCGCGGCTGCCAAACGGCGAAAAGCGCATTGCGTTGATCCTGGCCAACTACCCGACGCGCGATGGTCGCATCGGCAACGGCGTCGGCCTCGATACGCCAGCGGCGGCGCTGAATATCCTGCGTGCTTTGTATAAGGAAGGCTATCCGCTGCCGGCCGAATTGCCGGACAGCGGCACCGCATTGATCCAGCAGTTGCTCGGCGGCGTCAGCAATGACCTCGACACCCTCGACCAGCGCCCGTGCATGCAAAGTCTGGGGCTGGACGACTACTTTTTGATGTTCGACGCCTTGCCCGAGGCCAACCGCCAAGCGGTGCTGGAACGTTGGGGCCCACCGCAAAACGATCCGATGTTCCGGGGCGGACGGATGATGATCGCCGGCCTGCGTTTCGGCCTGACCTTCGTCGGCATTCAGCCGGCCCGGGGTTATCAGGTCGATCCGAGCGCGGTGTATCACGATCCGGACCTGGTGCCGCCCCACGGCTACCTGGCGTTCTATTTCTGGCTGCGCAACACCTACGGCGCCCATGGCGTGATTCACGTCGGCAAGCACGGCAACCTCGAATGGCTGCCGGGCAAGGGTGTCGGGCTCTCGGAAAACTGCTGGCCGGACGCGCTGCTCGGGCCGCTGCCGAACATCTATCCGTTTATCGTCAATGACCCGGGCGAGGGCGCCCAAGCCAAGCGCCGCACCCAAGCGGTGATCATCGATCACCTGATGCCGCCGCTGACCCGCGCTGAAACCTACGGTCCGCTGCGTAACCTTGAGCTACTGGCGGACGAATACTACGAAGCGCAACTGCTCGATCCGCGTCGCGCCCGAGAGTTGCAGCGCGACATCCTGCAACTGGTGCGCGAGACCCACATCGACCGCGAGCTGCAACTGGACGAAAAACTCGACAGCGAGGCGGATGCGGCGATCTGGCTGCCGCGTCTGGACACCTACCTGTGTGATTTGAAGGAATCGCAGATCCGCGATGGCCTGCACATCTTTGGCGAATCGCCGACCGGGCGTTTGCGCATCGATACCTTGCTGGCGTTGTTGCGCATTCCCCGAGGTGATGGACGCGGCGCGCAATCGAGCGTGCTGCGGGCATTGGCCAAGGCGTTTGAACTGGGCTTTGATCCGCTGGATTGTGCGTTGGCCGACCCATGGACCGGGCCGCGTCCCGTTGAGTTGCAATCGATCAGCGATGAAGCCTGGCGCACGGCGGGGGATACCCGTGAACGTCTGGAATTGTTCGCCGCGCAATTGATCGAGCAGACGTTGAACGCACCTCACCACAACAGCCCGCTCCTACAGGAGGCGGGTTGGTCCGACGTGAGTGCCATTCTCGACAACTTGTGCGAAGTGGTCGTGCCACGCCTGGACGCCTGCGGCCCCGCAGAGATGCGCGGCTTGCTCGACGCTCTCAGTGGTCGTTTTGTGCCGGCGGGCCCGAGTGGCGCGCCGAGTCGCGGGCGGCTCGACGTGTTGCCCACCGGCCGTAATTTCTATTCCGTGGACGTGCGCAACCTGCCGACCACCACGGCGTGGCGTATCGGCTTCCAGTCCGCCACCCTGATTCTTGAGCGTCACTTGCAGGACCACGGCGACCACTTGCGTCAGCTCGGCCTGTCGGTCTGGGGCACGGCGACCATGCGCACCGGCGGCGACGACATCGCCCAGGCCATGGCGTTGATGGGCGTGCGCCCGGTGTGGGCCACGGGCAGTCAGCGGGTCGATGATTTCGAGATTCTGCCGATCAGTTTGCTGGACCGTCCACGGGTCGATGTGACCTTGCGCGTGTCCGGATTCTTTCGCGACGCTTTCGCCAACCTGATTCGCCTGTTCGATGCTGCCGTGCAAGCGGTTGCCGAACTCGATGAACCGGACGATCTCAATCCACTGGCGGCCAAGGTCCGGGCCGAGCGTGAAGCCTTGCAGGCAAGTGGTCTGGACGAAGAAGCCGCCCGGCGTCAGGCCGGTTGGCGGATTTTCGGGGCCAAGCCCGGTGCCTATGGCGCCGGCGTGCAGGGCGCTATCGACGGTCGCTTGTGGCAAAGCCGTGAGGACCTGGCCGAGGTGTACCTGAACTGGGGCGGTTACGCCTATGGCGGCGCTGACGAAGGCACCGCCGCCCGCGAGCAGTTCGCCCAGCGTCTGAGCCAGGTGCAAGCGGTGTTGCAGAATCAGGACAACCGCGAGCACGACTTGCTCGATTCCAACGACTACTACCAATTCCAGGGCGGTATGCTTGCCGCCGTGGAAACCCTCAGCGGCGAAGCGGCGGCCAGTTACCACGGCGATCACAGCCAGCCGGACTTGCCGAAAATCCGCACCTTGAAGGAAGAGTTGAACCGGGTGATTCGTTCCCGGGCAGCGAATCCGAAGTGGATCGACGGCGTGAAGCGCCACGGTTACAAAGGCGCGTTTGAACTGGCGGCGACGGTCGATAACCTGTTTGCCTTTGATGCGACCACCCGGTTGATCGACGATCACCAGTACGCGTTGTTGGCAGATGCGTACTTGCTCGACCCGGCGACCCGGGACTTTGTCCGCGAGCACAATCCCCATGCATTGCGGGACATGACCGAGCGGATGCTGGAAGCGCAACAGCGCGGGATGTGGCAGGAGCCGGGCGAGTACCGCGAGGCGCTGGAGAATTTGTTGCTCGATATAGAAGAAGACGGCTAGTGCACATAACCCCACAGGGAATGAAGTTGCTGCTGATGGATCACCGACCATGACCGAGACTTAATAATGACCGACACCCCGCATTTCCCGCTCTCCGCCGTGGTCGGTGCCGATGACTTGAAACTCGCCCTGTACCTGACCGCCATCGACCCGAAAATCGGCGGCGTGCTGATCGAAGGCCCGCGCGGCATGGCCAAATCGACTCTGGCCCGTGGCCTGGCCGATCTGCTCGCCAGCGGTCAATTCGTCACCTTGCCCCTGGGCGCCACCGAAGAACGTCTGGTCGGCACCCTTGACCTCGACGCCGCCCTGAGCGAGGGGCGCGCACAATTTTCCCCCGGTGTATTGGCCAAGGCTGACGGCGGCGTGCTCTATGTCGATGAAGTCAACCTGCTGCCCGATCACCTCGTGGACCTGCTGCTCGACGTGGCCGCCAGCGGCACCAACCTGATCGAGCGCGACGGCATTTCCCATCGGCATTCGGCGAAGTTTGTGCTGATCGGCACCATGAACCCGGAAGAGGGAGAGCTACGGCCGCAACTGCTCGATCGCTTCGGCCTGAACGTTGCGCTCAGTGGGCACACCGAGCCGATGCAACGGGGTCAGATCATCCGTCGTCGGCTGGACTTTGACAGCGACCCTCAAGGTTTCTGCGCGGAGTGGGAAAGCCAGCAGCACGCCCTGCGCGAACGCTGCCAGCAGGCCCGCAGCGCATTGGCGAACATTCCCCTCGACGACGCCGCGCTGGCGCAGATCACCGAGCGCTGCTTTGCCGCCGGTGTCGATGGTTTGCGCGCCGACCTGGTCTGGCTGCGCGCTGCCCGTGCTCACGCTGCCTGGCGCGGGGCAGGTGCAATTGCCGAGGAAGATATCGACGCGGTCGCCGAGTTTGCCTTGCGCCATCGCCGTCGCGAGCAGTCGCCACCGGCGCCGCAACACACTCAGCCGCCCTCGACCCAACCCGCCAACCCCGGCGAAGGCCAGGGCCAATGGGGTGAAATGCCCGCCCAGGCGCTGCCGGTAGGTGCCCGACGTGAGGTGCCGAGCTGGCCAAAAAAGCCCTAGGCATTCGCCCTCGATCTGACGCGGGGGCGAATGCCAAACCCCGCGCCGGACGCCTGGAGCATGGTCGCCAAGGCAAACGTCGAGCCGCCCCGCAAGGCTCGATCAACTGGCCCGGCACGCTGCTCAATGGTCGCCCGCGTCGGCATGAAGATCTGCTGTTTCATTTGCGCACCCGTTCGGCCCATGAGCTGTGGCTGGTGATCGTCGACGCTTCGGCTTCGACCCGCCGTCATCAGGCGTTGAGCGATGCCAAGGGCCTGTTGGCGCAACTGTTCGATGACGCTTACCGGCAGCGGGCACGGCTGGCGTTATTGACCGCCAGCGGCAATACGCCGAAGTGGCAGGTCCAAGGTCTCAAGGCTTCCAGCGGTTTGCGTGACTGGCTCGGCGGGTTGGGGGCGGGCGGTGGCACGCCGTTGCTTGCGGCGCTCGGTGAGGCGGGGCAATGGCTGAGCGCTCGGCAAAAGCGCTTTCCGGCAGAACAGCAGCGTTTGTTGTTGGTGACCGATGGGCGTTTGAAAGAATGGCCGGGGTTGCCGGTGCTGGCGTGTCCGGGGCTGCTGATTGATATCGAGCGCGGGCCGATTCGGTTGGGGCGGGCTAAGGTATTGGCTAGCGAGCTGCACGCTGAGTATCGCCATATTGACGATCTGTAGGGGCCGAAAAGATCGCAGCCTTCGGCAGCTCCTACATGGATTGTTGTTTACGCTTACCCCGTAGGAGCTGCCGAAGGCGGCGATCTTTTGATCTTCACAGGAGTGAACCATGCGCGTTCTAGTCGCCAACCATCAGGATGATTTCCGCATCAAAGCCTACGCCGGTACCAACGGCGTATTACTGGCCATGGACCTGGCCGAACCCCGGCGCAAAGGCTTGCTGGGGTTTGCCATCGAGAAACAGTCAGGCACCAAGCCCTGGCTGTTCCTGTTCAACAGCCTGACCTTCCCCGGCAAGGTCCACACCTTCCCCCAATACCACGCCACCCCCAGCGATATCGCACCGTTGCAGAAATTCCGTTGGGCCGATTACGCGGTCAACCCGGGGACGACGATGCAGTACCGCGTCCACCTGGCCTACGGCACGCCCGACGCGCCGCAACTGGGCGAATTCCTGGAGCTGACGATCACCTCCGACGATGGTTTACCAAAGAATCAGAGCGTGATCTTCAACCGCGCAGTGGCGGCGAGCCAGGCGTTCCAGCGCAAGTTTCCCGACCTTGATGCGCAAATCAGCGCCAACAAGAACCTGCCTATCGAAGCCTGGCCCATCGCGGCGCAACAGTGGCTGGAAAACGGTTTGCTCGGACGGCTGCTGGGGTTTATCCAGCGCGCGGTGGATGATCAATGGGCGCTGGATATTGCGATCTACGAGTACCAGTTGCAGTCGATCATTGATGAGGTAAACGCCGCGTTCGCCCGTGGGGTCAAGGTGCGGGTGCTGTACCACGCGCAGCCGGATGATCCCGACACCACGATGAACGAAGCCAGCCTCGAGAAAATCCCGGCGGCGAACAAACGCGGGCGTGTCACCCACAGCATCTTCCACGACAAGTTCATTGTCCTGAGCAAACTTGATGGGGCGGGCTTGCATCAGCCGCAAGCGGTGCTCTGCGGCAGTACCAACTTCACGCCCAACGGTGTTTACCGCCAGGCCAACGTGGTGCATGTGCTGGACGATGCGCGGGTCGGCGCCAGTTACCTGCAAACTTTTGAAGAGGTGTGGGCGAACCCGGCGGATGTCGGCGCGACACGAACCTGGCTGACCCAAAACAACCCCATGAACCCGACGCAGCAGCTGTTCGCCGGGTTTTCGCCGCGTTCTGGCCAAGGTGATTTGAAGGCATTTGTCGAAATCATCAACGGAGCAAAAAAGGACGTGCTGTTCGTCACCGCGTTCGCGTTGCCCGATGAGATCCTCAACGCTTTGCTCGGCGAACCCCACGACGACATCTTGCGCTACGGCCTGCAAAACACCGCCAGCAGCATCACCGGTTTCCACGCCGACCGCACCGCCGAATTCGCCGCCACCGCGTTGCTCAACACCGGGCTGGAAGGCTGGCTCAAGGAAAACATGAAAGGCCAGAAGGGCAACCTGCTGGTGCACACCAAAGCTATCGTCACCGACTTCACCACGGACGCGCCGACCATCATCAGCGGCAGCCACAACCTCAGCGTGTCGGCGAGTAATGGCAATGATGAGAATTACCTGATTATTCGCGGTGACACTGATCTGGCGGATCGTTATGGGTTGGAGTTGCTGCGGTTTTATGAGCATTACCGGTTTCGCTATTTCGCGAAGAAACTGGCGCTCAAACAGGTTCAGCCGTTGGCGGCGGATGACAGCTGGACCAATGATTATTATGTGGAAGGGGATCTGCGGCAGCTTTCACGGCTGCGGTTTTCCGGTCGATAAAAGATCGCAGCCTTCGGCAGCTCCTACAGGTGTACGCAAAACCCCGTAGGAGCTGCCGAAGGCTGCGATCTTTTCAGCATCAACCCATTTCCACGTCCGCGCATCACTGCTTTGAGCATGGACAGCTGAAGCTCTTGGCCTGTTCAAGGGTGATTTTCGCCATGGGGTGCCCCAGTGATCGATGAGTTGTACTCAGGGGCCCCCATCGATTTGTGATTACTTGCCCATGGCCTGTCTGTATTGCCGGGTGCGGCGGGAGAGGTACAACTGATCGCGAATCAACGCCCATAACGCCGAAACCTGCGGCTGGGGATTGAGCCCGCGACTCAAGCGATGCAACTGGAATTTCACCACCGCCATGGTTGCCAGCGCCGCCAGGGGTTTGCGCTTCCAGCGGATCGGCGGCAGTTGCGGATGGCTGTTTTTGCCTTCGCGCCATTGCTTGACCAACTGCGGTTCAATCGCCATGGCGGTGCCGATCCCGGCCATGGCGATGCCGCTGTCGAGCACCTGTTCGACGATGGCCAAACGGCGAATGCCGCCGGTCACCATCACCGGCATGTGCGCCACGTGGGCCAGTTCACCGGCCATTTCCAGAAAGTACGCCTCACGGGCGAGGGTGCGGCCGTCCCGGGCTTCGCCTTGCATGGCCGGCGCTTCGTAGCTGCCACCGGACAATTCCAGCAAATCGATCGGCTGCTCGTTGAGCCACTGGATCACTTGTCTGGCGTCGTCGGCATCGAAGCCGCCGCGCTGGAAGTCCGCCGAGTTGAGCTTTACCGCGACACAGAATTGCGGCGACACCTGTTTGCGCACCGCACTGACCACCGCCAGCAGCAAGCGCGCTCGATTTTCCAGTGGGCCACCCCATTGATCGGTGCGGCGATTGGTCAGCGGCGACAAAAACTGGCTGAGCAGGTAACCGTGGGCCGCGTGAATCTGCACGCCGGTAAACCCGGCCTTTTCCGCGAGGGCCGCGCTGGTGGCGAAGCGCTGGATCACTTCCTGGATATCGCTTTCAGACATCGGTTTAGGCTCGGCGAACATTTTCGAGAACCCGCCCAGGTCCAGCGCCACCGCCGACGGCGCCCAGGCTTGCTGGCCGAGATTGGCCATGGTCTGCCGGCCCGGATGGTTAAGCTGCATCCAGAACTGCGCGCCGCCAGCCCTGCCGATGGTTGCCCACTGGCGGAAACGTTCGAGGTGTCGCTCGTCTTCCAGCACTACGCCGCCGGGGCCGGTCATGGCGCGGCGGTCGATCATCACATTGCCCGTCAGTAACAACCCGGCTTCGCCCTCGGCCCAGGCCTGGTACAAACGCAGCAGGGCATCCGACGGGGCTTGCTGCCGGTCGGCGAGGTTTTCCTCCATCGCGGCTTTGGCGATGCGATTGCCGATGGTCTGGCCGTTGGGCAAATTCAACGCTTGGAAGGGCGACATGCTTGACTCCTCATCAGTGAAGAGCGGAGGCTAAGCTTAAAGTTAACTTTAATGTCAAGCAGGCAAATGAGGCGTAGATGAAGATTGGTGAGTTGGCGGAGTTAAGTGGGTTCAACCCGTCGCGTATTCGGTTTTACGAGGCTCAGGGGCTGATCCAGAAAGTCGAACGCCGGGCCAATGGCTACCGGCATTACCCCGAGCAGGTGTTGCAGACGCTGTACCTGATCCAGTGCGCCCAACAGGCCGGGTTCAGCCTGGAAGAGTTGAAACAATTGATGCCGGACGCGGCGACGGGTGAGTTCAAGCACGATGAATTGCTGGCGGGCCTGACCCGTAAAGTCGAACAGATCGAGGAAATGCAACGGCACCTGGCGCAAAGCAAGGCGAAATTGCTGGCGGTGATCGACGACATCCAGGCAAAGCCCGAAGGCATGGGCTGTGATGCGAATGCCGAGCGGGTGCTGGCGTCGTTCAAGCAGTCGCGCTGATCGCCGCAGATCCTTAGTGGGCGCGAGCCTGCTCGCGATAGCGATGTCCCCGAATCTGCCGCGTTTTTCAAGCCGACCTCACTCCCGTAGGAGCTGCCGAAGGCTGCGATCTTTTGATTTTGATTTTTAAAGGCAAGGTCAAGAGATCGCAGCCTTCGGCAGCTCCTACGGTGCTTGTGTGCAATCCGTTATCTTTTTTTGGACGACTGGCTACTGGGTAACGGTTCCCGATAACTGATTTGTCGGGCTTGGGATCGGATTACGCATTAACGTGCCCACCACTAAGGCCCCCAGCAGCGCCAATAACCCCGCGACCAGCAGCAACAAACTGAAGCCACCGACGAACGCCTGCCGCGCCAACGGTTCGACCACGCTGCGCGCCGTTTCCGGCAGCAAACTCAATGCCACCGTCATGTCCCCGGCCACCACCCGCGAGGCGATGCCCCGGGTCTGATCCAGCCATTGCCCCGACAGGCTGTTACGCAACAACACCTCGGTATGACTGGCCAGCAACGCGCCGTACACGCCAATGGCCAGCATGATCGCGCTGAAGCGCATGGTGGTGCTCATGCCCGAGGCCATGCCGGCGCGGTCTCTGGGCACGCAGGCCATGATGTTTTTCTGGGTGTCGCCATTCAGCAGTCCGGCCCCTGCACCGGTCACGGCAATCGCCAAGGCGAAGGGCAGGTAGCCGCCGCAATTGACCGCCCAGGCGCTGAGCAGATTGCCGCTGCCCACCAGGGTCAGCCCGGCCGCCATCAAGGTTGCCGGTGCAAAACGATTCGCCAGCCGCGCACCAATGCGCGGGCAGATCAGCATCGTCAGGGCAAACGGCAACATCCCCAGCCCGGAGGCGATGGCCGAAAAGCCCAGGCCGTTTTGCAGATAGAACGGCAGCAACGTCATCATCACCTGAGCGCAACCGGCGTAGGCGAACATCCCCAGCAGCGCGCCGATAAAGCGCGGATGCCTGAACAGTTGCAGGTCGACCATCGGCCGTTGCTGCATCCGTTCGATCACGACGAACAGTCCCAGCAGCACAGCGCCGCCGACCAGTCGGGCGTAGGTCAACGGGTTGCTCCAGCCGATGCGGTTGGCTTCAATCAGGCCCCAGATCAGGCACAGCAAACTGGCGCTGAATGCCAGGCTGCCCCAGGGATCGAGCCGGGCGGACTGGGTGTCGCGGGATTCCGGCACGTTGCGCCAGACCATCGCCATCAACAGCGCCCCCACCGGCAGGTTGAGGTAAAAAATCCAGCGCCAGCCGATGTACTCGGTGATCAATCCGCCCAGGGTGGGTGCAGCCGTCATCGCCCCCCCCATGCACCCGCCCCAGAACGCCCAGGCCTTGGCCCGTTCCGCTTCGTCGTGAAAAGTGTGGCCGATGGACGCCAGCGCCGAGGTCAGCAGCAACGCCGCGCCGACGCCTTTAATCGCCCGCGCGATGTCGAGAAACAACGCGTTCGGCGCCGCCCCGCAACCGAGGGAGGCGAGGATGAAAATCCCCAGGCCCCAGAGCAGGGTTTTCTGTCGGCCAAAGCGGTCGGCGATGCTGCCCGCCGGCAGCAACAGCGCGGCGAAGGCCAGCATGTAGGCGCTGACCACCCATTCGATATCGGCAAAATTGGCCCCCAAGTCCCGGGCGATGGTTGGCAGGGTGACGGCGACGATGTTGGTGTCGAGGACAATCAGCGAACAGACCCCGGAGGCGGTGAGTAGCGTAAGGCGTTTGCTAACGTTGGGTTTGACGGACATGATCGGGCCTCTTTACTGTGAATCGTCCCAGCTTATCCGTGGTTGCCGTTGCTACTGTTAGGCGCCCATCGTCACTTCATTACCTTTGAGCTAACACACGATGGATATACGCCATTTCCGCTACTTTCTGGCCGTTGCCCGGCAGCGCAATTTCACCCGTGCCGCTGAACAACTGGGCATTGCGCCACCAACCTTGAGCCGGCAGATCCAGGACATGGAAGCCGAACTGGGTACCCGGTTGTTCCTGCGCCAGCAACGTGAAGTCAGCCTGACCGAAGCCGGCGCCGCGCTGGTGATCGAGGCCGAAGCCACGGTGCGCCAATTCGAATTCGCCCAGCGCAACGCCCAGCGGGCCGGGCGCGGTGATATCGGTCATATCGAATTGGGTTACGTGGCGTCGGCGGTGTATTCGGGGCTGTTGCAAAAGCAGGTCCAGGGCTTCAGCCACGCGTGCCCGGAGGTGAGCCTGAATGTGCGGGAAAGCCCCATGGCCGGTTTGCCGGCGATGGTGCTCGACGGTCGTTTCGACATCGGCTACATCCGATCACCGATGACCCTGCCCGAAGGTCTGGAAGCGATTCGCCTCGATGGGGAAGGTTTTGTACTGGCGGTGTCCGCTGAGTCCTGGCTGAGCCGGTTGCCGCAGATCAGCCCGGCGCATTTGCAAAACGAAACCTTCATCCTGCCGGAGCAAATCAGTGGCACCTTGCAGGTGGCGGCCCAGGGTGGGTTCTCGCCGACCTTGGGCGCTCAGCCGGGCGGGCTAGTGGCGGTGATTGCCTTGGTGTCGCTGGGGCAGGGCGTGGCGGTGGTACCCGAATCGGTGGTCGGGCATGTCGGGCTGCCGGGGGTGGTGTACCGGGTGATCGAGGGCTGCGAGGCGAGTTCGTGGTTGTCGATGATTTATCGGCGGTTTGAGAAGTCGGCGGCGGTTGCGCGGTATATCGAGCAAGTGAAGGTGGCTCGTTAAAAGCGAAAGATCGCAGCCTTCGGCAGCTCCTACAGAAAAACGCGATCCCCTGTAGGAGCTGCCGAAGGCTGCGATCTTTTGATCTTTACAGATTTTGTAACGATTTCCCGCTGTGGGAAATGTCGAGTCCGCCTGTACGCTCCAAGTCCTTTTTTCCATTCAGGACCTGCATGAACACCCTCTCGGAGCCTCCCAGTCAGCCCTTCATTTCGCGCATTCGTGCAACCCTGACGCACGCCATACACCCGGTTTTCCGATTTCAGTCTCTCCCTTTTATCGCAGCCCCACGGCCCTCGCGCCGCACTTTGCCGTGCCCGGCATTCTGAATTCGCTGAAGAGATCGAGACATTTTTATGGAATGGATAGCTGACCCCACCGCGTGGCTGGGCTTGTTGACGTTGATCGTGCTGGAGCTGGTGCTGGGCATCGACAACCTGGTGTTTATCGCGATCCTCGCGGACAAATTGCCGCCCCATCAGCGTGACCGCGCCCGGATCATCGGTTTGTCCCTGGCGTTGATCATGCGTCTGGGCTTGCTGGCGAGTATTTCCTGGCTGGTGACCCTGACCCAGCCGCTGTTCGAGGTGTTCGACAAGAGCTTCTCGGGACGCGACCTGATCATGCTGTTCGGCGGTGTGTTCCTGTTATTCAAGGCCACCATGGAATTGCACGAACGCCTTGAAGGCCACGTCGGTCAGCGCGCGAGCAATGCTGTTTATGCGATGTTCTGGCCGATCGTGGCGCAGATCGTGGTGCTCGACGCGGTGTTTTCCCTGGATGCGGTGATTACCGCCGTGGGCATGGTCGATGAGCTGGCGGTGATGATGATCGCGGTGATCATTTCCATCGGCCTGATGATCGTCGCCAGCAAGCCGCTGACCCGCTTCGTCAACGAACACCCGACGGTGATCATGCTGTGCCTGGGCTTTTTGATGATGATCGGTTTCGCCCTGACCGCCGAGGGCCTGGGCTTCCACATTCCCAAGGGTTATCTGTACGCGGCCATCGGTTTCTCGATCCTGATCGAAGTGTTCAACCAGATCGCCCGTGCCCGACGCAAGCGCTCCCTGCAAGGCCTGCGACCGATGCGCGAGCGTACGGCCCATGCGGTGATGCGTTTGCTCGGTGGTCGTCGGTTGGCGGTGGAAGAGGTGGGTGAGGAGATTGCCGACCTGCTGGACAACGGCGAAGCACCCAGTGAAGTGCTGTTCGACCGCCGTGAACGGGTGATGATCAGTGGCGTGCTGCAACTGGCCGAACGGCCGATTCGTACACTGATGACGGTAAGGGCTGACGTCGATCACATCGATTTGGCAGACGACGCCGAGACGATTCGCACACGCCTGATGCATTCGTCCTACTCACGGCTGCCGTTGATCCGTGACGGCGCGGTGGATGAGCCGTTGGGTTTCGTGCACAAAAAAGAGCTGTTGAAGGATTACTTGGCCGGCAACGAACCCGACCTCGAAGAACTGGCGCGCACGACCATCAACTTGCTCGACAGCTACTCGATCCTCAATGCCCTGGAGCAGATGCGCAAAGCCTCGACCCACATTGCGTTTGTGGTCAATGAATTCGGCGACTTCGTCGGCGTGCTGACCATGACCGACATTCTCGAATCGATTGCTGGCGAACTACCGGATGCCAGCGAAATCGAAGGTCCGGATATGGTTGAAGAGCAGGGCGGGTTTATGGTCAGCGGCGCGTTGAACCTGACGCGGGTGCGCCAGTTGACCGGTTTCAGCGCCGACCCCACCGAGGATTACCAGACCCTGGCGGGGCTGGTGATGAGTGTGCTGGATCGGTTGCCGATCATTGGCGACCGTCATGAACAGGACGGCTGGACAATGACGGTGATGGCGGTTGAGGAGCGGCGGGTCATGCGGGTGTTGCTTAAGCGTATTGGCTAGTGATTTGTGGTGGATTTCAGGGCCCCTTCGCGAGCACGCCCGCTCCCACAAAGGGGCGTTGCTGAACACAAATTTCGTGAACACCGCAAAACCCCTGTGGGAGCGGGCTTGCTCGCGATAGCAATCTACCCGACAACACACATCTCAAGCCCCGACCAAGGACCTCGCCCGCGTCACCGTACACAAACCACGCAACGTCCGTCGCAACCACGCCAGATCATGCCTCGGTTTTCGAGCCTCATACCGAGGCTTTACCTTGCCGATGTGCTCCGCGAAGTCCGTTTCCAGTGTTTGCTGAGAGGCGATCCCCTTGAGCTTTTTCAGCAACTTCCCGTCCTTGTAAAACAACACCGTCGGCGTCCCGGTAACGTCCGGATGCCGGGGCGACTCTGTGGTGTTCAACATATAAATGTCCGCCCGATGCCGATATGCCTCGGCAATCGCCCGAAAAATCGGCCCGGCCTCTTCACAGGCCGGACAATGCTGATTGCCGAAGTACAAGATCACCGGGCGCCAGGTTTTCAGGGCTTTGCGGTAGGTCGGCGCCAGTGCTACGCAGGTGTTCGTCGAGGTCATGGCAATCTCCTTTTCACAACGAGCTTCGAAGGCTTGCTGACGTTAAAGGAGCGCCAAGGGCGAGGTCTACTGTCAGAAATTACAGGTAGGACGCAAGTCGACTGTAGGAGCTGCCGCAGGCTGCGATCTTTTGATCTTGAACTTGAGATTCAAGCGATCTGAGCAGAAAAGATCGCAGCCTTCGGCAGCTCCTACAAAAAACGTCGTGCCACATTTTGAATCGGCATGCTTCGAATGTGGTGCAAGTACCCGCGCACTGTGGCCTCCGGTAGCGCTCCTTTGACTGTGCGTTTGGTAACGTTTTTCCCTGCCATCACGCATCCCTCTGATTCAAAACACTTTTCAATCTCTCCAACATCACCTCCCCATCCTGTGGCACACTTTCTGCTGTCTATTCCGTTGTTACATACCTATTTCCGGTATAGCGGAATACACATCATCTGGAGTGCTTGCCATGCATCGCCGACCTTCCTTGTTCAAAGCGTGTGTTTTGATTCTCGCGGCTTCGGCCGCTGCCGTGGGTGTTGCCCAGGCGGCGGACAGCAAGCTCGATAGCGTGCTGGCCCGTGGGAAATTGATCGTGGGTACAGGCAGTACCAACGCGCCGTGGCATTTCCAGGGAGCGGATGGCAAGTTGCAGGGTTTTGATATTGATATCGGGCACATGATCGCCAAGGGTTTGTTCAACGACCCGAGCAAGGTTGAGTACGTGGTGCAGTCGTCCGATGCGCGGATTCCGAACCTGCTGACGGACAAGGTCGATATCAGTTGTCAGTTCATCACTGTCACCGCCAGCCGTGCCCAGCAAGTGGCGTTCACCCTGCCGTATTACCGCGAAGGTGTCGGCCTGTTGTTGCCGGCCAACAGCAAGTACAAGGAAATCGAAGACCTCAAAGCCGCTGGCGACAGCGTGACCGTGGCCGTGCTGCAAAACGTGTACGCCGAAGAACTGGTGCATCAGGCGCTGCCTAAAGCCAAGGTCGATCAATACGACAGCGTCGATTTGATGTACCAGGCCGTGAACTCCGGGCGTGCCGACACCGCTGCCACTGACCAGTCCTCGGTCAAATACCTGATGGTGCAAAACCCTGGCCGCTATCGCACCCCGACCTATGCCTGGAGCCCGCAAACCTACGCCTGTGCGGTCAAACGCGGCGACCAGGACTGGCTGAACTTCGTCAACACCGTGTTGCATGAAGCCATGACCGGCGTCGAGTTCCCAACCTACGCGGCATCCTTCAAGCAATGGTTCGGTGTTGATCTGCCTACCCCGGCCATCGGCTTCCCCGTCGAATTCAAATGAAAACTGCTGCGCTCGAAAATACTGCGTTGAAAACAGACTCGAAATGCTCATTGGCTAAAGCCAACTCCGCTTTCTCGCCTGTTTTCGCCTTGTCTTTTCTTCGCTCGCGACGTTTCCATTTTCTTGAATGATGAGCGGGGCGGCTGTGACAGCGCCCCGTTCAAGGTACCGCTGACCATGAACTATCAGTTGAACTTTGCCGCCGTGTGGCGCGATTTTCCCAGTTTGCTGGCGGGGCTCGGACTGGGCCTGGAGCTGGCGCTGGTGTCGATCGCCATCGGGTGCGTGATTGGCCTGATGATGGCGTTTGCTTTGCTTTCAAAGCACCGCGCATTGCGGGTGCTGGCATCGGTGTACGTGACGGTGATCCGTAACACGCCGATTCTGGTGTTGATTCTGTTGATCTACTTTGCGCTGCCGAGCCTGGGCATTCGCCTGGACAAGATCCCTTCGTTCATCGTCACCCTGTCGCTGTATGCCGGGGCGTACCTGACTGAAGTGTTCCGCGGCGGGCTGTTGAGCATTCCCAAGGGGCAGCGCGAAGCCGGTTTGGCGATTGGACTCGGCGAGTGGCAGGTGAAGGCCTACGTCACGGTGCCGGTGATGCTGCGCAACGTGCTGCCGGCGCTGTCGAACAACTTCATTTCGCTGTTCAAGGACACCTCACTGGCGGCCGCCATCGCGGTGCCGGAGCTGACCTATTACGCGCGCAAGATCAATGTCGAGAGCTACCGGGTGATTGAAACCTGGATGGTCACCACAGCGCTCTATGTTGCGGCTTGTTACCTCATTGCCATGATGCTGCGTTACCTCGAAGAGCGTCTGGCGATCCGCCGATAGGAGCCTCCCATGTACGAATCCCCGAGTTGGTTGCATGAGTTATGGGTGGCGCGGGAAGTCTTGTGGCAAGGCTTTCTGACCACGGTCCAGTGCTCGGCCCTGGCGATTTTGCTCGGTACCTTGATCGGCATCGTCGCCGGGCTGGTGCTGACCTATGGCAACGTCTGGATGCGCGCGCCGTTCCGGTTCTACGTTGACCTGATCCGTGGCACGCCGGTGTTTGTGCTGGTGCTGGCCTGCTTCTATATGGCGCCGGCGCTGGGTTGGCAGATCAGCGCGTTTCAGGCCGGAGCCCTGGGGCTTACGCTGTTTTGCGGCTCCCACGTCGCCGAGATCGTGCGCGGTGCGTTGCAGGCATTGCCACGCGGGCAGATGGAAGCGAGCAAGGCGATTGGCCTGACGTTTTATCAATCCCTGGGCTACGTGTTGTTGCCCCAGGCGTTGCGGCAGATCCTGCCGACCTGGGTCAACTCGTCCACCGAAATCGTCAAGGCCTCGACCCTGTTGTCGGTGATCGGCGTGGCCGAGTTGCTGCTCAGCACGCAACAAATCATCGCCCGGACCTTCATGACCCTGGAGTTCTACCTGTTCGCCGGTTTCCTCTTTTTCGTCATCAACTACGCCATCGAATTACTCGGCCGGCACATTGAAAAGCGGGTGGCTTTGCCATGACTCAGACTTCTACTGCACCCAACGGCCAGGCCCTGCTGGATATTCGCGGCCTGCACAAACAATACGGCAAGCTCGAAGTGCTCAAGGGCGTCGACCTGACCATGCAGCGCGGCAACGTGGTCACGCTGATCGGTTCCAGCGGCTCGGGCAAAACCACGCTGCTGCGCTGCGTGAACATGCTCGAAGAATTCCAGGGCGGGCAGATCTTGCTCGACGGCGAATCCATCGGCTATGACGAGGTCAACGGCAAGCGTGTGCGCCACGCGGAAAAAGTCATCGCCCGCCATCGCGCCATGACCGGCATGGCGTTCCAGCAGTTCAACCTGTTCCCGCACCTCACGGCGTTGCAGAACGTCACCCTCGGTTTGCTCAAGGTCAAGAAGCTGCACAAGGACGAAGCCGTGGCCCTGGCCGAGAAATGGCTGGAGCGGGTCGGCCTGTACGAGCGTCGCGATCACTACCCCGGCCAATTGTCCGGCGGTCAGCAACAGCGGGTGGCGATTGCCCGGGCGATTGCGATGAACCCGAGCCTGATGCTGTTCGACGAAGTCACCTCGGCCCTCGACCCGGAACTGGTCGGCGAAGTGCTGAACGTGATCAAGGGCCTGGCCGATGAAGGCATGACCATGTTGCTGGTGACCCACGAAATGCGCTTTGCCTTCGAAGTCTCGGACAAAATCGTGTTCATGAACCAGGGCCGGATCGAAGAGCAGGGGCCGCCGAAAGAATTGTTCGAACACCCGAAATCACCGCGTCTTGCGGAATTTCTCAAGAACACGCGTTTTTAATTTTCAAGTCAGGAGAAACACTCATGAGCATTACTCGTTACGGCACCGGCAGCACCGCCGCTGGCGGTCAGCCTCGTCCTTTCGCCCGCGCCGTTGAAGCCGATGGCTGGCTGCACGTTTCCGGGCAAGTGCCGGCGCTGGACGGCGAGATCATTACTGGCGGCATCGTCGAGCAGACCCACCAGACCATGAAGAACCTGATCGCGATTCTCGAAGAGGCCGGTTATGGCCTGGAGGATGTGGTGCGTGCGGGCGTGTGGCTGGAGGACCCACGGGATTTCACGAGTTTCAACAAGGTTTTCTCCGAGTACTTCAAACCCGAACACGCCCCGGCCCGGGCCTGCGTGCAGGCGCACATGATGGTCGATTGCAAGGTAGAGATTGACTGCATCGCGTACAAGAAAAAGGCCTGAACCCTGTTGGCCCTTGTAGGAGCTGCCGAAGGCTGCGATCTTTTGGCGTTTTTGAGATGCCGCCAAGGGCAAGATCAAAAGATCGCAGCCTGCGGCAGCTCCTACGGGGCAAATTGTATGGGAACCACTGACATGACCGAAGACACCATCAAGCGCCGGGCTCGCGGTCTGGACCGGGCGTTCGATATCCTCGATTTCCTCAAGGAAATCGGCCAGCCCCTGCGCCCGAACGAAATCGCCAGTGGCATCGGCAGCCCGAAATCCACGGTCTATGAACTGGTGGCCTCGCTGCTGGAGCGGCGCATCCTCGAGCCCGTGGGCAAGGACGGTCACGTCTACCTGGGCCGTCAGTTGTACTTCCTCGGGCAGGCGCATTTGCGCCATTTCGACCTGACCCGCGAGGCCGATCACGCCTTGCAGGAAATCGTCAGCCAGACCCGGGAAACCGCGCAGATGTGCCTGCTCAACGGGCGCAAATACACCGTGGCGCTGATGAAGGAGGGCGAGCGGCATTTCCGCATTTCCTCGGACATCGGAGAGAACGCCCCGATTCCCTGGACCGCATCCGGGCGACTGCTGTTGGCCCACCTGAGCGATGACGAAATCGTCGCCCTGATCGACCACGACGACTTCATCCTGCCCAACGGCGAACGCTTGCCACTGGAACAGTTTCTCCAGGAAATCCGCCAGGCCGGTATCGACGGTTTTTTCTCGTTCGATAGCGTCGCCGACACGTTTACCCATTGCTTCGCCGCCCCGGTCAAAGACCCCAACGGCGTGGCCATTGCGACCCTGTGCATCGTCGCCCCACGGGCCGATGCCAAGAACAATTACAACGACTATCGCCGGGTGCTGATCGACAGCGCCAACAACCTGGCCCGGCGTATCAACGAATAACAGCGGCTGCCTGCGGCCGCGAATGTAAGGAGTTCGACCATGTCTTCTGCCGAATCCACTGCCGCCGTCGAGAAAGGCTTTGCACCCATCTGCGCGCATCTGGTGCGTGACGTCAGCCTGCCGGCGCTGGTGTTGCACCGTGAAGCGCTGGAACACAACATCCGCTGGATGCAGGCGTTTGTCAGCAACAGCGGCGCGGAACTGGCGCCCCACGGCAAAACCAGCATGACCCCGGCGCTGTTTCGCCGCCAACTGGACGCCGGTGCCTGGGGCATCACCCTGGCCAGCGCCACCCAGACCCGTGCGGCCTATGCCCATGGCGTGCGTCGAGTGTTGATGGCCAACCAACTGGTCGGCACGCCGAACATGGCGCTGATCGCGGATTTGCTGGCGGACCCGACCTTCGACTTCCATTGCATGGTCGATCACCCGGACAACGTCACGGACCTGGGCGAATACTTTGCCTCTCGCGGCGTGCGCTTGAACGTGATGATCGAGTACGGCGTGGTCGGCGGGCGTTGCGGTTGCCGTTCCGAGCTGGAAGTGATCGAACTGGCCAAGGCCATCGCCGCGCAACCGGCATTGGCCCTGACCGGCATCGAAGGCTACGAAGGGGTGATCCACGGCGATCATGCCGTCAGTGGCATTCGGGCCTTTGCGGCGTCGCTGGTGAGCCTGGCAGTGCAGTTGCAGGACAGCGGGGCGTTCGCGATTGCCAAGCCGATCATCACGGCCTCGGGTTCGGCCTGGTACGACTTGATCGCCGAATCCTTCGAAGCGCAGAACGCCGGCGGACGTTTCCTCAGTGTGCTGCGCCCCGGCAGTTATGTGGCCCACGACCATGGCATCTATAAAGAGGCGCAATGCTGCGTGCTCGACCGTCGCAGTGATTTGCATGAAGGCCTGCGCCCGGCGCTGGAAGTCTGGGCCCACGTGCAGTCGTTGCCGGAACCGGGTTTTGCGGTGATCGCCCTGGGTAAACGCGACGTGGCCTACGACGCCGGTTTGCCGGTGCCGTTGCTGCGTTACAAGGCCGGCGTACTGCCAGCGGTGGGCGACGATGTGAGTGCCTGCAAGGTGACGGCGGTGATGGACCAACATGCGTTCATGACCGTGGCACCGGGGGTTGAATTGCGGGTGGGGGACATTATTTCGTTCGGCACTTCGCACCCGTGCCTGACCTTTGATAAATGGCGCACGGGATGTCTGGTGGATGAGCGGTTGCAGGTGATTGAAACCATGGACACCTGTTTCTAAGCCTCTAGACCGAGGTGTGGCCTTCGCGGGCAAGCCTTGCTCCTACAGGGGCCGCGTCGCTCTTGTAGGCGCAAGGCTTGCCCGCGAAGGCATCCTCCCCAACAACATCGCACCCCCAGAGACCCCACAATAATGAACACCATCAACACCCTGGGCCCCCACACCCCGCGCATCGCCCTGATCGGCGAATGCATGATCGAGTTGCAGCAGCGTGCCGATGGCAGCCTGCAACAAAGTTTCGGCGGCGACACCCTGAACACGGCGGTCTACCTGTCCCGGGAACTGGGCGAGGGCGGCACGGTGGATTACGTCACCGCGTTGGGCGACGACAGTTTCAGCGATGCCATGTGCCAGAGCTGGGCGTCGGAGCACATCGGCCTGGGCATGGTCCAGCGTTTGCCCGGGCGCTTGCCGGGTTTGTATTGCATCCAGACCGACGCGGCGGGCGAGCGCCGTTTCCTCTATTGGCGTAACGAAGCCGCCGTGCGCAGTTGCTTCACCACCCCGGCCGCCGCGCCGATCCTGGCGGCGCTGCCGGATTACGACGTGCTGTATTTCAGCGGCATCACCCTGGCCGTGCTCGGCGAGCAAGGTCGGGAAAAGTTGCTCGAAACGTTGATCGAAGCCCGGCAGCGGGATGCGCGAATCGTCTTCGACAACAACTACCGGCCACGTCTGTGGGCCTCTGTGGAAGAGGCCCGGGCGGCGTATCGCAGCGTCTTGCCCTACGTTGACCTGGCGCTGCTGACCGTCGATGACGAGCAGGCGTTGTTTCATTTTTCCGGGTGCGACGCGGTGTTTGACGCCTACGCGCAAATCGGCACGCCGGAAGTGGTGCTCAAGCGCGGGGCCGAGGCGTGCTTGATTCGCTGTGACGCAGAATCGTTCGAAGTGCCGGCGCAGAAGGTCGAGCGGGTGGTGGACACCACGGCAGCGGGGGATTCGTTCAGTGCGGCGTACCTGGCCAGTCGGCTCAAGGGCGGGAGCCCGGTAGAGGCGGCAGAGGCGGGCCATCGATTGGCAAGCCAAGTCATCCAGGTCCCTGGAGCCCTGATCCCTAAAACCTGAAACACAATCCCCCCGTAGGAGCTGCCGAAGGCTGCGATCTTTTGATCTTGTTGTTGATTTTTTAAGATCAAGATCAAAAGATCGCAGCCTTTGGCAGCTCCTACGGGTTGTTCAATCCCGATAAAACACCTGCACCAGGTGATAGCCAAATTTGCTCTTGATCGGCCCATGCACCACCCGCAGGGGCTTCTTGAAGATCACTGCATCAATTACTCCAACCATTTGCCCCGGCCGTACTTCACCCAAATCGCCGCCGCGCTTGCCGGACGGGCAGGTGGAGTACTTTTTGGCCAGCACATCGAAGGCTTCGCCCTTGGCGATGCGTTGTTTGAGCTGCTCGGCTTCTTCCGAGGTTTTCACCAGAATATGGCGGGCTTGAGCTTTCATGGGGCAGGTACCTTGCAACGGTGGTGACAGCGGGGCGCGGGATTATGCCTTAACTCACTCGGGTTGGCCGATCATCGTGCGAATCTTGTTGGCCAGCAGGTCGATGGAAAACGGTTTGGCCACCATGTCCATGCCTTCCTCAAGAAAGCCTTGGCGTTCGGCGGCTTTCTCGGCGTAACCGGTCATGAACAGCACTTTGAGGTTCGGGCGGTGCTGCCGGGCGATTTCCGCCAGTTGCCGTCCATTCATCCCCGGCAGCCCGACATCGGTCACCAGCAAATCCACGCGTAGATCGGATTCGAGCAAGGGCAGGGCCGACCTCGCGTCTTCGGCTTCATGGGCGTGATAGCCCAGCTCATTGAGCAAATCGAGCACCAGCATGCGCACCGCCGGATCGTCCTCGACCAGCACTACGGTTTCGCCGGCAATTGCCGACGGCGCTTCGCCGTTGCCCTGGGGCAGCGTGTCTTGCGGCGCGCCGAGGTGCAGGCGCGGCAAGTACAGGCGCACGCAAGTGCCCTGATCCGGAACGCTGTCGAGGCTGACGTGACCGCCCGACTGCTGGGCAAAACCGTAGATCATCGACAAACCCAGCCCCGTGCCCTGGCCAATGGGTTTGGTGGTGAAAAACGGATCGAACGCCTTGGCCAGCACCGACGGCGTCATGCCGGCGCCGTTGTCGCTGACGGCAATCATCAGGTAGTCCCCGGCCTTGACCGATTCCAGGGTGGTGATGTCGCTGCCGTCGAGGTAGACGTTGGCGGTTTCGATCAGCAACCGGCCGCCATCGGGCATCGCGTCCCGGGCGTTGATCACCAGGTTGAGCAGGGCGTTTTCCAATTGGCTGACGTCGGTGCTGACCGGCCACACCTCGTCGGCCAATTGCAACTTGAGTTCGATGTGATCGCCCTTGGTCCGGCTGAGCAAGTCTTCCAGGGACTGGATCAGTTCATTGGCATTCAGCGGTTTGCGGTCCAGCGACTGACGCCTGGAGAACGCCAGCAAACGGTGGGTCAGGGCCGCTGCGCGGTTGGCCGAGGACACCGCCGCTTCGGTGAACCGGCCGATTTCGGTGGTGCGTCCATCGGCAATGTAGCGTTGCATCAGGTCGAGACTGCCGATGATCCCCGTCAACATGTTGTTGAAGTCGTGGGCGATGCCGCCGGTGAGCTGGCCGACCGCTTCCATCTTCTGCGCGTGGCGCAACGCATCTTCGGCGCGCTCGCGCTCGAACATCTCGTTTTGCAGGCGCTGATTGGCCTCGGCCAGTTGCTGGGTGCGGGCGATCACGCGCTCTTCAAGGGTTTCATTGAGGTTGCGCAGGGCTTCTTCGGTCTGTTTACGCTCGGTTTCATCGATCACGAAGATGTAGAAACCGTTGACCGAGCCGTCCGGACCGTGGCGCGGCAGGTAGTTCATCAGCGCATGCCGGGTGCTGCCGTCGCGGTGCGGGGTGTTGATGCTGAAACAGCAGGGCTTGCCCGCCAGCGCATCGGCGATGTATTCGGCACGCAGTGCATAGGCCTCGTCGCCGAGCACTTCATGGATGGTTTTGCCGAACAGCTCTTGGGGTGTCAGGCCATACCAGTCGAGGTAAGCGGCATTGTTCAGGCGAAAGCGTTCTTCACGGTCCACGTAGCTGATCAGGATCGGCATCGCGTTGATGATCAGTTGCAGCTCGGTCTGACTTTGTCGCAGCGCCTGTTCGGTGTGTTTGCGTTCGGTCAGGTCCAGGGCGGCGCCGAGGAAGCGCATTGGCCGGCCATGGTGATCCTTGTAGCAGCGCCCCCGGGCAAACACCCAGCGCAGCTCGCCGTCGGGTTGCAGCAAACGGTATTCCTCGGCGTACTCGGTGCCGTGGGTGATGCAATGCTTGATGCTGCGGGCCACCATGCCCCGGTCTTCGGGGTGTACGCCTTGCAGGTATTGGCTGATGGGCAACTGGCTGGCCATGGCCGGGTCGACGCCGTGCAGCTGCGCGAAATGGGCGTCGGCGATGAAACGGTCTTCGCCAATGTCCCAGTCCCAGGTGCCGACCGCGTCGGTGGCGGCCAGCGCCAGTTGCAGGCGTTGTTCGGTTTCGTGCTGGGCCTTGAGGCTGGCGGCCGAGCGCTGTTCGAGTTCGAGGGCGATGCGGCGGCGTTCGTTGGTTTCGATGGCCGTGACCAGAATCCCGGCGACCTCTGTGTTCTCATCGCGGATCGGGCTGTAGGTCAAATCCAGCCAGAAGTCAGAATCCCGCCCGTCTCGCTGTAAGGTAAAACGCTGTTCGGTGTAGGTCCGTACCTGGCCTTGTAGGACGGCGCTGTAGATCGGGTCGGTAAAGTCTTTTAATTCTGGCCAGATCTGGTGCGTGGGCTGTCCGAAAGCCTGCGGATGCTTGTTGCCCGCCAGCAGGGCAAAGCCGTCGTTGTAGATCTGCGTGAGCTGTGGGCCCCAGAGCAAGAGCATGGGCATGGGCGAATGAATCACGATGTCCACCGCCGTGCGCAGGCTCTGCGGCCAGGTGCTGGCGGCGCCCAAAGGGCTACGGCTCCAGTCCAGTCGAGCGATCAGGGCCTGGGCATCGCTGCCGGTCGGTGATGCGTTCATCAAGATGTCCTGCATGTCAGTCGGTGTGGCTGCGTCTACTATCCTTGCCAGGCGTAGACGCTGGATGGCCCGATACGTCACTGCTTGGGGCCATATCTGTTCATTGAATGCTTCGCGGGTGCTTTTTGCCATGGAAATTGATGTGTTGTTGCGGCAACTGGCGAGTCAGGATGGCTCCGATCTTTACCTCGCTACCGGTGCACCGCCGAGCGCCCGCTTCGACGGCGTGCTCAAACCGCTGTCCGATCAGCGGTTTAAACCGGGGGAAGTGGCGGCCATCGCCAACTCCATCATGGACGCCGAACAGCGGCTGGAGTTCGATCGAGACCTGGAAATGAACCTGGCCATCTCCCTGGCCGGAGTCGGACGCTTTCGGATCAACGTCTTCAAACAGCGCAACGACGTGTCGATCGTAGCGCGCAACATCAAGCTCGACATCCCGCGCTTCGAAGACCTCAACCTGCCGGCGGTGCTGCTCGACACCGTGATGCTCAAGCAAGGCCTGATGCTGTTCGTCGGCGCGACCGATTCGGGCAAGTCCACGTCCCTGGCGGCGCTGATCGATTACCGCAACCGCCATAGCAGCGGTCACATCATCACTATCGAAGACCCGGTGGAATACATCCACCGCCACAAAAAGTCGATCATCAACCAGCGAGAGGTTGGCGTCGATACCCGCAGTTTTCATGCCGCCCTGAAAAACACCCTGCGCCAGGCGCCGGATGTGGTGCTGATCGGCGAGATTCGCGACCGCGAGACCATGGAACACGCACTGGCGTTTGCCGATACCGGCCATCTGGTGATCTCCACCCTGCATGCCCACAACGCCAACCAGGCCCTGGACCGCATCCTCAATTTCTTCCCCCAAGAGCGCCGCGAGCAACTGCTGCATGACTTGGCCAACAACCTCAAGGCGTTCGTGTCTCAGCGGCTGGTGCGTTCCATTGATGGTCAGCGCCGGGCGGTGGTCGAGGTGATGCTGGGCACGCCGACTATCAGCGACCTGATCCGGCGCAATGAGTTTGATGAGCTCAAGGGGATCATGGAGAAGTCCGTGGAGTTGGGGATGCAGACGTTCGACGGGGCGCTGTACGCATTGGTGCTGGAAGGGGCAATCAGCGAGGAAGAGGCGTTGAAACATGCGGATTCGGTCAACAATCTGCGGCTGCGTTTGAAACTGCATGTTGAAACATTACCGGATCAATCACGCTCTTCGGGAGAATGGGGCTTGGTGGATTAATAAGTAATATGTTTTAAGTTTTGATCGGGGCGCTGCGCGTTGTCCTTTGCACAGTGCTTAAACGGTAGCGATGTTAGTTGTCTGGTTTTGTTGAAACGTTATCTAATAGAAGTTGGCTTGAGCGTCTTCCTGTTGTGAGTAAGTATCCCGCTCTCAACAATTGCACCATTAATAAGTTGGTAGGAAGATCCACAATCTTAACCAGAAACAAACCGAACTCCTCGCATGTCGCTGCTGCCGAAACACATAACTTGCGCATGAATGAAGATGCGCTTGAGAAACAAGAAGTGCTGGCTGACTTGCAGGTGCTCGTGGCGAAACATGGAGGTGTCGATACTCAGCAGTTGGATTTGGATAATAAACCACTTGTACTGCGCGCCGGTTCTTCGTTGCATCAGGCACATACACCCGCCAAAGTTCTGTTGGGGGAAATGCTTGAATTTAAATCGATGATTGTCGTGCATTCACGGTACAGAACTAAGGAGACGGATGAGTTTTGTGTCACCGCCAGTGGCGAAGTGATTGTTTTCGTGGAGCAGGAAAAACACGATATTTCGCAATGGCTGGACACTGATCCAAACGCCATCGAGCGAATTCAACTATTGACCGAGTTTGCGAAGGTGACGGGCGGGTTCGTCTGGGATACCGATGAAGTTGTGCTGTCTCAATGGCTGCGGTTCCACGATTTGTATGTGCCTGAGACGATTGCGCAGGTTAAAAATCTGATCGCATTCCTGTCGCTGCAACTGCCGGATGCGGAGCCTTTGGGCAGCTATTGGGCGCAACTCCTGGCTGACGATGAATCAGCAGCCGTTTTGACCGATGAGGAGATACAGCGTGTCCGGTCGCTCACAGCCAGGACGGTGCCCAAAAATGGACGGCTGCTTGAGAAGTTGCACGCGGACAGCAACACCGCGTTACCTGGCCAGGACGACCGGCAGAGCGCGGGCCGGGTGATCAAGGAACTGTTGAATCACCCCGCGTCCCAGGCCCTGGCGAGAAAGTACGTCAGCGAGTTGCAGTGGTATGGCGCGGGGCCGGATGAAAACGTGAGTGCCGACGAGCTTGCCCAGGTACTCGTAACGGCCATCCTTGTTGATCTTGATACGCGCGCCGGCCGTGACACTCGGCGAAATCACATCTGCGGCTACGACCTCTATCAGCCTGGGAATGTCGATTTACCGCATTTCCTGATTATTGATGATTTTGAGCGTTATCTACTGAGCAACCAGCTCGTCTCCATGAATCTCGCGCCGCTGGCGATGCATCTATTGTTGGCGAAGGCTGCACCGGAGTTTCTCGTCAGGGATATTCCCAATCAACTGCTGGTGGGCTCGGCGGGTTGGGTCAGCTTTTGCCATGCGGTGGCTACGCTCGAACTGAAGGCGTCGGGTACCTCGCGATTGATGACTTATGACCAGGTCATGGCATTCGCCGGGATCGAACCTGTTGGTCCGTCGCTGGAAAAACTTCAGGGGTTGGCGGCGATTCCGTCCATCACCGATTGGGGCCTGATCAATAAACTGATTACCCATGAGCAGCTAAACGAATCCGAAAAAGACGCGTCGGTCATGGCGGTCAACGCATACGAAGCCTATGCGACGTCGATTGCGCAGGCGGCCGAGACATTCTCGATGGCCATGCCTTCCCGAAAGCAAATCGCACTGAAGGCATTGAAAGCCGTCGCGCCCAGCGCCGACCTTGAGCAACGCTCGCTGTTTACCCGAAGGGACCGGCTCTATCAGGAAGCCGCCAACACGCTGAACAGCTCCCCGTATCCTGATGAAAAACCCAACTCGATTTTCCGCCCGGCAGGGCAACCCCTCTCGATGCTCGATGCGCACATCGCCGGGTATCTGGTGGGGGGCAATTGGGACAAGCTTGAGGGTGAGAGTATTTTTAGAACCTGGCCGGGGATATCCGGACTGGGCCAGGTCGATGATCAATTTGAGCGAACACTCAGGGATCATTACGCAAACATGAACAAGGCGCATGTCACGACCTTGAAGCTGGCGATGTCGGCCATGATGGATGCCGACCGGATTATTTTTCAAAACAGCAAGATCGGTTTTTTTACCCTGCGGCCTTCGGTGGCCAAAAACCACATTCCGGCAGTCACTTCCGGTTTGATCGGCAGTAGCACTCCGGGTCGTAATTACTTGGCAGAAACCCAAGCGGAGAAAGATGCGGCTACGGGGCGTTACGGTGTCGTGATGTGCGCTTTTCACGGTAAGGATCAGATCACTTGTTATGAGGTTTTTATACTGCAGGGCAAGTGTAAAAAGAATCAGGAACTTGGCGTGTTGATTGGCAGAACCCAAAAAATGCACACGGCATCCAGGGTGGACTTTTCCGGGGATATGTCGGCGAAGACATTGGCGATCCCTGTGACCACGAATATTTCTGTTGATATGGGCAGCTACACTCATGGCACTCATCGCACTATGAAGGTCTACAGTACGGCAGTCATAGAAAAACTTGGCGAAGTTGCGGGTTCGGTGGTAAGGGTTCCGCGCGGGCACAGCATCTACAGCAACTACGCAAGCGCACAATTTGACAAGATCGCGACGTTTATCGTGAAGAATCGGCCGCTGGTGACTTACGAAGAACTCAAGGAAATCGCCACGGAGTTAACGTGGATGGAGGAGGCGATCCTCACTAGAAAGACGCAAACGGATTATTTGCTGAATCTGATCGTGCCGTTCAAAAGCTGCGTCGAAGACCTGACTTCCGGTGATAAGAACCGCGTCGCCGATGGCGCATTTGGCTGCATTATGGACACCCTTGCGCTGTTCGGCGCAGCGGTGGGCGTCGCCAGTAAAGTCATGAGTGTCGCCGCCCGAAGCGTTTCGTTGACATCCAAAATGGCCAGCCTGGCAAAGTTTGCCATCAAGATCAGCGTATCAACGTTCAATCCGCTGGATGGGGTGGGAACGCTTGGGCGTGGTGCCGTGAAGTTGCTTCACAAGGGCGGCTTGAAGTTAGGTAACGGCGTACTTCAAACCGTTGAAACCGCTACTTTTCAGTTACGCAGGATTGCCGGTAACGCGCACTCATACAATTTGATCAAGGCTGCCGATTACCCACACATCGGCCAAGGTGTGTGGCGTCCGCTGGAGCACGGCGGCGATGCGGTGAACGTATGTGCGATTGCCCGGAAGGAGCGTTGGTACGCAATGAATCGCTTGGGCAGGCCTTGGGGCCCGACACTGAAACACTTTGGCTTCACGCAGTCCCTTAGCTTGCCCAGGTTTCACAAACCGTTACCGAGCGACTATACCCATCTGATTCTGCGCAAAAGCCTGCCGATTGCCCGGCGCAACGTCGCTAATGCGCTGACGGCATTGGGCAGCCCTGCGCGCACACTGGATTGCAATCTGGTGATGGGATTGCTGTTTGGCAGTACCCCCCGGGGGCGAGACCAGGCACTGATTTTCCTGAAACTGGTGAAAACGGATTTTGATGGCTTGTCCGGCAGGAACTTCGTGCTGGCCGGGATAAAAGACGACGTCACCACCGTTTCCCTCATGCCGGATGAATACCGCGCCTGGAAAAATGCCGGCCCGGCCGCCGGAGCCGATCAGCCGGTGATCACGGTGTACTGCGACAACCTGAATGATCATTTTTATCGGGAAGCACTCAACTACGAGGTTATCGCCATCGACCTGGTGCATGAACTGTTCAGGGGCGCGCCCGGCGCGACAGGTCTGAGCCATACACTGGCGGCGCAGACCAGGAATCCGGATCACTATCAGTTGAATGTCACACCGTTGCTGAACCTGGCCCTGGGCGAGCTTGCGATTTCCCCGGATGACGCGTCCGCAGAGAAATATGCCGCTGCCAAGTCACTGGAGAACGCCGACTCCTTCAGTCTTGCAGTCGTGCTGTTGAACCAACTGATGACCGACAGGGCCAAGTTCCTGCAGAACACCCAGATGATGTCCGCCGCAGTAAACGGACGTCGCGGCGGGCCGATCGTGGGAGAAGTGCTGATCAGCCTCTGATCCTTTGATGGGCGCTAGCTCGCCAGCTCCGGCCGATTCCGAAACTGCTCCAGCGCTTCGGGATTGGCCAGGGCATCGGTGTTTTTCACCGGTTGACCGTGCACCACATGCCTCACCGCCAACTCCACCACCTTGCCGCTGATGGTGCGCGGAATGTCGGTGACGGCAACGATCTTCGCCGGTACATGCCGAGGCGTCGTGTTGGCGCGGATGACCTGGCGAATCTGCTGTTGCAGGGGTTCATCGAGGGGCACGCCATCCTTCAGACGAACGAACAGCACCACCCGCACGTCATCCTGCCATTGCTGACCGATGGCCACGCTGTCCAGCACTTGTGGCACTTTCTCCACCTGGCGGTAGATTTCCGCCGTCCCGATTCGCACGCCGCCGGGGTTGAGCACGGCGTCGGAGCGTCCATGAATCATCATCCCGCCGTGGGGCAGTTGTTCGGCGTAGTCGCCCTGGGCCCAGACCCCGGGAAACTGGCTGAAATACGAGGCATGGAGTTTTTCGCCCGCCGGGTCATTCCACAAGCCAATGGGCATGGCGGGGAAGTGCCGGGTGCAGACCAGTTCGCCTTTTTCGCCGACCACTGGCTGACCGTCGTCATTCCACACCTCGACCGCCATGCCCAGGCTTTTGCCCATGATTTCGCTACGGCGTACCGGCGACAGGGGGTTGCCATTGACGAAGCACGAAACGATGTCAGTGCCACCCGACATCGAGGCCAGGCAGACCTGCGGCTTGAAATCGCGATAGACGAAATCGTAACTCTGCGGCGACAGCGCCGAGCCGGTGCACAACAGGGTTTTCAGGCTGCTCAGGTCATGGCTTTGGCGAGGTTTGAGGCCAGTGTTTTCCAGCGTTGCGAGGAATTTGGGGCTGGTGCCGAAGACGTTGATTCGCTCGTCGTCGATCAGGTCGATCAAGCGCTCCGGGTCTGGGTGGAAGGGTGAACCGTCATACAACACCACGGCGCTGCCGACCGCCAGGGCCGAGACCAGCCAGTTCCACATCATCCAGCCGCAGGTGGTGTAGTAGAACAAACGGTCGCCGGCGCCGAGATCGCAATGCAGGCCGTGTTCCTTGACGTGCTGCAGCAACACGCCGCCAGTGCCGTGGATGATGCATTTCGGGACGCCGGTGGTGCCGCTGGAATAGAGGATGTACAGCGGATGGCCGAACGGTACGGAAACGAAATCCGGTTCGCCGCCGATGTCGTAGAAGTCATCCCACAGCGTTACGTTGGTGCGGGTGTGGAAGTCAGCGATATGCGCCTGCGGCCGGGCGTAAGGCACGATGATCAATTGCTGCAAGGACGGCAGCCGTTCGAGGATTTCGTTGACCTTGAGGGTTTGATCGATCTCTTTGCCGGCATAGCGATAACCGGCACAAGTGATCAGCACTTTTGGCTCGATCTGGCCGAAACGATCGATCACCCCTTGGGTGCCGAAATCCGGAGAAGAGCAGGACCAGATCGCCCCGAGGCTGGTAGTGGCGAGCATGGCGACCAGGGTTTGCCAGGTATTCGGCATACACGCCGCCACCCGGTCGCCGAGGCTGACGCCGGCGGCTTTCAAGCTGTTCTGGAAACCGGCGACGTGGCTGGCCAGCTCGGCCCAGGTCAGTTGTTCCCGTTGGCCGTTTTCGGCCACCGCGACCACCGCCACAGCGTCGTCGCGACGGCGCAGCAAGTGCTCGGCGAAATTCAGGGTTGCACCGGGGAACCACTCGGCGCTGGGCATCTGTGGGCCTTCACGCAGTACTGCGTCGGGTTGATCGTGGAAACGGATGTCGAAGAAGTCGACGATCGCCTGCCAGAACGCTTCCCGTTGCTCGATGGACCAGCGGTGCAGGGCCGGGTAGTCGTCGATCTTCAGGTGATGCCGCTGATTGATGAAGCGCCGAAAGGCCTCCATGCGGGTCTTACCGATGCGCTCGGCGCTGGGTTGCCAGAGGATGTCGGACATGGCTTGCCTCTTTTTTCTTATATGCACACACACGCTATTCATAGAGTGAGCGTCTGTGGCGAGCCTCCTCGCCACAGAAACCTTCACCCACCAGGGGTTAGCCGCTCATCACTGCGCCAGCCACCCACCGTCAATATTCCACGCCGCGCCCCGTACCTGGCTGCCGGCCTCGCTGCACAAAAACAGCACCAGTTCGCCCAGTTGCGGTGGGGTCACGAATTCCAGCGACGGTTGTTTCTCGGCCAGCAAATCATGTTGCGCCTGTTGCGGATCGATCCCGGTGGCCGCCCGATCGTCGATCTGCTTCTGCACCAGCGGTGTCAGCACCCAGCCTGGGCAGATCGCGTTGCAGGTGACCCGGGTGGTTGCGGTTTCGAGGCCGACCACTTTGGTCAACCCGATCACCCCATGCTTGGCTGCCACGTAAGCCGCTTTGCCCACCGAGCCCACCTGCCCGTGGACCGAAGCGATGTTGATGATCCGCCCCCAATTCTTGGCGCGCATCCGGGGCAGGCACAGGCGGGTGCTGTGAAACACCGACGACAGGTTGATCGCGATAATCGAATCCCAGCGTTCGACCGGAAAGTCTTCCACGGCGGCCACGTGCTGGATGCCGGCGTTGTTGATCAGAATGTCGATGCCGCCGAACTCACGCTCGGCGTAAGCGATCATCTCGGCGATTTGCTCCGGGTTGCTGACGTCGGCGGGGTGATGGCCGACCTTGCCGCCAAACTGTTGGACTTCGGCAATCACTGTCGACGCATCGCCGAAACCATTGAGGACTACGTTGGCCCCGGCCTTGGCCAGGCTGAGGGCGATGCCCAAGCCGATGCCGCTGGTGGAGCCGGTGACCAGTGCGGTCTTGCCCGTAAGATTCGTCATGAATACCTCACACAATGCCAGTGGCGTAGAAAGTACCGATCACCACAAAAACCGCCAGGGTCTTGATCAGCGTAATACAGAAAATGTCTTTGTAGGCTTCGCGGTGTGTCAGGCCGGTGACCGCGAGCAAGGTAATCACCGCGCCGTTGTGCGGCAGGGTGTCCATGCCGCCGCTGGCCATGGCGGCCACCCGGTGCAGCACTTCCAGTGGAATGTTGGCGGCGTGGGCGGCGGCGATAAAGTCATTGGCCATGGCCGCCAGCGCAATGCTCATGCCGCCGGACGCAGAACCGGTGATGCCGGCCAGCAAGGTCACGGTAATCGCTTCGTTGACCAACGGGTTGGGAATGCTTTTCAGCCAGTCGGCCAACACCAGGAAGCCGGGCAGCGAGGCGATCACCGCGCCAAACCCGTATTCCGACGCGGTGTTCATCGCCGCCAGCAATGCACCACTGACCGCACTTTTACTGCCTTCGGCCAATTTGCTTTTGATCGCTCGGTAGCCGAATGCCAGGACCATGAGAATGCCGATCAGCAGCGCTGCTTGAACCGCCCAGATCGCCGTGAGTTTGGCGATTTCAGTGGTCACCGGCGTGGTCATGCCTGGCAGGGCGAGGCTGTGGGTCTTGCCGTACCAGAGCGGAATCCAGTGGGTGAACAGCAGGTTCATGATGCCGACCATCAACAGCGGCGACAGCGCGATCCACGGATTTGGCAACTTGATGTCTTCAGCGGTTTCCGGCTCGTTGCGCAGTTCGGTGCCATAGCCTTCGCCGGCGCGCTGGGCCTTGTTGCGTTGGCGCTGGAGGAACAGCATGCCGGCACAGAAGACGAAAATCGTCCCGATCAGACCCAGCCACGGCGCCGCCCACGCGGTGGTGTTGAAGAAGGTGCTGGGGATGATGTTCTGGATTTGCGGGGTGCCGGGCAGGGCGTCCATGGTGAAGGAAAACGCACCGAGGGCGATGGTTGCCGGGATCAGCCGCTTGGGGATGTTGCTCTGGCGGAACATCTCCGCCGCAAACGGATAGACCGCGAACACCACCACAAACAGCGACACGCCTCCGTAGGTGAGCAGGGCGCAAACCAGAACGATCACCAGCATCGCCTGACGGGTGCCGAGCAAACGAATGGCCGCTGCCACGATGGAACGGGAGAAACCCGACAGCTCAATCAGTTTGCCGAACACCGCACCGAGCAGGAAGACCGGGAAATACAGTTTGATGAAGCCAACCATTTTCTCCATGAACACCCCGGTGAAGGCAGGCGCGACGGCAGAAGGGTCGGTGAGCAGGACGGCGCCGAGGGCGGCAATCGGGGCGAAGAGGATAACGCTGTAGCCACGGTAAGCAGCCATCATCAGCAGCGCGAGGGCTGCCAAGGCAATGATCACACTCATGGGTGTGTCTCCTGGAATTGTTATTTTTGTAGGGTGGATCTTTTGTGGGAGAGGGCTTTAGCGGGAATCGTGCCATATATCTAAGTTGTTGAAATATATAGATATATTTAAATTTTATTTAACTTCAGTCTCAAATTGGAGACGGTTTTGTTGTTTTAAAAGATCGCAGCCTTCGGCAGCTCCTACGTGAGAGATGCTAAACCCCTCGTAGGAGCTGCCGAAGGCTGCGATCTTTTGATTTTGACGTTGATTCTCTTTTATGAGACCTATATCTCATTGTTGAGACTCAGCAATCCCCAACGCCACCATCTTCTTGTACAACGTCGACCGCCCAAGCCCCAACCGCGCCGCCGCTTCAATCACCTTCCCCCCGCATTGCACAAGGGTGGTCTCAATCAACTGCCGATCAAACCGCTCCCGAGCCGCGCTGAATGTCTCATGGTCAACCGACTCAATAGCCGGGCTGACCGCACGCTCCACAGGCGTGAACGTACCAATCGCTGCGCGGATATCCGCCGCATTCAACATCAAGTCATCACTGAGCAACGCCGCCCGTTCCAGCACGTTGCGCAGTTCCCGAATGTTCCCCGGCCAGGCATGTTGGCCCAGCAACTCCAACGCTTCACGGTTCAGTTCATGCTGGCTGCGCAGCTCTTCAAGGATCGCTTCGCTCAGGGCCGGGATATCGTCGAGTCGGTCGCGCAGCGGCGGCACCTGGATCGGCAGGACGTTGAGGCGGTAATACAAATCGGCGCGAAACTCGCCGCGCTTGATCGCCGCTTCCAGGTCCGTGGAGGTAGCGGCAATCACCCGCACATCGCTCTGGATCACCTCGTTGGAGCCCACCGGTTCGAATTCTTTTTCCTGCAATACCCGCAGCAACTTGCTTTGCAGGGGCAGGGGCATGTCGCCGATTTCATCGAGAAACAATGTGCCGCCCTGGGCGATCTGCAGTTTGCCAACCCGGCCCTTGCGGTCAGCGCCGGTAAACGCGCCGGGGGCCGTGCCGAAGAACTCTGCTTCCAGCAATGCCTCAGGAATCGCCGCACTGTTGATGCTGACAAAGGCCTTGTGCGCCCGTGGTGAAGCACCGTGGATCGCCTGGGCCAGCAGCTCTTTGCCGGTGCCGGTCTCGCCGAGCAACAACACTGGCGATTTGGCGCTGGCGCTGCGTCGGGCCCGGCGTTTGACTTCCAGGCTGGCGGCGCTGGTGCCAATGAAGTGGGCGAAGTTGTATTTGGTTTGCCGTGCCCGCAGCAGCGAGCGGGTGGAGGCCAGTTCTTCCTGCATGCTCAGGTAGCGTTTGAGCATCGGCGACAGGCTGCGCAATTCGTCGAACAACGCAAAACCGATGGCGCCGATCACCGCGCCGGCATCGTCATGGATCGGCAGGCGCATCACCACCAACGGTTCTTTGGGCGTGTCCTGCATGTCCAGCAGGATCGGCCGACCGGTGCGTACCACTTCGCGCAGCAGGCTGCCGGGGATCACGCTTTCGCAGGCCTTGCCGATCGCCACTTCGGCCGATTCCAGGCCGAAACGGCGGGCATAGCGTTCGTTCATCCAGACGATGTTGGCGTCACGATCGACAATCACCGTGCCTTCGCTCGATTGCTCGATGATCTCGAACAACGAACGGATCGCCAGCAGGCGAACGCGCTGGTAGTCCTTGAGGCCTTCGGTGGTGTTCATGTCGGTCTTATCCAGAAAGTGTGTTGTCAGTGCAGGTGTCTTCGCGGGCAAGCCTTGCTCCTACAGGCCGAAGTGATCCGTAGGCGCGAGGCTTGCCCGCGAACGCCGCACCACGGTTTCGAGGTTTACCCCGGATGTGCCGCCGCCAACAGTTCCTTGGTGTACGGGTGCTGCGGCGAATCGAACACATCATGGCTGGCGCCGCTTTCCACCACTTTGCCGTCCTTGATCACGATCATGTCGTGGGCCAGGGCGCGCACCACCGCCAAATCATGGCTGATAAACAGATAGGTCAGGCCATGCTTTTCCTGAAGATCGCGGAGCAGGGCGACCACTTGCTTCTGTACGGTCCGGTCCAGGGCCGAGGTCGGTTCGTCCAGCAGGATCAGCGCCGGTTTGAGCACCAGCGCCCGGGCGATGGCAATGCGCTGGCGCTGCCCACCGGAGAATTCATGGGGGTAGCGATGGCGGCTCAGGGGATCAAGACCGACTTCCTCCAGCGCCCGGATCACCTGGGCCTCACATTCCTGAGGCGTCGACTGGCTGTGGACCTCCAGGCCTTCGCTAATGATCTGCGACACCGACATACGCGGGCTCAGGCTGCCGAAGGGGTCCTGGAACACCACCTGCATCTTCTTGCGCCAGGGCCGCAGTTGCTTCTGCGTCAGGCCATCCAGCGCCTGCCCCTGAAAACGAATACTGCCTTCGGAGTCGAGTAAACGCAGGATCGCCTGGCCGAGGGTGGACTTGCCCGAGCCGGACTCACCGACGATGCCCAGGGTCTTGCCACGCTGGACATTCAGGCTGATGCCATCCACCGCGTGCAGATAGGTCTTGCGCTGAAACAAACCGCCGCCGAGGGCAAACTGTACGCGCAGGTTCTCGACCTCCAGCACCTTCTCGCGCTCGTCCCGGGGCAAGGCTTCGCCCTCCGGTTCGGCGTTCAGCAATACGCAGCTGTAAGGGTGTTTCGGTTCGGTGAACAGTGTTTCGCAGGAGGCCTGTTCGACGATTTCCCCGGCCTTCATTACGCACACCCGTTGGGCGATGCTGCGCACCAGATTGAGGTCATGGCTGATCAGCAGCAGCGACATGCCGAGCCGCTGTTGCAGGGACTTGAGCAGCAACAGGATCTTGCGCTGCACCGTCACATCCAGCGCTGTGGTCGGCTCATCGGCGATCAGCAACTCCGGCTCGCAGGCCAGGGCCATGGCAATCATCACCCGTTGCCGCTGGCCGCCGGACAGTTGGTGAGGATAGGCCTTGAGCCGTTCCTTGGGTTTCTGGATGCCGACCAGTTCCAGCAGTTCGAGAATTCGTGCTTGCGCCGCTTTGCCGGCCAGGCCTTTGTGCAGCAGCAGGGTTTCACCGATCTGCTTTTCGATGCTGTGCAGCGGGTTCAGCGAGGTCATCGGCTCCTGGAAGATCATGGCGATGCGGTCGCCGCGCAACTGGCGCAAGACCTTGGCATCGGCACCGACCAGTTCCTGGCCGCGATAGCGAATGCTGCCGGTGGTTTCGGTGCCGCTTTCGGGCAGCAGTTGCAGGATCGAATGGGCCGTCACCGATTTGCCTGAACCCGACTCGCCCACCAGCGCCAGGCACTCGCCGGGGCGGATGTCCAGGCACAGGTTGCGCACCACTGTCTGGCCGCTGAAGGCCACGTTGAGGTCACGGATTTCGATCAGGTTGTCACTCATATCTACGGTCCGTTTCATGATCGAGGGTCGAAGGCATCACGCAACGCCTCGCCGATGAACACCAGTAAAGAAAGAATCAGCGCCAGGGTGAAAAACGCCGTCAGGCCCAACCAGGGCGCTTGCAGGTTTTGTTTGCCCTGGCCGATCAATTCGCCCAATGAAGCGCTGCCGGCCGGCATGCCGAAGCCGAGGAAGTCGAGGGCGGTCAGGGTCGAAATGGCGCCGGTGAGGATGAACGGCAAGTAGCTCAAGGTCGCGTTCATGGCATTGGGCAGGATGTGCCGGACGATCACTTTACGGTCGCTCAGGCCCAGTGCCCGGGCGGCTTTGACGTATTCCAGGTTGCGTCCGCGCAGAAACTCGGCGCGCACCACGTCTACGAGGGCCAGCCAGGAAAACAGCGCCATGATCCCCAGCAGCCACCAGAAGTTCGGCTCGACGAATCCCGACAAAATGATCAGCAAGTACAGCACTGGCAGTCCGGACCAGACCTCCAGCAAGCGCTGACCCAGCAAATCGACCCAGCCGCCGTAGTAGCCTTGCAGGGCGCCAGCGGCGATGCCGATCAGCGCACTGACAAACGTCAGCATCAAGGCAAACAGAATCGACACCCGCGCACCGAAAATCACCCGGGCCAGCACATCCCGCGCCTGATCGTCGGTGCCCAGCCAGTTGACCTTCGTCGGCGGGCTCGGCGCCGGTTTATTCAGGTCGTAGTTGGGCGTGTCGTCACTGAACGGGATCGGCGGGAACAGCAACCAGCCGCCGTCCTTCTGGATCAGCTTCTGCACGTAGTCGCTGCGGTAATCGGCCTGGAACGGCAGTTGCCCGCCGAATTCCTGCTCGGTGTAGCGCTTGAACGCCGGGAAGTACAGCGAGCCTTGATAGCTGACGATCAGCGGCTTGTCGTTGGCGATCAGCTCACCCCCCAGGGTCAGCAGGAACAGGCCGATAAACAGCCACAGCGACCACCAGCCACGACGGTTTTTCTTGAATCGCTCGAAACGGCGACGGCCCAGCGGCGAAAGCTTGAACATCAGGCGTTCCTCGCTGCGAAGTCGATACGCGGGTCAACCAGGGTGTAGCAGAGGTCGCCGACCAGTTTTATCAAGAGCCCGAACAGGGTGAAGATGAACAGCGAGCCGAACACCACCGGATAGTCCCGTGATACGGCGGCTTCATAGCTCATGCGACCCAGGCCATCGAGGGAGAAAATTACCTCGATCAGCAACGACCCGGCGAAAAACACGCTGATAAACGCCTGGGGTATCCCCGAGACCACCAGCAGCATGGCGTTGCGGAACACATGGCCGTAGAGCACCCGTCGCTCGCTCATGCCTTTGGCGCGGGCAGTGACTACGTATTGGCGGGTGATTTCATTGAGGAAGGAGTTTTTGGTCAGGATGGTCAGGGTCGCGAAGCCACCGATCACCAATGCGGTGACCGGCAGCACCAAATGCCAGAAGTAGTCGGCGATTTTGCCCACGGTAGACAACGATTCAAAGTTGTCCGATACCAGCCCGCGCACCGGGAACCAGTTCAGCGACGTGCCGCCGGCAAATACCACGATCAGGAACATGGCGAACAGGAAGGCCGGCATCGCGTAGCCGATGATGATCGCGGTGCTGCTCCAGATGTCGAAATGGCTGCCGTGATGCACGGCTTTGCGGATGCCCAGCGGGATCGAGACCAGGTAGGTGATCAGCGTGGCCCAGAGCCCGAGGGAAATGGTCACCGGCATTTTTTCCAGGATCAGGTCGGTGACCGTGGCGCCACGGAAGAAACTCTTGCCGAAGTCCAGGCGCGCGTAACTGGTGAGCATCAGCCACAGGCGTTCCGGGGCCGGTTTGTCGAAGCCGTATTGTTTTTCGATTTCCTTGATCAGTTGCGGGTCGAGGCCACGACTGGCCCGTGAACTGCCGTGCAAGGTTTCGCTTGAGCCGCCGCCGACGCTCGCGCCACCGATGCCTTGCAGGTGCGCGATCGCCTGTTCCACCGGCCCGCCGGGCGCAGCCTGGACGATGACGAAATTGACCAGAAGAATGATCACCAGCGTCGGAATGATCAGCAGCAAACGCCGCAGTATGTACGCCCACATCAGCGCGGTCCTCCCGGTTTGCCGCGCTTGATCAGTTCGGCGGTCATCTGTTGGTTGGTCAGCGGGGTGGAGCTGACTTCCCACCAGCTCTCGATGGCTTCGTCATTGCTCGCCTGCACGCTGGGAATGCCGAAGCGGTTCCACCACACGGTCGAGCTGCCGGGTGGGTAATAGTTGGGAATCCAGTAGTAGTTCCATTGCAGCACCCGGTCCAGCGCATGGGCGTAATGCAGCATGTCGGCCTGGGTGGAGGCGCGGATCAGGCCGCTGATCAGCGTGTCGACTGCCGGGTTCTTCAACACCATGTAGTTATTGGCGCCGGGGTCGTTGGCTGCTGCCGAACCGAAATAGTTCAGCAGTTCGCCACCGGGGGAGGTGGTTACCGGGTAGCCGGTGATGACCATGTCATAGTCCCGAGACATCAAGCGATTGACGTATTGGGATGAGTCAATGCGGCGAATGTTGAGGTCGATACCGATCTGTTTCAACGTGCGTTTATAAGGCAGCAGCAGTCGATCGATGCCGTTCTGGCTGGTGAGGAAGGTAAAGCTCAATGGCTCGCCCTGGGCATTCACCAGTTGATCGCCGTCGGGTTTCCAGCCGGCCTGTTCGAGCAGATCCAGGGCTTGCAATTGCTTGTCGCGGATCACGCCGCTTCCATCGGTTTTCGGTGCCTCGAAGACCTGGGTGAAAACCTCATCGGGAATCTGCCCGCGTAACGGTTCGAGAATCGCGAGCTCCGCCGCATCCGGAAGCTTGCGCGCCGCGAGGTCGGTGTTGGAAAAGTAGCTCTGCTGGCGGATGTACAGGTCACGCATCATCTGCCGGTTGCTCCATTCGAAATCCCACAGCATGGCCAGGGCCTGTCGTACTCGACGGTCCTGAAACATCGGGTTTTGCAGGTTGAACACAAAGCCCTGAGCCGCTTGCGGTGCTTCGGTGGCCAGATGGGCCTTTTGCAGGCGACCGTCATTCAGGGCCGGGCTTTCATAGCCTATGGAATAACCGGTGGCCGAGAACTCACGGTTGTAATCGTAGGCGCCACCGCGCAGGACCTGGCGGGCCACGTCGGTGTCGCCGAAGTACTCAATGCTGAAGTGATCAAAGTTGTAAAGGCCACGGCTGACCGGCAGGTCCTTGCCCCACCAGTCGGCATTGCGCTCGAACGTGATGCTGCGTCCTGAATCGACTTTGCTGACTTTGTACGGGCCGCTGCCCAAGGGGGGCTCGTAACCGCCGCCGCTGGCGAAGTCGCGGGTCTTCCACCAGTGTTCGGGGAATACCGGCAATGTCGCGACATCCAGGGGCAGGGTGCGGTTCTCGTTGCTCTTGAAGTCAAAGCGGACGGTCAGTGGCGACTCGACTTCGACGCCTTTGACGTCGGCGAACTGGGTGCGATAGCGCAGGCTGCCCTGGGTCATCAGCAGGTCAAAACTGTAGCGCACATCCTCGGCGGTGATCGGTGTGCCATCGGCGAAACGCGCTTTGGGGTTGAGGTAGAAGCGCAGGGACAACCCATCTTCCGCACGCTCCATCTTCTGCGCTACCAGCCCGTACACGGTATAGGGTTCGTCGAGTGAGCGTTGGGCCAGGGGGGAGTAGAGCAGGCCGTCAATCTGGGTAACGCCGATGCCTTTGTCGATATAGGGCAGGACATGGTCGAAATGCCCGATTTCAATTGCCGAGCGGCGCATCGTGCCGCCCTTGGGCGCTTGCGGGTTGGTGTAGGCGAAATGACTGAAGCCGGCAGGATATTTCGCCGGCTCGCCATACACGGTCAGCGCGTGTTGCGGTGCTGCATTCACACCAGCGGCACTCAGTAGCAGGACCACGGCAGTGAATATCAAAGAGGGGAAAGCCAGTCGCATTGTCAGCCTTAGAGCCGGGTGATCGAAAGCACAATTTGTACGCTAGCGGCGCGTTACTCACCAGCCGAATCACGTAACCAAATACACAACGGCCCACCAAAAGGCGGGCCGTCATGTAGAAAACGCAGGCGTCAGATCAATCCTGGCGGCTGGTGACTTCCAGCAGGTGATAACCGAACTGGGTTTTAACCGGGCCTTGCACCACGTTGATCGGTGCGCTGAAGACCACGGTGTCGAATTCCTTGACCATTTGGCCTGGACCGAACGAACCCAGGTCGCCGCCCTGACGGCTGGACGGGCAAGTGGAGTTGGCCTTGGCAACGTCGGCGAAATCAGCGCCGCCTTCGATTTGCGCCTTGAGTTCGTTGCACTTGGCTTCGCTGGCAACAAGGATGTGACGGGCAGTGGCTTTAGCCATGGGAAAATTCTCCATTCAATGTTCAGTAAAGTGCTGAGCCTACCGGATTCAGTGGTCTATTTCTCCTCAAAGTTCCATTTCAGGCCTGTCGGGCAATGGCACCTTTATATAAAGGTGCGGGTTAAAGGCCGGCATTCCTCAGGCGTTCAGCGTGCAGTACATAGAGCTCGATCGGGCTGGGGCCTTTGCGGTCTCGACTGGCGGTCTGGCTGAGACTGTCCAGGTGATCCATCGGGTAGTCGGAGCGGATCACTTTGCCGAGGTGGGAACTGTACTGGCCGACCATTCCGTCATTCTGCCCGGCCTCGGTGATGAAGTACTCGGAAAAGGCTCGGCAAAAGGCGCGGACCGGGTCGAGGGCGTTGAGCCCGTCATCAAGGAGGTTGCCTTGCAACGTGCCGCTCCAGGAATAGTAGCGCACGCCATTGACCACCTCTCGACCCTTGCCGCCCCAGTTTTTTGGCAGGCCCTGGGGGTACTTGTCGTTAAATGCGCCAACACCTTCGGTGGTCAGCGCGTTAAGCGCGGCAATCGCGTTTTGTGGCATGTGGTGATTACCGCTGAGTAGCGACAGGAAGTCGGCGAACAGGGTGGCGACTCTACTGGCCACCTGTTCTGGCAGGCGTCCCGGTGTCAGGGCCTTGCGCAAGAAATCTGCAAGCTCGGAACCGTGGTTCGGGCCGCTGACGGAGGTCACCGAAGCCACCCAGTGTGGCGCGATGGCGGCGGCGTAACGTGAAGCCAGCGCACCCTGACTGTGGCCGATCAGGTTGACCTTGTTCGCGCCGGTCCCCTCCAAAACCCGCTCGATTTGCGCCAAAAGTTGCTCGCCACGGACCTCGTTGCTGTGGGTGGCTGACAAGTGCGGAACGAAGACCCTGGCGCCACCACTCCTCAGGGCGAGCTTGACGTCATGAAACAGTTCGAATTTGCCGATACGGTCGAAACCGAAGAGCCCGTGCACCAGCAAGATAGGGTGTTGAGTTGTTGCATTCCGTTGCATGTTCGTACCTTTTCGAAGACGTTCGAGGATGTGCAGCAGGGCTCACTCTAAAGCACTCGCCCGGCCCGGCGATGTATGAAAAGTCCGCTGTAATCAGTGGAAAGCGGCATAGAAAAAGTCGGAAATTTCAGATGTTGCTGAGGCCTGGATCGGAATATTTCGACATCTTTTTGTCTGTTCGAGAGTGATTCTCACCAGCGGCCTACTTCACAAGACTCATTGTCTCGGCGATGGGTAGCTATTTCCTGACATCGCCCGGCAGCACCTTGTTGTTCAATAACCGTCGTTCGATGCCGCCCTGCATTACTAAGGGCGGTGTTTGTTTCCAAGGACTGGAGTGTGTGAATGACCACTTATGAAGTAGATGCAGGAATGTGTGCAAAGCGATCGATGCTGGCGCCGGTGCTGGTACAGGCAGAAAATGGCGTTCTCGATCCGGCCAGTAGAAAGGCTGTCGTCAAGGTCCTGCCTTATCCAGGCATGGTGAGCGGAGACCGGTTGGTGTTGCACTGGTCGGGTCTGGATGCTCAGGGGTTAGCCTACCGGCACGAAATGTCGGGCTTCGTCAGTCAGGGGCTGGAGGGGCAGGATGTTGTCTTTAGCGTCTCCAGTGCGCACATAAGTGCATTGGATGGCGGTTCGCTGGAGGTTTACTACACGCTTGCCAGTCGCTCATCGCCAGAGCCGACAGAGTCCCGGCGTTTGCAACTGAATGTCGGCGATACCCGTTCCGAATTGTTGCCGGTGGTGCTGAATGAGGCCGTGGGTGGCACGCTGGACCCCGACCGGGTGCCGGAAGGCGCTCGCGTGACGATTCGACCTTATGCGCGGATGGCGGCGGGTGACCGTATCGTGCTGTCCTGGGATGGCGTAAACCCTCAAACGAGTTTTCGGGACCGATTGAACATCGAGTCCTTTGCCGTGGGGCAGGAGCTTTCGTTCTGGGTGAGTCCCGAGTTCATTGCGCCCAATCTCGGGTCGAGGGTGACGATCCGTTACTGCGTTGAACAACGTGGCCAGGCGCCGTTCTACTCAGAACCTGCGCAACTGTCCATCGGGCCTATGGTGCGAGCGCCGCTGCTGGCTCCGGTCGTATTGGAGGCAGATGAAGGCTGGCTGGATCTGCAGGACTCGATTGATGGTGTCACCATCGTGATTGACGATGCTCAAGCCGAGGAGGGTGAGTTGGTGTATCTGAAGTGCGACGGCGCCAGCTTCAGTCACCGGGATGAGCGGGAGATTGCCCGGGAGATGGCCGGCGAACCGCTGGTGTTCATTGTCCCTTACCGGTTCTGGAGAGAGCATCATGGCTCGACGGTGCGCGTCAGTTATTCGGTCGAACGACTCGACGATGTGAGCCAGCTATCAGACGCGACGCTGGTGCAGGTGCAGGCGTAAGTTGTCTCGCTAGACGGCACAGCCTTCCAGCCCTCGATTGAGGGCTGGACGTTGACCCCGGACGGCTATGCTCGTAGTCGGTCGGCCGCCTGGCGCAGCAAGTGTTCGGTGCCGGTCCAGCCTAGGCAGCCATCGGTGACTGATACCCCGTACTGCATGGACGGACTCAGTGGTTGGCAGCCTTCGAAGAGATGACTTTCGATCATCATGCCGATCAATGAGTGATCGCCTTGCAGGCGTTGTTCGAGCACGTCGTTGAACACGGCGGGCTGGCGCAGCGGGTCTTTGCCACTGTTGGCGTGGCTGCAATCGACCATGATGCGTGCCGGAATTTTCAGCTTGGTCAGATCATGGTTGATTTTGGCGACGCTATCGCGATCGTAGTTTGGCCCGCGGTGGCCGCCACGTAGCACCAGGTGGGTATCTGGATTGCCGGGGGTTTGAATGATGGCAGGATGGCCCTGGCTATCGACCCCGAAGTGCCGATGGGGGTGAGCCGCCGAGCGCATGGCGTCACTGGCGACCGTGACACCGCCATCGGTGCCGTTCTTGAAGCCGACGGGCATGCTCAGGCCACTGGCCATTTCCCGGTGGATCTGCGATTCGGTGGTACGGGCGCCGATAGCAACCCAACTGAGCAAGTCGTCGAAGTAGCCGGCCGCCATCGGTTGCAGCAGTTCGGTGGCGATGGGTAAACCGAGGCGGAGCATTTCACGCATCAGCTCCCGGGACAGTGTCAGGCCGCCGGCCATGTCATCGCTGCCATCCAGATGCGGATCGTAGGCCAGGCCTTTCCAGCCGACAGTGGTGCGGGGTTTTTCGACGTAGGCGCGCATTACCAGGAGCATTTCACCACTGACTTCAGCGGCAAGGCGGGCAAGGTTGCCGGCGTATTCGAGGGCTGACTGCGGATCATGAATGGAGCAGGGGCCGACGATGACCAGCAAGCGGGAGTCTTCACCGTTGAGAATCGCGCGGACCGCGTGGCGATGGTCGGCGACTTGCTGGGTCAGGGCATTGCTGAGTGGCAATTGCTGTTTGAGTTGCAATGAGCTGGGCAGGCGCAGGGTCAGCGCTTCATTGGCAGGGCTCAAGGTGGACAGCGGCAGAGCAGAGACGGACGAGTTCATATTCGGGCTTCCTGGGCTGGCGGCGGGTTCGCTCCCGCTGCTCGGCCCTACTGGGGTGTTCGACAATTGGCCGGATTGGCTGCGTGTGTGTGCTTGCCACCTGTGGGTGACCGATCGGAGGCGGCAGGCTGTCCCGAGCGGAGGCTGGTAAATCGCCAGGCGGTAAAACTGTCGTAACGGTAATAAATGGCGTAGTTCATGTTCTTGATCCTCGGATGTCTGGTGTGTCGCTACAAAATGTGTGGGGCTGAAAAAACAAAACCCCCGGTCGGGAAGCCGACCGGGGGTTGAGAATTCTCTGGTGGCGACCCGTTTAAAGTGGGCGCCGTGTGGGTATCAGGCGCGCCAGTGGCTAAACCAATACCCAAAATAAAAGCTGACCGGAGCACAAATGTCATTCGCCCGGGCAGCCGCCATCGAGCGCAGGGCGCTGACGGTACGAAGCTGTGAGAGGGCGTTGAACATGGTCTGTCTCCGATGAATGTGCCGAGCTTACTAGAGGGCGGCAGTGGGATTCAATCAGAAAATGCTATCGGGCAACGGCCGTGTTTTCTATCGCTTGAGTGCCTCAGGGGTTGTGACACACTCCGGGTTTCGACAAAGAGTGACCCTTTCGGAGCGCTGAATGGTTTTCGAATTACGTCCGGCGACATCTGGAGATCTGGATTTCGCCCGCAGCCTGACTCGTCAGAACATGCTGCGCTATTACATTCAGTACGATCTGTTGTGGCTGGATGAAGCTTTCGATGTCGCTTGGGCCGGTCGGGAAAACTGGCTGATTGTGCAAGGCGAATCGACGGTGGGTTATGTCAGCCTCAGTCGTGATGCCAGGGCTTTGTACATCCGTGAGCTGCACGTGGCGCGAGAGTTTCAAGGGCAGGGCGCCGGTTCCTGGGCGATCGATCAGGTAGGGGGCATGGCCTGTTCGGAGCGACGCCCGGCATTACGGCTGACCGTTTTCAAAAATAATCCGGCGCAGGCGTTGTATCGGCGAATGGGGCTGGAGGTGGTCGGCGAGGACGAGTGTTTCCTGAGAATGCAGCGCCAGATCGATGCCCCGCATGGCTGAAACACACGGACGGCAAGCCCTCAAAGATGAATTGAAACTTTTTATATGACGCTTGCCGCTAGGTCTGCCAGTCGCTTTTTGCTAAGGTGTTCGGCAACCCAATACGACCATATCGCGAGGTGTCTGCTTGATTAGGGTGCTAGTAGTCGATGACCATGATCTCGTTCGTACAGGCATTACACGAATGCTGGCTGACATCGATGGCCTGCAAGTAGTCGGCCAGGCCGAGTCAGGGGAGGAATCCCTGCTCAAGGCGCGTGAGTTGAAGCCCGATGTGGTTCTGATGGACGTCAAGATGCCCGGGATCGGCGGTCTTGAAGCCACGCGAAAACTGCTGCGCAGTCATCCTGATATCAAAGTAGTCGCTGTCACGGTGTGTGAGGAAGATCCGTTTCCTACACGACTGTTGCAGGCCGGTGCGGCGGGTTATCTGACGAAGGGTGCCGGTTTGCCGGAAATGGTCCAGGCCATTCGCCTGGTATTTGCCGGACAACGCTATATCAGCCCGCAAATTGCCCAGCAACTGGCGATCAAGTCGTTTCAGCCGACCAACGATTCACCTTTCGATGCGTTGTCTGAGCGGGAAATCCAGATCGCCTTGATGATTGTCGGCTGTCAGAAGGTCCAGATCATTTCCGACAAGCTTTGCCTGTCGCCGAAAACCGTGAATACCTACCGTTACCGCATTTTCGAGAAGCTTTCGATCAGCAGCGACGTCGAGCTGACCCTGTTGGCGGTTCGTCACGGCATGGTCGATGCCAGTCTCTGAAAATGACTGAAGTCTTCGATCCGAGTGCATTCCTGTCGACCGTTAGCGGACGCCCCGGCGTCTATCGCATGTTCGACATCGATGCTCGCCTGCTTTACGTCGGCAAGGCCAAGAACCTCAAGAAACGTTTGGCCAGCTACTTCCGCAAGACCGGTCTTGCCCCCAAGACCGCTGCGCTGGTAGGTCGTATCGCCCAAGTCGAAACCACGATCACGGCCAACGAAACCGAAGCCTTGTTGCTGGAGCAGACGCTGATCAAGGAATGGCGTCCGCCCTACAATATTCTGCTGCGCGACGACAAATCCTATCCTTATGTCTTTCTCTCGGATGGCCAGTTTCCACGGCTGAGCATTCACCGTGGTGCGAAAAAGGCCAAGGGCAAGTATTTCGGCCCTTACCCCAGCGCCGGTGCCATTCGCGAAAGCCTTAGCCTGCTGCAAAAAACTTTTTTCGTTCGCCAGTGTGAAGACAGCTATTACAAGAACCGCACCCGGCCTTGCCTGCAATACCAGATCAAGCGCTGCAAGGCGCCGTGTGTCGGGTTGGTGGAGCCACAGGTGTATGCCGAGGACGTTCGGCACTCGGTGATGTTCCTTGAGGGCCGCAGCAACGCGTTGACGGACGAGTTGTCGGCCGGGATGGAAGAGGCTGCAATCAACCTCGAGTTTGAGCGTGCGGCCGAGCTGCGGGACCAGATCTCATTGCTGCGGCGGGTGCAGGACCAGCAGAGCATGGAAGGCGGGACGGGTGATATTGACGTGATCGCCGCGTTCGTCAATCCGGGCGGTGCCTGTGTTCACTTGATCAGTGTGCGCGGTGGACGGGTGCTCGGCAGCAAGAACTTCTTCCCGCAAGTGGGAATTGAAGAAGATGTTTCCGAAGTCATGGCGGCGTTTATGGGGCAGTACTACATCAGCAGCCCCGAACGGGATTTGCCGAGCGAGTTGATCGTCAACGTGGTTCACGACGACTTTCCTGTCCTGATTGCGGCCATCGATGAGTTGCGCGGTCGCGAATTGTCCATCAGTCATCGGGTCCGTGGTACGCGAGCACGCTGGCAACAGTTGGCTGTCACCAACGCCGAACAGGCGCTGGGCGCGCGACTGGCCAATCGTCAGCATGTTGCTGCGCGTTTCGATGCGCTGGCCGAGGTGCTGAACCTGGATGAGCCACCGCAGCGTCTGGAGTGCTATGACATCAGTCACTCCAGCGGCGAAGCCACCGTGGCGTCCTGCGTGGTATTCGGCCCGGAAGGCCCGATCAAGTCGGACTACCGTCGTTACAACATCGAGGGCGTGACGCCAGGCGATGATTACGCAGCCATGCATCAGGCCCTGACCCGGCGCTTCAGCAAGCTGAAGGACGGCGAGGGCAAGTTGCCGGACATTCTGTTGGTGGACGGTGGTAAAGGCCAGTTGTCCATGGCTCGCGATGTGCTCAATGAATTGGCAGTACCCGATCTGATTCTGCTGGGCGTGGCCAAGGGCGCAACGCGCAAGGCCGGTTTTGAAACCTTGTACCTGAACGACGCTGCACACGAATTCACCTTGCGCGGCGATTCCCCCGCGCTGCATTTGATCCAGCAGATTCGTGACGAAGCTCACCGTTTCGCCATTACCGGGCATCGGGCGCGACGGGGTAAAACCCGCCGTACCTCCACGCTGGAAGGCGTCGCGGGCGTCGGACCGACACGTCGGCGCGATTTGTTGAAACATTTTGGTGGATTGCAGGAGCTGTCTCGTGCCAGCATCGAAGAGATCGCCAAAGCACCCGGGATCAGTAAAAAGCTCGCTGAGTCGATTTATGCAAATCTGCACAGCGAGTAGAATGCCAACTCACCTCGTAGCCAGTTGTGCCGATGAATATCCCTAATCTGATTACCGTTCTACGCGTCCTGCTCATTCCGATCTTCATTTTGTTGTTCTACCTGCCTTACCAATGGAGCTACCTGGCCTCCAGTTCGGTCTTCGCCTTCGCCGCTGCCACTGACTGGCTCGATGGATATTTGGCTCGCCGTCTGGAACAAAGCACACCGTTCGGGGCTTTCCTTGATCCGGTGGCCGACAAGCTGATGGTCGCCGTTGCGCTGGTGTTGCTGGTGCAAGAACACGGCAACCTGTGGCTCACGCTGCCGGCAGCGGTCATTATCGGTCGCGAGATTGTCGTCTCGGCGCTGCGAGAGTGGATGGCCGAACTCGGCGCCCGCGCTCACGTCGCCGTATCGAACCTGGGCAAATGGAAAACCGCCGCGCAAATGTTGGCGCTGGTGATCCTGCTGGCCAATCCGTCGGACTTCAGCTTCTGGGTTCTGGTGGGTTACGCTTTATTGCTGGTGTCGGCAGGCCTGACATTGTGGTCCATGGTCCAGTATCTGCGGGCTGCCTGGCCGCATCTGAAGACCGACGTAGAAAAGAAATAAAACTTTTTTGAATCAAGGGGTTGACGGGGCTTCTGGAATCTATAGAATGCGCCACACCAAGACGCGGGAATAGCTCAGTTGGTAGAGCACGACCTTGCCAAGGTCGGGGTCGCGAGTTCGAGTCTCGTTTCCCGCTCCAAACATAGATCCACAGATGTCCACTGGGCGCTGAGGATCATCGAAATAGACGCTTCGGCGTCTTTTTTCGTTGCTGCGAAAAACCACTGGAAATCAGCGGAAGCCGGTACGTTTAAGTCCCTTTTTTGGGACAGGCTCGAATTCGTATTGTTGCTGGAACCCTTCAGGTCACCAGACGAGCATCAGGTGCTGACTCTCTTACAGTGGCTCACCATGCCTCTCTCGGAATTCACGATTCGGCATGCCCGCATCACGGGTAAAAACTACTCGCTTGGCGACTTCGACGGTCTGTCACTCATGGTGACTGCGGCGGGTGGCAAGCGCTGGCTGTTTCGTTTCTACTGGACCGGCCAGCAGAAACGCATGTCACTTGGCAGTTATCCCGCCGTCGGCTTGAGAGACGCCCGGGCTCAGCGCATTTGTCGATGATTGGGATAGTTGGAACGACCGATGCTCGCCCCCCGCCCTATGGCTCAAGCATGAAACTGCGCCAAACGATAACGGGCGGTTCAACCCGCGCAACATCCGGTTGAAGCGCTTGCTGTTCCTGCACCTCTGGCGAAATCACTTCGGATGATGACCGCTTAAGCAGTAAAAGCTGTGCAACTTCTACGGTCGATTCATGAGTAGGCGGCGTGGTCATTTGAGCGAAACAACGACCTTGCCCTTGGCTCGTCCCTGCTCAACGTACTTCAATGCCTCTGCCGTTGATTCAAAGGTGAAGGAACGATCAATCACAGGTTTGATGATTCCATCCTCAACGAGCGCGGTGATGTGTTGCAGTTGAGCGCCATTGGCCCGCATGAACACGAACGCATAGCTGACGTGCTGCTTGCGCGCTTTGCGACGAATGCCAAGACTCAGCAGACGCATGACTTGCTGCAATGGCCAAGACAACCTTTGCTCCTGCGCGAACTGTGCAGTGGGTGGCCCTGAGATGGAAATGAGTTGGCCACCGGGTCTTAGGACCGTGAGTGACTTCTCCAGCACGTCGGCGCCGAGGCTGTTCAGCACCACGTCGTAGTCATGCAGGACACTTTCGAAGTTCTGCTGTGTGTAGTCGATCACCAGATCGGCCCCCAACGCCTTGACCCATTCGACATTAGCGGTGCTGGTGGTTGTGGCGACAAACGCACCGAGGTGTTTGGCAAGCTGAATAGCAAGGGTGCCGACGCCGCCGGAACCCGCGTGAATCAGCACTTTCTGGCCCTTTTGCAGTCGAGCGGTTTCAACCAGTACTTGCCAGGCGGTCAGTGCAACCAAGGGGAGGGACGCGGCTTGGGCCATGTTGGTATTGGCAGGTTTCAGGGCGACCGCGTTTTCGTTCACGGCGATCAATTGGGCAAACGTCCCGATCCGCGCTTCGGGCGGGCGAGCGTATACCTCGTCTCCCGGTTTAAAGCGTGTCACCTTCGAGCCGACTTCAACCACGACACCCGCCAGGTCATTGCCCAGTATCAACGGAAATGAGTAGGGCAGGATCAGCTTGAAGTCGCCTTTGCTGATCTTCGAATCCAGCACGTTGACACTGCTCGCATGTACCTCGATCAGGACATCGTGGGCACCGACTGCGGGGGCGGGCGCTTCGCCAATGCGCCCGGGGTTCTTGCCATAGCGATCAATTAGAAATGCTTTCATCGTGGTGCGGCTCTTGCTGGTTGTACGGAGGGTAGTCGGTAGATTGCGGTGTTGCTGCGTGACGTGGTCAAGCGTCGAGGAACGCCTGCGCCTTGGCCACAAAGTCAGCGTGATGCTGGAAAATGCCGCCGTGCCCGGCATCCTCATAAATCACCAACTGTGCGTTCGGGATAAGCTTGGCCAGCTCAAACGAGTTAATGCTGGGCACCATGATGTCGTTGTCACCGTTGACGATCAGCGTTGGCGTGCGCAACCGTCCGAGTTCTTGCCGCGGTTGTTTGCCCCACGCGGTGATGGCTTTCAATTGCCGCAGGAAAGCGCGGGGCGTCGGGCCCTTGTCGCGATTTTTCTTGCGTGCTTTGAGGCGTCGTAAATATTGCGAGGCGGACCGTCGTCCATTGGCCGTCGAAGTGAAGAAAAGGTAGAACTTGGGATCGCGTAGGGTCAGCAAGCCTTTGAGGATCAATGGCCACGACACCGTGCCGACTTTGTCGATACCGGTGCCGCCCGCCGGTCCGGTGCCGGTCAGTATCAAACGGCGCACCAAATCAGGCGCCTTCAGCGCGATGTCCTGAGCGACGAAACCGCCGAGGGAGAAACCGAGCACATCAACGGTTTCCAGCCCCAGCGCCTGGATCAGCCGGATGGCATCGTCGGCCATTTCACCCACCGTCAGTGGCGCGGCTCCAGCAGAGCTGCCGATGCCGCGATAGTCGGTGGTGATGACGCGTCTGGTTTGCGCCAGGCCATCGATGATCGCGGGGTCGAAGTTGTCCAGCACCGCGCCCCAATGATTGAACAGTACGAGGGGCACACCGGTTGCGTGGCCGGTGTCGCGATAGGCAAAGCGAACGCCGTTGACCGTGATTGACTGGTTCGCCGCGTTGATGAACGACGTCGGCGAACCCGAGGGGGAATTTGTCTGCGTTGAATTCATTGTTACTCCGGACAGCGGGATGGATTCGATGCAATGCCATGCGCCTGCATCGAATCCGGCGCGAATGCTCGCTACCAAAAAATCACTGTGGAGTCTGGTAGCGCTGGGCAACCGCAGACTGGCGGATTTGCCCCAGCAGGCCCTGGCGTGCGCCCTGCAGGTCATCCCAGCGCTCAGCTTCTTGCAGCGGCGGGATGGTCACAGGTTCGCGACGATCGAAACCGACCAGTGCGGCATCTACCAGATCGTCCACTTCCATGATTTCGTTCAAGGTGTTGATGTCGATGCCGGAGCGATCCCAGATTTCGGTGCGGGTGGCGGCGGGCAACACGGCCTGCACGTAGACGCCCAGAGGCGAAAGTTCCAGGCTCAGGCCCTGGGAAAGGAACAGCACAAATGCCTTGGTCGCACCGTAGACCGTCATGCCGAACTCCGGCGCCAGGCCCACCACCGAACCAATGTTGATGATTGCGCCGTCGCCTGCCTTGGCCAGGCGTGGGGCGATGGCGCTGGCGAGCCGTACCAGCGCCGTGGTGTTGAGGGCGACCAGTTGCGCAATGCTGTCGGTGCTTTGATCGACGAAGTGACCGGACAGCGCGGCGCCGGCGTTATTGACGAGAATACCGATACGGGCGTCGTCGCGCAGGCGGCTTTCAACGGCGGTCAGATCGCTGAGTTGGGTCAGGTCCGCCTGAATGACATCGACGGCGACGTCGTGTTCGCTGCGCAAGCGCGCTGCAAGTGCGTCCAGGCGAGCCTGATCGCGGGCGACCAGTACCAGATCGTGGCCGCGTTGCGCGAAGCGCGCGGCGTAGACAGCGCCAATGCCGGTGGAGGCGCCAGTGATCAGAACAGTAGGGCGAGTGCTCATGGGGTATCTCTCTTTCAGGATGTGAGAAACAGAAAGTGCGTTCACTGATTACTCAGCTTGCGTTAGCGCTCGAATCAGCCAGCGTCGGGTAGTCGATGTAGCCCGCCGCGCCGCCGCCATACAGGGTGGCGGGGTTGAAGGCGGACAACGGCGCGCCACGCTTGAGGCGCTCCACCAGATCCGGATTACCAATGAACGGGCGACCGAAGGCGATCAGATCGGCCTGGTCTTCGGCGAGCCTCGCGGTCGCCAGGTCCAGGTCATAGCCGTTGTTGGCAATGTAGGTGTTTTTGAAACGCTGGCGCAGGGCGCCGAAATCGAAGGGCGCCACGTCGCGCGGGCCACCGGTCGCACCTTCGACGACGTGCAGATAAATCACACCGAGGGCATCGAGCTGCTCGGCGACGTAATCGAATTGCGCTTGGGGGGCACTGCTGGAAACGCCATTGGCGGGTGAGACCGGGGACAAGCGCACACCGGTGCGATCCGCGCCGATTTCATTGATGACGGCCGCCGTCACTTCGAGCAACAGACGCGCACGATTTTCAATCGAACCGCCGTAAGCATCGGTGCGCAGATTGGCGCTGTCCTTTAGGAATTGATCCAGCAAATAGCCGTTTGCACCGTGAATCTCCACGCCATCGAACCCGGCGGCGACCGCGTTGGCCGCAGCCTGACGAAAATCGGCGACGATCCCCGGCAGTTCGCTGAGTTCCAGCGCGCGGGGCTCGGAAACGTCTTCAAAACGATTGTTGACGAACACTTTGGTCGCGGCACGCAGCGCAGAAGGGGCCACCGGTGCGGCGCCGTTTTCTTGCAGATCGACGTGTGAGACGCGGCCGACATGCCACAGCTGCAGGAAGATTTTTCCGCCCTTGGCGTGGACGGCATCGGTGACTGTGCGCCAGCCGTCTATTTGCGCCTGCGTGTAGATCCCGGGGGTGTCCTGATAACCCTGGCCCTGTCGGGAAATCTGCGTGGCTTCGCTGATCAGCAGGCCGGCGCTGGCGCGTTGGCTGTAATAGGCGGCCGCGAATTCACTGGGGACAAAGCCCTGGCCTGCGCGGTTGCGTGTAAGCGGTGCGAGGACGACGCGGTTCGACAGCGCGAGGCTACCAAGGGTGTAAGGGGTGAACAGATTCTGGTTGGTCATCTGGAGTTTCTTCCGTGCCCGTGGATGGAGATCGATGTTGCGTTCAATTAGGATGATGATCGAAATCTAAACTGCCAACGGTTTTGATTATGACCAGCATCTATGTATGATTGGGCGCATGATTCCCGGTAAACACGAGGTATTGCACGTGAGAGTGACCAAGGCACAGGCGCAGGCCAATCGAGAGCACATCGTTGAAACGGCCTCAAAGATGTTCCGTGAGCGCGGTTTTGACGGCGTCGGTGTGGCGGATCTCATGGCGGCTGCCGGTTTCACCCATGGAGGCTTCTACAAGCATTTCGGTTCGAAGGCCGACCTGATGTCCGAAGCCTCGGCCTGCAGTCTTGGCAAATCGTTGACAGGTGCCCAGGCGCTTGATGTTCCCGGTTTCATCAACGTCTATGTGAACAGAGAACATCGCGACGGACGCGGCAGCGGTTGCACGATGGCCGCATTGTGTGGCGACGCAGCGCGTCAGGCGGACGATGTGAAATCGACGTTTGCCGAAGGCATCGAACATACCCTGCAGACCCTGGGAGACAAATATCCAACAGGGCCGGACGCTGCGGTGGGTGAGGGCAGAAAGAAAATGATCGACCTGCTGTCTCGAGCGGTTGGCGCGATTATTTTGTCGCGAGCTTGCCCGGATGATTCCGCGTTGGCGGATGAGATTTTGAAGGTGTGTCGCGCTGAAATGTTTGCTTCATTACCGGTATTGCCGGTCGATAAAGTGGAAACGCTGTAGAAGAACGGCTTTCGGCGATTACCCGCTTCCATCCGATCAGCCGAGTATACGAATGTTCGATTCGTGACTATATGTACTATTGGTCACGATTTGTAAGTCCTCGATAGGGTGAGTAAGCTGTTCCCATGAATCAGCCATCAATATTTTCGTCCGGCCCACGTGGCCCAGCCGACCATGACATTCGCGATCAGATTGTCGCGGCAGCCAATGAACACTTCAGTCAATACGGCTATGGCAAAACCACTGTTTCTGATCTGGCCAGGGCCATCGGTTTTTCCAAGGCGTACATCTATAAATTCTTTGATTCCAAACAGGCGATCGGCGAGGCGATCTGCTCAAACTGTCTGGGGCAAATCGTTGCAGCGGTAGAACAGGCTGTTAACGCAGAGGCGATTTCGCCGACCGAGCGTTTCCGCCGATTGGTGAAAACCGTGATTGCCACGGGTGTGAACCTGTTCTTCAATGATCGCAAGCTCTACGACATCGCGGCATTTTCCGCAGCGGAGCGCTGGCCCAGTGCCCAGGTGTATGAGGAGCAGATCAAGCGCTTTATCTTCGACATCGTGCGTCAAGGGCGAGAGGTCGGAGAGTTCGAGCGCAAGACCCCGCTGGACGAGACCGTCGAGGCGATCCATCTGGCCCTGCGTCCCTTCGTCAACCCGTTGCTGCTGCAGCACAATCTGGATTTTATTGAGGTAGCGCCCACGCTGACCTCCAACCTTATTCTGCGTAGCCTGATGCCCTGACCAAACGCAGATCACCCTTTCAGGTGATCTGCGCCAGAGCGACATCCCCCTTATCAGGTTTCCTGTTCCCGGCACATGCATGCCGGAACGGCGTTAAATTTTGCTGTCTGTGACCATTGACTGAAATGGTCACTTGGATAATATGGCTTCGCTGTCGTTCTCGATGTTCTTTTTCAGCGATCCCATAGAGTCCAGATAATGAAAAAAATAATGCTCAAAAATCCCGTTGGCTTGGCCGTCGTGCTGGCGTCCTCCAATGTATTAGCCGGTGGCTTTGCACTCAACGAGCAAAGCATCAGCGGGATGGGGTCCGGTTTTGCCGGGCGATCTTCGTCAGCCGAAGACGCCAGTACGATCTACGGCAACCCGGCGGGCATGGCGCGGCTTAAACGAGAGCAGATCAGCGTGGGGACTGCTACGTTGTTTGCCAAATCTGACATCAGCCGGACTCGCAGTACCTTCGGCGGCAAGGAAGACGGCGACATGGTGCCCACCACCACTGTACCGATGGGGTATTACGTCAAACCGATCGATGAGCATTGGGCATTCGGCGTCGGGTTTTATGTGCCTTTCGGGCTGATCACCGACTACGGCAGTGGTTTTGCCGGACGCTATTACGCCAACAAGAGTGAAGTCACCACGCTGACCTTCCAGCCGACGATCAGCTACGCCTTTAACGAAAAAGTCTCGATCGGATTCGGGCCGACCATCAACCGTATCGGTGGAGAGATATCGGGCATGGTGCCCAATCCACTCAGCCCGGGGCGTAATGACGGCAAGCTCAAAAGCACCGGCGATGACACCGCACTGGGTTTCAACGCCGGCGTGCTGGTGCAGGCGACCGATCAGACCCGTCTGGGCCTGACGTATCACTCCAAAGTCAGTTACCACCTGGACGCCAAAACCAAGGTCACGGATGGCATCTTCAGCGTGCTGGGCGTCAGCGGCCGTAGCTATGACGCATCGCTGGATGTGGACACGCCGGAGTCGGTGGACTTTTCGGTGACGCATCAATTCAACAACGACTGGACGCTTTATGTGGGTAGTACGTGGACGCGGTGGAGCCGCTTCAAGGAACTGACGATTGAGAACAGCGGCTTGCCGCCGTTGCTGAGCGGCCAATTGGGGACGATCAGCGAAGAGCAGAACTGGCATGACACCTGGGCTCACGCGATCGGTGCGGCCTATCAACTGAATAAGCAATGGGTGTTGCGTGGCGGGTTTTCGGTTGATCAGTCACCCACCAACAATACCAATCGCGGCCCCCGGATTCCTACCGGCGACCGTAAGGTTGTCAGCTTCGGTGCCGGCTGGACGCCCGTGGACAATGTCACGATCGATCTCGCGTATTCCTATCTTTGGGAGGAGAGCGTACAGATCAACGACACCTCGGCGACCCGGGGTGCGTACAGTGCCAAGTACAAGAACAGTGCGAGCGGGTTCGGTACTTCTGTCAGTTACCGCTTCTAGTTGAACGCGGTTAAGCCCAAATGCGGGTCGGGAGTACACGTGTCTCCCGACTCTCATTAACCTGGTCTGAAAACGATCTGGCGGTGCTGCTCAGCGCGCCGTTACAGACTGCGATTCAGCGGGTTGCCAGCCTCCGCCGAGCGACTTGAATACCGCCACCGCCGCACGGGCCGATTCCGTCCGCGCTTGCGCTCTGGCGTCGGAGGCCTGCAGCAGTGTTTCGTCGGTGTGCAGGACATCGATCAGGCTGGCTGTGCCTTTTTCATAGGCGGTGAATGAGGACTGGCGAGCTTGAGTCAGTGCCGCTTCGCCGCCGGTGAGGGTGGTGGTCTGGGTTTGCCGATTCACCAGTGAGGACAGCGCGTTCTCTACATCTTCGGTGGCGCGCAGTACCGACTGGCGATACGCGGCCAACGCTTCAGCTTCCTGTCCCTTGGCCTGATCTATCTGGGCGTTGATGCGTCCGAAGTCGAAAAGCCTCCAGCGCAGGCCCAGGACACCGCTCGACTGGCTCGCGCCGCTGGTGAAAAGATTGCCGCCGGAGACAGCTGTCGCGCTGCCCAGTAAGGTGCTGAGGGAAAATTTCGGGTAGTACTCGGCAATCGCTTCACCAATGCGCGCGTTGGAGACTGCAAGACGGCGTTCGGCCACGATCAGGTCCGGTCTGCGCCGCAGCAGATCCGCCGGTGTGCCCAGCGCAGTCAACAACGGTGCAACGGGAATATTGCCCTCACGTGCCAGTTGCGTGCGATGAGTGCCGGGAGGCGTGCCGAGCATCACGTCCATCGCATTCATGGCCGCCTCCAGACCGCTCTGCAGTACCGGAACGGTCGCCTGAACTTGTGACAATTCACCCTCGGCCTGGCGCACCTGGTACTCCGCGGCCAGGCCCTTGCCGTAAAGCAACCGGACCTTTTCTAGCAGCGTGCGCCGGGTGTCGACTTGCCGGTTGGCAATGTCCAGCCGTGCCTGTAATCCGCGCAAGGTGATGTAGATATCGGCCGTTTGCGCGGCGATTGCCAGTCGTGTAGCGGTGAAACCCGCTGCTGAGGCCTGGTACTCAGCCAGTGCCGCCTCACGCCCCCGGCGCAGTCCGCCAAATACATCGACTTCCCAGCCCGCCTCGAAGTTGGCCTCGTAGGCATTGCCGTAACGGTCATAGCCCGGTGTTGAATTCAATACCTGGCCCAGTGGCGTCTCGACGGACTGATAAGCGCGCGCAGCCTGTGCGTTGATGTTCGCCGAGGGCAGCAGTGCTGCGTTTGCGGCACCCAGGCCGGCCCTTGCCTGGGTGACTCGCGCCGACGCCTGCGCCAGGTCCAGATTCTGCTGTAGGGCCTGGTTGATGAAGTCGGTCAGCAGCGGATCATTAAAGTTTTCCCACCAGGCGACAAGGCTGCCTGGTGTCGATTCGGATCGCGGTTCGACAGCGGACTGGCCCAGGTAATGGTCAGAAAGCGGGGCGTCCGGACGCTGGTAATCCGGTCCCACCGCACAACCTGCCATCAGGCCGGCGGTAAGCAAAAGAGCAATCGGGCGGAGGGGAGGCATTGGAGTTCCTTGGTGGAGTGATTGTGACCATAATATGATTTGGTCACAATCTGTCAATTGATGACGCTCGTTAAGGCTCAGACTTTCTAAGGATTCTTGAGTATTTGTCTGAATTTACGACGCTGAAAATACTTCAATGCCGTGACCATTGACTACAATAGTCACAAGTATGAGAATATGATGATCATCCTATTTAGTAAGGGGACCTATGCGCCGGCTCCGATCTTTCCCCATTGCCGCATGCCTGTTGCCGCTCGCTCTGGTGGCGTGCGGTGATTCTTCCCCCGTAACCGACCCGCGTACTCAGGCGCCTTTGGTTCGGGCCTCCGCCGTTCAAGCGGCGGCTGACGGTTCTCGATCCTTTACGGGGGTTGTGACCGCGCGCATTCAGACCGACCTGGGTTTTCGCGTATCGGGCAAGGTGCTCGAACGTCTGGTTGACACGGGCCAGACCGTCAAGCGCGGTCAGCCGCTGATGCGACTTGACCCCATCGATCTTGGGCTGCAGGCACGCGCGCAGCAGGAGTCGGTCATCGCCGCCCGGGCCCGCGCCAAGCAGACAACCGATGACGAAGTTCGCTATCGCACCCTGGTCAGCGCCGGCGCCATTTCCGCATCGGCCTACGATCAGATCAAAGCCGCCGCAGACACTGCCAAGGCGCAGCTCAGCGCTGCTGAAGCGCAAGCGGACGTTGCCCGCAACGCTTCTGGTTATGCGGTGCTGGTCGCCGATGCCGAAGGCGTTGTGGTGGAAACACTCGCCGAACCCGGACAAGTCGTCAGCCCGGGACAGCCAGTGGTTCGACTGGCGCGGGCAGGGCAGCGCGAGGCCATCGTGCACCTGCCCGAGACGTTGCGTCCCGCCGCAGGATCCACCGCGCAAGCCACACTCTATGGTGACGCCTCGGGTGCTGTGACAGCGAAACTGAGATTACTTTCGGACTCGGCAGACCGCACGACGCGCACGTTCGAGGCGCGCTATGTACTGGAAGGCGCGCTGGCCAATGCGCCGATAGGTTCGACTGTCACCCTCAGAATCGCCGAGGGCTCGACACCTGTCGCGTCGTTACAAGTGCCTATCGCTGCGGTTTACGACGCGGGTAAAGGCCCTGGCGTGTGGGTCATCACCGGCACACCGCCAACAGTGACCTGGCGACCGGTTCAGATACTGGGGTTGAGCGACGATTCTGCGCGAGTGGCCGGCGACCTCGGCGTAGGCGAGCAAATCGTTGCGCTGGGCGCTCATCTGTTACGCGAGGGTGAGCCAGTGAGAATACCTGTGAAGAATGAAGCGACGGTTGCCGGGAGTCGTCCATGAGCGAAGGACGATTCAACATTTCCGCCATCGCCGTTCGCGAGCGGGCGATCACGGTCTTTCTGATTTTTCTGATCGCCGTTGCCGGCATCCTGGCGTTCTTCCAGTTGGGGCGTGCCGAAGATCCTCCGTTTACGGTCAAGCAGTTGACCGTCATCACGGCGTGGCCGGGGGCGACCGCACAAGAGATGCAGGATCAGGTCGCGGAACCACTGGAAAAGCGCCTGCAAGAACTCAAATGGTACGACCGCTCGGAAACCTATACGCGGCCAGGTCTCGCTTTCACGATGGTCTCGTTACTCGACAGCACGCCCCCTTCGCAAGTGCAGGAGGAGTTCTATCAGGCGCGTAAAAAACTCGACGATGAAGCCATCAAATTGCCGGCGGGCGTCATCGGGCCGATGGTCAACGACGAGTATTCGGACGTGACCTTTGCGCTGTTCGCCCTGAAAGCCAAAGGCGAGCCGCAGCGCCTGCTGGTCCGCGATGCGGAGTCCATGCGGCAGCGCCTGTTGCATGTGCCGGGGGTGAAGAAGGTCAACATCATCGGCGAGCAAGCCGAACGGATATTTGTTTCGTTCTCCCATGACCGGTTGGCGACCTTGGGCTTGTCACCGCAGGATATTTTTGCCGCGCTGAACAGTCAGAACGCACTGACCCCGGCCGGATCAGTCGAAACCAGCGGGCCACAGGTTTTTCTGCGTCTCGATGGTGCGTTCGACAAGCTACAGAAAATCCGCGACACGCCTGTTGTCGTGCAAGGGCGGACACTCAAGCTGTCTGATGTGGCGACGGTCGAACGCGGTTACGAAGACCCGGCCACTTTTCTGGTGCGCAATAACGGAGAAGATGCGCTGTTGCTCGGTGTGGTGATGCGTGAGGGTTGGAACGGTCTTGATCTTGGCAAGGCGCTGGATGCGGAGACCGTCAGGATAAATGAGGAGATGCCCCTGGGCATGAGCCTCTCCAAGGTCACCGACCAGGCAGTGAATATTGACTCGGCCGTCGGCGAGTTCATGGTCAAGTTCTTTGTCGCGCTGCTGGTGGTCATGCTCGTCTGCTTTCTGAGCATGGGCTGGCGTGTCGGCGTGGTGGTCGCCGCCGCCGTACCTTTGACCCTGGCGATCGTGTTTGTGGTAATGGCGGCCACCGGCAAGAATTTCGACCGTATCACCCTCGGGTCATTGATCCTGGCGCTCGGGCTGCTGGTCGACGACGCCATCATTGCCATTGAAATGATGGTGGTGAAAATGGAGGAGGGCTACGATCGCATCAAGGCGTCTGCCTATGCCTGGAGTCACACGGCGGCGCCGATGCTGTCCGGAACCCTGGTGACGGCGATCGGTTTTCTGCCTAACGGATTCGCTCAGTCCACGGCCGGTGAGTACACCAGCAACATGTTCTGGATCGTGGGTATCGCACTGATCGCTTCCTGGGTCGTTGCGGTGGCGTTCACCCCTTATCTGGGCGTGAAGCTGTTGCCAGACATCAAGGCGGTCGCGGGTGGACACGCGGCGATCTACAACACGCCGCGATACAACCGCTTCCGCCGGGTTCTGACTCGGGTCATTGCGCGCAAATGGCTGGTCGCGGGCACGGTGGTCGCGCTGTTCTTCGTGGCGGCTGCGGGCATGGGCCTGGTGAAGAAACAGTTCTTCCCGACCTCTGACCGTCCCGAGGTCATGATCGAGGTGCAGATGCCCTACGGCACCTCCATCGAGCAGACCAGTGCCACGGCTGCCAAGGTCGAGGCCTGGCTGCGCCAGCAGGACGAGGCAAAAATCGTCACGGCCTATATCGGTCAGGGTGCGCCGCGTTTCTTCCTGGCGATGGCGCCGGAGCTGCCCGATCCGTCTTTCGCCAAGATCGTGGTGCTGACCGACAGTCAGGAAACACGGGAAACCCTCAAGTTGCGTTTTCGTGACGCGGTCGCTCAAGGGCTCGCCCCGGAAGCGCGCCTCAGGGCATCGCAAATTGTGTTTGGTCCTTATTCGCCATTTCCGGTGGCCTACCGGGTGATGGGGCCTGATCCGGCAAAGTTGCGCGTGATCGCCGAGCAGGTGAGGGGCGTGATGCAGGATAGTCCGATGATGAGAACCGTCAACACCGACTGGGGTCCGCTTACCCCGGCCTTGCATTTCAATCTGGATCAGGATCGCCTGCAGGCAGTGGGACTGACATCGACTGCGGTTGCACAGCAATTGCAGTTCCTGCTGAGCGGAGTACCGATTACGGCGGTGCGCGAGGATATTCGTTCAGTGCAGGTCATGGGGCGGGCTGCGGGCGACATCCGCCTCGATCCGCAGCAAATCGCAGGCTTCACCTTGGTCGGTACGTCAGGGCAGCGAATCCCGTTGTCGCAGATAGGCGAGGTCGATGTGCGCATGGAGGATCCGATCCTGCGTCGGCGTGATCGCACCCCGACCATCACCGTGCGCGGTGACATTGCCGAAGACTTGCAGCCACCGGATGTTTCCGGTGCGCTGCTGAAGCAACTGCAGCCGATCATCGAGAAACTGCCTTCCGGTTACAGGATTGAGCAGGCGGGTGCGATCGAAGAGTCCGGCAAGGCCGGCAAGGCGATCATACCGTTGCTGCCGATCATGATCGCAATGACCCTTGTCATCATCATTGTGCAGGTTCGTTCAATCTCGGCGATGATCATGGTGTTCCTCACATCACCGTTAGGGTTGATTGGTGTGGTGCCGACACTGCTCATCTTCAATCAGCCGTTTGGCATCAATGCGCTGGTCGGGTTGATTGCACTGTCGGGGATCCTGATGCGCAATACGCTGATTCTGATCGGGCAGATTCATCACAACGCGCAAGAAGGGCTGGATCCGTTTCACGCAGTCGTCGAAGCCACGGTGCAACGTGCGCGACCGGTACTGTTGACGGCCCTGGCGGCGATCCTGGCGTTTATTCCCCTGACACACTCGGTGTTCTGGGGGACGCTGGCCTATACCCTTATCGGCGGCACGCTCGTTGGCACCATTATGACGCTGGTGTTCCTGCCTGCGATGTACTCGATCTGGTTCAAGATCCGTCCTGACGATAAGGGGCAAACTGAAACAGTTAAACTGGCACAGGCATAAAAGTTTGAAATCGAGGCCCGCTCTGTCGGGCCTCTTTGCCCCTTACTACTTATCTTTTGACTGGTCACATCTGGCAGGATCACTGACGGTTTTGTCGTTTATCTGAACGTGCGGTATTGGCCGTGGCGGACATTCACGCTGATCCGCTTCTGGCCGTAAGCTGTCTATCGACGTCACCGAATACTCATTGCGGGTGAGTTCTGAGTTTCTTGATCCAGGCTGGAAAGCTGGGATGGAGCGGGAGGGTTGCGGAAATAGCTGAAAAGATGCGGAAACGATCCAGAAAGGGAGGTCCAAAAAACGCGAGTAACAGAAACGACAAAGCCCTGACTAATCAGGGCTTTATCGGTACAAATATGGCGGAGGCGATGGGATTCGAACTCATGGACCTGTTACAGTCGACGGTTTTCAAGACCGTTGCCTTAAACCACTCGGCCACACCTCCGTTTGCGTTGCGGGCGCCATAATACCTGAATGAAACACACTGTCAAACTCTCTGCATAGCTTGTTACAGAGCGTCTGTTATGATCTTTGCCACTGAACGTTTCAAACCAACAGGAGTGTCGCCATGCGCGAACAGGATTACGCAGTTAATAACAGCGTGCAGGCTGAGCAGCTAGAGGTTAGCCGCGTCCTGCGCAACACGTACGGCTTGCTCGCCCTCACCCTCGCATTCAGCGGTGTGATGGCGTTCGTTGCTCAGCAGATGCGAGTCGGTTATCCGAACATCTTCGTTGTGCTGATCGGCTTTTACGGCCTTTTCTTCCTTACCAACAAACTCCGTGATTCGGCCTGGGGCCTGGTGTCGGCCTTTGCATTGACCGGTTTCATGGGTTTCCTGCTCGGCCCGATTCTCAACCGTTACCTGGGCATGCAGGGCGGCGCTGAAGTGGTCAGTTCCGCTTTTGCGATGACGGCACTGGTGTTCGGTGGTCTGTCGGCCTATGTGCTGATCACCCGCAAGGACATGAGCTTCCTGGGTGGTTTCATCACTGCCGGGTTCTTCGTGTTGCTGGGTGCGACGCTGGCGGGCATGTTCTTCAAGATCAGCGGTCTGCAACTGGCGATCAGCGCAGGTTTCGTGCTGTTCTCGTCGGTCTGCATTCTGTTCCAGACCAGCGCCATCATTCAGGGCGGCGAGCGTAACTACATCATGGCGACCATCAGCCTGTATGTATCGATCTACAACCTGTTCATCAGCTTGTTGCAGATCTTCGGCATCATGAGCCGCGACGATTAATCGCCAGGCATGAGCAATAAAAAACCCGCTTCGGCGGGTTTTTTATGGTCTGCGATTCAGGATCACTAGTTGAGGATGATGCTGCCATCGGCCTGCTGCCGGTAGACGGTGTAGGGCAGCAGCAATGTGTCCAGCGCGCCGGAAATGACCGCGTCGACCAGCAAAACGGCAGGGACGGAGGTGTGTGCCTGTGCATCGATGCCTTTCTCCAGCGGCGCATTCAGGTAGCAGAAGTCATACGTCACGCCGCTGTAAATCCATGGAATAGCACCGCAGTAGCTTTTCCGTTCCTTGAGACTTTTAACGGCTACTGCATCACCGCGCACCACCGTCTGGACGGTGCCGCAGCCCGCCAGCATTAGCGCCGCCAACATCAAAACATGAGTTTTCATACCGCCAATCCTTTAGCCGCAAAGGCATCAATCTACGCCAATCGGTACCAAACAACACTCACGCCATCGGCGGCAACCGGCGTTTGACCGGGGTTTTCTTGACGATCGCCGTGTTGGTTTCGGCGTGGGTATTGAGGCGGTCGAGCAGGGTGTCCAACTGCTCCATCGAGCGCACATGTAGCCGTGCGATGAAACAATCGTCGCCGGTCACCTTGTCGCACTCGGTGAATTCGGGAATCGCTTGAATCTGCCGTTCGACTTCCTGCAACTGCCCCGGCAGCGGGCGGATGCGCACGATCGCCTGAAGCTGATAGCCGAAACATTTAGGGTCGATCTCAACGGTGTAGCCTTTAAGTACGCCGCGCTCTTCGAGACGCCGCAAACGCTCGGCAACACTGGGCGAGGAGAGGCCGCTGATCTGTGCCAGGGCCTTGAGCGAGCGGCGTGAGTCGTTCATCAGAGCGGTGATCAGCACTTGGTCGATGTCGTCGGTCATGGCAAAACCTCTATTAGGCAGTTGAACAGAACAGCCTTGATAAAAAAGGCAGAAATCGAGTTTAGCCTGATTTTTGCGCTGGAGAAGCGCCTGGGCCGGTTGCCATAATTTGGGCTCAAACACAGGAGTCTGATGATGGACAAAACACTACGTCGCGGCTCGGTTGAAATGACCGCCGCCATGCTTATTTCCGGGACCATCGGCTGGTTCGTGCTGGTGTCAGGCCAACCGGTGCTGGACGTGGTGTTCTGGCGCTGCGCGTTCGGCGCCGGCACCTTGTTGCTGATCTGCGCAGTGTTCGGCTTCCTGCGCCCGGGCATTCTGAGCTTCACCACGTTCCTGCTGGCCGTGATTAGCGGTATGGCGATTGTCGGCAACTGGGTGTTGCTGTTTGCGTCGTATTCGCGTGCCTCGATTGCCATTGGCACGGCGGTCTACAACGTTCAACCGTTCATGCTGGTTGGCTTGGCCGCGTTGTTTCTCGGCGAGAAAATCACCCTGCAAAAGTTGTTCTGGCTGGTTGTTTCGTTCCTCGGAATGCTGGCGATTGTCAGCGCCCATGGCGAGCAGGGCGCGGGCGGTAATGACTACCTGACGGGGATTGGCCTGGCACTGGGGGCGGCGTTTCTCTACGCGATTGCCGCGTTGATCATCAAACGCCTGACCGGCACACCGCCACATTTGATCGCGTTGATCCAGGTCTGCACCGGCGTGCTGTTGCTCGCGCCTTTTGCGCACTTTTCGGCACTGCCGCAGGCGCCAAGTGCCTGGGCCAGCCTGGTGACCCTGGGCGTTGTCCACACCGGTTTGATGTACGTGCTACTTTACGGTGCCATCCAAAAACTGCCGACGGCGCTGACCGGCGCGTTGTCGTTCATTTATCCGATTGCGGCGATTTTCGTTGACTGGTTCGCGTTCGGCCATCGCCTGGAACCGTTGCAATGGCTTGGCGTGGCCGCGATCTTGCTGGCCGCCGCCGGCATGCAACAAGGCTGGGGCCTGAAGCTGCGCCGGGTGGCCACGCCGTGATTGTCAGAGGTTCCAGCGCGGAGCAGTTTTGGCCAGACGCTGGCGCATTTCGGTGACGTTGGCGGCCAGTTGCCGGGTCAGTAAACGATAGCCGTCCAACGGACTGTATACCGGCGCATCAAGGCTGGCGTCCGGCAGTTCCACTGGCCGACTGAGCCGCTGGGCCGCACCGGACTTCAAGGCCCGGGCCATGCCGATCAGTTGCACGCGGATCTGCCGGTGTTCGGCTTTCAGCGCCGTTTGCAAATGCACCATGGCCTGCGGGTCACTGGCATCCGGTCGCGTATTGCCGAGGATCTCCAGCGTGCTGATACACATCCGCAGGTTGCGTTGAATGGCATCCAGTTCGGTCATGGAAATCCGCACTTCCTTGGACACCGAGGGCATCAGCGAGCGCAGTTGCACCATGACCGCGTTCACCCGCCCCATCAGCTTGAGATGCTCATCAGCGGAAACCGATTGACCATTGATGATCCGCCCATAAATGGTCGCGCAGTCGCGCAAGGCATCGGCCAGGTTGTAGCGCCAGGAGAACACCGCATACAGCGGCAAGGCAAAGGAAAACGCCAGGGCCAGGGCGATGCCGATCAGGATATCGACCCCGCGCCATAACCCGTCAGTGACCGGGTTGTCGCCATGCCCCGCGACGATAAACACGGTAATCGCCGACAGCAACGCCGTGTAACCGCCCTTGCCAATGGCGTGGTACGAGAAGAACCCGCACACCACCGACATCGCGAAATAGGTCAGCCATGGCATTCCGAGCCAGGCTTGTTGCGCCACCAGCAGCAAGCCGACGCCGGCACCGATCAAGGTGCCAATCGCCCGCTCGGCGGCTTTCTTGCCGATGTTGCCGTGATGCTGCAAGCCACCGATCACTACCAGCATGGTCACCGACGCCCACTCGCCGTGGGGCAGGTGGATGCCGGTGGTCAGCAGGATCGTCGCCAGCAACCCCAGCGAAACCCGCACCGCATGGATAACCCTGGCGTTGCGATAGCGCCGATACGGGTCCAGCAGCGGACGTAATAATCGACGCATCAGGGGCGGCAGGCGATAGGCGCTCAGATCGGGTCTCCTCAGAAGATGTAGTCGGTGGTCAGGAAGCTCGAATCCCGTCCGCGAATGATCTCGCTGATGAGTGCTTTGTTGCTGTCCTGGAACTTGGTCGCCACCAGTGTCCGGATCGAAAACACCCGCAATGCGTCATGCACCGACAGCGTGCCCTCGGCGGAGTTTTTGCGGCCGTTGAACGGGAAGGTGTCCGGGCCGCGCTGGCACTGGGCGTTGATGTTGATCCGCCCGACCTGATTGGCGAAGGTGTCGACCAGTCGGCCAACCGCCACCGGGTTGGTGCCAAAGATACTCAACTGCTGGCCGAAGTCCGACTCCAGGACGTAATCGATCACGGTGTCCAGATGCCGGTACGGCACGATTGGCACCACGGGGCCGAACTGCTCTTCCTGATAAACGCGCATTTGCGGGTTCACCGGGTACAGCACCGCCGGGTAGAAGAATGACGCACGGGCCTCAGCGCCATTGGGGTTGACCACGGTAGCGCCTTTGCTGACGGCATCCGCCACCAGTGCGTGCAGGTAATCGACTTTGGTCGCTTCCGGCAACGGCGTCAGGGCCACGCCGCTGTCCCACGGCATGCCCGGTTTGAGGGTGGCGAGTTTGGCGTTGAATTTCTCGATAAACGACTCGACCACGTCTTCATGGACGAAGAGGATTTTCAGCGCCGTGCAGCGTTGGCCATTGAACGACAGTGAGCCGGTGAGCGCTTCGCTGACGGCGTTATCCAGATCCACTTCAGGCAGCACAATGCCGGGGTTTTTCGCATCCAGGCCCAACGCGGCGCGCAAACGGTGTGGTTTCGGATGGAGTTTCTTCAGGTCGCTGGCGGCCTTGTTGGTGCCGATAAACGCAAAGATATCGATCTTGCCGCTGGCCATCAGCGCACTGACGGTTTCGCGGCCGCTGCCGTAGATCACGTTGATCACGCCGGTCGGGAAGCTGTCGCGGAAGGCTTCCAGCAGCGGTCGAATCAGCAGTACGCCGAGCTTGGCCGGTTTGAACACCACGGTGTTGCCCATGATCAGCGCCGGGATCAGCGTGGTGAAGGTTTCGTTCAGCGGGTAGTTGTAAGGCCCCATGCACAGCGCGACGCCCAACGGTACTCGGCGGATTTGCCCGAGGGTGTCCTGTTCCAGCTCAAAACGGCTGGAGCGGCGGTCGAGTTCCTTGAGGGCGTTGATGGTGTCGACGATGTAATCGCAGGTGCGGTCGAACTCTTTTTCCGAGTCCTTGAGGTTCTTGCCGATTTCCCACATCAGCAACTTGACCACGGCTTCACGCTGCTGGCGCATGCGCCCGAGGAAGGCCTCGACGTGCTGGATGCGTTCGGCCACGCGCATGGTCGGCCACAGGCCCTGGCCCCGGTCGTAGGCGCGGACGGCGGCGTCGAGGGCGGTGAGGGCGGTTTCGGCGTCCAGCAGCGGCGTGCTGCCGAGGATCACTTGCTCATCGCCATTTTCGCCGGTCAGGTACACCGGGCTGCGGACCTGGGCGAGCGGACCGTTCCAGGTGCGCAATTGACCGTCAACCAGGTATTCACGCTGCTCGGTCTGGCCGTCGAGGCGGTATTTCTCCGGGATGTCGCTGCTGTCGGGAAACAGATTGCCAAGGATGTGTGCTGTGGTCATGTCGCTACCCCGTGTGGATTCGGATGCACTGATGAATCGTTTTAGCAGACCTTGGCCTTGCTTGTCATGACCCATCTCAGGTGAGCGTTGCCTATTCAAGATAGTCGCTGCTGTGACCACAAGTGATGAGATCGACACCTCCTCATTGTGGGAGCGGGCTTGCTCGCGAATGCGGTGGGTCAGCCAATATCAATGTTGAATGACACACCGCATTCGCGAGCAAGCCCGCTCCCACGGGAGATTGGCTGGCCTCAGAAGCCCCCCTTAGTGTCCGGCAATGCCCTCAATCTCCCGGCGTGCCTGGCTTAGTGTTGCCTCTGCTTGACCACAATAAAAAATGTGCCCCCGGCCGGCGCACCACACGAGAGGACGCTATGCGGACAAACAGGTATGCGGCGTTTCTGATCGTCGCCACGCTGCTCAGCGGTTGCGGCGAGGCGCCCACCCCCCCGGCTACCCGCACCGAAGCGGCCACTGCAACGCCCACCGATGCCGCTCTGGCCCAGGTCTATGCCAATAGCTGCAAGCTCTGCCACGCCAATCCCGCCGCCGGGGCACCGCTGACCGGCGATAAAAAAGCCTGGGAGCCTCGGGTGTTGCAAGGCGCCGACACGCTGCTCGATCACGCGATCAACGGCTACAACGGCATGCCGCCGATGGGGATGTGCATGCAGTGTTCAGAGGAAGAATTCCTGGCGCTGATTTCATTTATGTCCGGTCAGTCCATCCAACAATAAGAACGGCAGGTGCACTTCATGACAATGGACCTGACACGACGTCAGTTATTGCAACGGGCGAGCGTCATCGGTACTTTCACCGCGCTCGGCTCAAGCCCGGCACTGGCCGAATGGCTGCGTGCGCCGCGCTTGATTCCCTGGCGCAACTGGTCGGGCGGCCAGAGTTGTTTGCCAGCGGCGCGTCTGGCGCCGAAAAACCTCGATGAATTGACCCAGGTGATTCGCCAGGCCCCCGGCAAAATAAGACCGGTCGGCTCGGCGCATTCCTTCAGTGCACTGGTGCCCACCGACGGCACGCTGTTGTCGCTGAGTTACTTCACCGGTCTGCTCGATCACGACGCGAACACCGTGCAGGCCGAATTCGCCGCCGGCACACCGATGTCCCGCATGGGTACGCCACTCAAGGACATCGGCCAGGCCCTGCAAAACATGGCTGACATCGACTACCAGACTCTCGCGGGCGCCATTTCCACCTCAACCCACGGCACCGGCAAGACCTTTCAATCCTATTCGGCCCACGTCTGCGGCTTGCAACTGGTGACCGCCAGCGGCGAGGTGCTGGACTGCGACGGCAACCGTCATCCCGAAGTATTCAACGCGGCCCGAGTGTCCCTCGGTGCATTGGGCGTGGCGACTAAAATCCGTCTGCAAAACCGTCCGGCGTATCGATTGAGAGAACGCCAATGGATCGCCAAGACCGAAGAACTGCTGGAAGACCTCGACAAAAACACCCGGGAAAACCAGCACTGGGAAATGCTCGTGGTGACTCATTCCGACTACGCCTTGTCGATCGCCCTCAACGAAACCACCGACCCGGCCACCCCGCCGATTCCGGCCGACGAGGAGGGCGGTAATGAGTTCGTGACCCTGATCGAGAAGATCGACAAGTACGGCAGCGACTTCCCCGACCTGCGCCGCACCATGCTCAACAACCTGCGCCACCTCGCCAGTTTCGATGACCGGGTCGGCGACTCGTTCGACATCTACGCCAACGTGCGCACGGTGCGTTTCAACGAGATGGAGTATTCGGTGCCGGCGGAATACGGCCCGGCGTGCCTGCGGGAAATCCTCAAACTGATTCAGGACAAAGACCTGCGCACCTGGTTTCCCATCGAGTACCGCTATGTCAAAGCCGACGACATTCCCCTGAGCATGTTCGAAGGTCGCGACAGTTGTTCAATCTCGGTCCACCAGCATTACCAAATGGACCATCACAACTTCTTTGCCGCCGTCGAGCCGATTTTCTGGAAGTACAACGGCCGGCCACACTGGGGCAAGTTGCATACCTTGAACGCTAAAAACCTGCAGCCACTGTACCCGCGCTGGCGGGAGTTCATTGAGGTGCGCCAGGCGCTGGACCCCAGCGGCAGGTTTCTCAACGCGCATTTGTCATCGATTCTGGGGGTGAGCTGATGAGCGTGAATCGCCGCCATTTTTTGCTTGGGACATTGGGCGTGGGAGCGTTGCTGGTGGGTGTCGGTGCGTGGTTGCGGCCCGGGGATCGAGGCGGGCCGTACAGCGATTATTTCCGCGCGCTGAACCGCGAGTTGAAGGACCACGGCCCGATGCGCCCGGTGATGCTGATTGATCTGGATCGCCTCGATCACAACATCGACGTGGTGACGCAATCGGTCCGGCGCGCCGGCAAACACTTGCGGTTGGTGGAGAAATCCCTGCCGGCACCGGGGCTGCTGACGTACATCGCCAAACGCGCCGACACCCGACGCCTGATGTCGTTTCACCAGCCGTTTCTCAACCATGACGCGGTGCAATTTCCCGACGCCGACATCCTGCTGGGTAAACCGCTGCCGGTGCGTTCAGCGCAACTGTTTTATCAAACCCACACAGGGCCGTTCGACCCGGCGAAGCAGTTGCAGTGGTTGCTCGATACCCCGGAGCGGCTCCAGCAATACCTGGCGCTGGCCCAAGGTCTGGGGACGCGGTTGCGCGTGAATATTGAACTGGACGTGGGCTTGCACCGTGGTGGCGTGAGCGACCTGGGCGTACTCGGGCAGATGCTGAAGCTGATCAGCGCTCACCCGCAGAATCTGGAATTCGCCGGGTTCATGGGTTATGACCCGTTCGTGGGCATGGGCGTGCCGGGGATTCTCGGTTCGCCCGAAGAACTGTTCGCCAAGGTCATGGTGATCTACAACCGCGCCGTCGATTTCACTCGTCAGCAATATCCCGGCCTCTGGCGAGATGGACTGACGCTCAACACCGCCGGCAGCCCGAGTTATCGCCTGCATGAGCAGGAGCGCCTGAGCACCGAAGTGTCGGTGGGTACGGCGATGCTCAAGCCGACGCACTATGACTTGCCATCACTGGTGGATCATGTACCGGCCGCGTACATCGCCACGCCCGTATTGAAAAGCACCGGGGCGGTGAACATTCCGGCACTGGATGACAAGTCGCGATTGTTTTCGTGGTGGGACGCCAATCAGCGCGAGACGTTTTTCATTTACGGCGGCAACTGGATGGCCGAGTTCGAATCCCCCCAGGGGTTGCAGAGCAACGGGGTGTATGGCCGCAGCTCCAATCAGGAAATGGTCAACGGCTCCAGCGCGGTGGGGGTGGCGGTGGAGGATCAGGTGTTCCTGCGCCCGGTGCAGACCGAGTCGGTGCTGTTGCAGTTTGGGGATTTGCTTGCGGTACGCGGCGGCAAAATTGTCGATAGCTGGCCGGTCTACACCTGAACACCAATCCAAATGTGGGAGCGAGCTTGCTCGCGAACGCATTGTGTCAGGCACCATCAATGCCAACTGACACTCCGCCTTCGCGAGCAAGCTCACCCCCACATTTTTGGATATCGCCAAATAGGCAGGTCGCGGTTTAGAGTAAGCGGCCATTCAAGGAAGAATCGCCATGTCCGCCACCGACCCCGTTATCACCCTCCAGCGCTTCAGCGAATCCCACATCGACGGCATCACCGCGCTCTACAACGATCCCGCGATCACCCGTCAGGTGCTGCAAATGCCGTTTCAGTCTACCGAGGTCTGGCGCAAACGCCTGGCGCCGGACAACGAGCGGGTGGTGCAACTGGTGGCGCTGCATCAGGGGATGATCATCGGCAACATCGGGCTGGAGCAGTTCTCGCGCATCCGCCGCAGCCACGCCGGCAGCATCGGCATGGGCGTCGCCGGGGCGTGGCAGGGCAAGGGTGTGGGCTCGAAACTGTTGGCCGCGGCGCTGGACATCGCTGACAACTGGATGAACCTGCGCCGGGTCGAACTCTCGGTGTATGCCGACAATGAAGCGGCCATCGCGCTGTACCGCAAGTTCGGTTTCGAAGACGAAGGCCTGTTCCGCGACTACGCCGTGCGTGACGGCGTGCTGGTGGATGCCTTGAGCATGGCGCGTCTGCGTTCCATGCCCAAGGTGGGTTGAGTCAATCGCCTAAAGCAAACGCCACCGCCGCCCGCGCATGCAGCGCGGTGGTGTCGAGCAGGGGCAGGGCGCTGTGCTCGGGTTTGACCAGCAAGGTGATTTCCGTGCAACCGAGGATGATCGCCTGGGCGCCGCGCGCGGTCAGTGACTCGATGACGTGTTGATAGACCTGGCGCGACGCTTCGCTGATCACCCCGACGCACAACTCGTCATAGATGATTCGGTGCACGGCCTGGCGCTCATCCGCCTTGGGTATCAATACCGTCAGCCCCATGGCTGTGAGGCGATCCTTGAGAAAGTCCTGCTCCATGGTGAACGCCGTACCGAGCAACCCAACCTTGAGCGCCCCGGCCTCCACCGCCGCTTGGCCGGTCGGGTCGGCGATGTGCAGGAATGGAATGCTGATCGCCGCCTGAATCTGCCCGGCCACTTTGTGCATGGTGTTGGTACACAGCACCACGCAATCGGCGCCGCCGGCCTCCAGCCTGCGCGCGGCATCCACCAGAATCGCCGCCGCATCGTCCCAGCGCCCGGCGTGCTGGGCCTGTTCGACAGGCCCGAAGTCGACGCTGTACATTAGCAATTGCGCCGAACGCAACGGCCCGAGTTGGTTTCGGACCTGTTGGTTGATGAGGCGATAGTATTCGGCGCTGGACTCCCAGCTCATGCCGCCGATAAGGCCGATGGTGCGCATGTTGTGCTCCTGTTGTGGGCAACCCTTTGTTTGAGAGTCTCCCGTGGAATCGAGCGCCGATCTATCAGGAAATTTCAGATGCTGAGCCAACGCCTGCTGGGCGACAAAGTGTGCCTGCAACTGCTCCCGCGCGCGGCCTACAGCGCCCGTGACCCCGCGCAGTGGCACACGCTCGGCGTGACTCTGGAGCGCCAGCAAGGCGTGCATGCCATCGATTCCGACCGACGGGTGGACTTCGACACGCTCCCCGGCGTACTGGCGCACACCCCGGTCGGCGTCGAGGTGTTTTCCGAATCGGCCATTGGCGGCGAATACCTGTTGTTACGTCTGGACGAGTCGTTTGCCCGTCAGCACTTGCCTGCGGTTGACCACCGCATGCAATCCGCCGGGCATGGGCGGGCGCTGCGGTTGGCGAGGGACATGCGGCGTTTGCTGCTGGTGCCGCAATCCGACCGGTTGGCGTTGGAGGAAGCGGCGCTGGCGTTTATCGATCTGGCGAGCAGACCAACCGACACCCCACAACGAATCACGTCCAAAGCCTTCATCCGGGTGCTGGACCAGATGGCGGAGCAATTCCACCAACCGCTGAGCCTGGAGCAACTGGCCGACACGTATGGACACAATGAACTGCGCTTTCTACGCGACTTCACCCGCGCCATCGGCCTTACGCCCCACGCCTACCTGATTGAAATCAGGCTGCAAGCCGCACGCCGCCTGATCGAACAGACCGACTTGCCCCTGGCCAGCATCGCCCTGGACGCCGGGTTCGCCCATCAGTCGCACATGGGCAGCGCCTTTCGTAAACACCTGGCCATGACCCCCAGCCAGTACCGCTCGCGCTTTTAGTCATACGCCGCCCGCGCGCATCTGCCATGCTCAAAGTCCGCAGCACCGCTTCAACCTAAGGAACACCGCAATGGACGACGTACGGCAACTGGGCGAGATGCTTCGCCACTACGCAGAAAGCGAAGCGCACAAGAAGCAATTGTTTGAATCGCAATCGGCCGTGTGGGCGAAGCGCATTGGTGAGCTGTTCGATGAAATTCAGTTGTGGCTGGAACCCGTCGGCGCACCGAATCTGCTGGAGGTTAGCCGCGAGGTGTACGTTGCCTGCGGGCCGAGCGTGCCGGTCGAGACCTCGACCTTCAACACCGAGAAACTGACAATCGTGATTGCCGGCAAACCGGTGGAATTCGTGCCGGACGTGATGGGCACTGGCGGCCAGATTTCCCTGGCGGTGATGGGCCTGACGGCCGCGCGCTATGGCAGCATTTCCCTGGTCTGTCTGCCGCCATCTGCTAGCTGGCAATGGCGCAAGACCAACGGCCTGAAAGACCCGGATACGTTCAGCTTTGATGCGAACTTCCTGGCGTTGCAGTTGCAGAGCCTGATTCCCCGCGAGCGCGGTTGATCAAACGCCGGGCGTTGTGTTGTATCAATCGTTCACAACGTTCAGCGTGTAGGTTCGTTGCGCCGCTTGCCCGGTGCACTGAGTGCCGTAAGTGTTGAGGTATATCGAGACTTCATACTGGCCGGGCGCTGTCGGTGTGCCGATGATCTCGGCAAGGTTCTGGCCTTGCTCATAAACCAGTTTCAACCCTTCAGGCAGTGGCTGTGCCGGGTCGACATAAAATCCGGCAACGGCGACGTTGGGTCTTTTTACCTCGACGCTGACGCGATAAGGCTTGCCCGCTGTCGCGCTCGCGAGACTGTCGGGTTGAATTGCCAGCGGTGCGCGTCCGGCGCAGTCTGCCAAGGTGCTCAGCTCACAGCCGCCGAGCAGCAGCGAGAGCGCGATAATCGAAAAAAGTGCGCGTTTCATCGTGGACTCTTTTATTGAGGATCAAGGGATTTTGCTGAATACGCGCTCGCACCTGTCTGTTTGAACCCATCCGCGATTTTTCCTGGCAGTGTGATGCCCGCAACCTGATCGTCTGGCGACACGTGACTTAAGTTGCTCGTAGACCTTGTTTTTCTCGAACGGGTCTTGCGGCGTCCCGATAGAATTGGCCAGCGCCGCAACGGGTGTCATCTGGCTGACTGCTGCGGTCACGGCCGTCGCCGCCGTCGCCGCCGTCGCCGCCATGACTTTGACGGCGCTTACCGGAGCAGCCTAGACCAATCCGCCGCCCAGAAACGAGCGACTTCCATCGCGGTGTCGACGAACGAACGTGACACACATCATCTGAAGCCAGTACTCAAACCTCCAAATTCCCCCATCCAGGTTTAGCCTCTTCAGGCGCCACGGCCTTCACAATCTTGCCCGTCGCCAATTCCACCCGACGCGCCACCTCTGGATCATCAGCAAACGGAATCAGGCTTGCATCCTCCAGGCTCTCGGGCGTCTGGTGTTTCAGGCAATACTCAATCGCCAGCCAAAACCCGATCACCCCGAGCAGATTCAACATCATCTCGATCATTTCAAACCTCACGCAATCTGCGCTTCACGCTCGGCCATCGCCACGTCCGCGACCCGCACGGTGCGCCAGCAGTTGTAGGCCATCAGCAGCATGCCCGTCAGGAAGAACACCCCGCCGGCAAACCGCACCACAAACCCCGGATGGCTGGCCTGCAAGGCTTCGACGAAGGAGTAGGTCAGCGTGCCGTCGTCGTTGATCGCGCGCCACATCAAGCCTTGGGTGATGCCGTTGACCCACATCGAGGCGATGTACAGCACGGTGCCAATCGTGGCCAGCCAGAAGTGCAGGTTGATCAGCGGTGTGCTGAACATCTGCTCGCGACCGAAGACTTTCGGCACCATGTGGTAGATCGCGCCGAAGGTGATCATCGCTACCCAGCCGAGGGCGCCGGCGTGAACGTGGCCGATGGTCCAGTCGGTGTAGTGGGAGAGGGCGTTCACTGTTTTGATCGCCATCATCGGCCCTTCGAACGTGGACATGCCGTAGAACGCCAGGGACAGCACCAGAAAACGCAGGATCGGGTCGGTGCGCAACTTATGCCAGGCGCCCGAGAGCGTCATCATCCCGTTGATCATCCCGCCCCAGCTCGGCGCCAGCAGGATCAGCGACATCGCCATGCCGAGGGACTGCGCCCAGTCCGGCAGTGCGGTGTAGTGCAAGTGGTGCGGGCCGGCCCAGATGTACAGGGTGATCAACGCCCAGAAATGCACGATCGACAAGCGATAGGAATACACCGGCCGCCCGACCTGTTTCGGTACGAAGTAATACATCATCCCGAGGAACCCGGTGGTCAGGAAGAAACCCACCGCGTTGTGCCCGTACCACCACTGCACCATGGCGTCGGTGGCCCCGGAATACACCGGGTACGACTTGAACCAGCCCACCGGAATCGACAGGTGATTGACCACGTGCAGCATGGCGATTACCACGATGAACGCGCCAAAAAACCAGTTGCCGACGTAGATATGCTTGGTTTTGCGCCGCACCACCGTGGTGAAAAACACGACGGCGTAGGCGACCCACACCACGGTCATCCACACCGCGCCGGAGAATTCGATCTCGGCGTATTCCTTGGTAGTGGTGTAGCCCAGCGGTAGGGTGATCAGCATGATCACGATCACCGATTGCCAGCCCCAGAAGGTGAACGCCGCGAGCGTGTCCGAGAACAGCCGCACCTGGCACGTACGCTGTACCGCGTAATAACTGGCGGCGAATTGCGCGCTGCCGGCAAAGCCGAAAATCACCAGGCTGGTGTGCAGCGGGCGCAGGCGACCGAAGGTGGTCCATGGCAGGTCGAGGTTCATTTCGGGCCACACCAGTTGCGAGGCGATAAACACCCCCATCGCCATCCCCACGACGCCCCAGACGATGGTCGCCACGACGAATTGGCGGACGACCTTGTAGTTATAGGCCTGTCCGATTGTTGCTGTGCTCATGGTCAGTTCATCCATGCAAAGTCTTGCCAGGCCACCCGGTCTGGCATGGGATGCACTGTAGAAACCCTGTCGGAAACAAAACAGACTCAGGAAAACTTGATTTATGCGGATCAGATGCGAGGCATGCCTGCGGCCATCTGCCGCGCTCTGATACGGTTTTTTAGGTTTCAGGTGGGTCTGTAACGTGCTGCGCCGCAGGTTCATAGTCGCTCCCGTCGAACGAGCCGCAGAGCCCGACTCCTAACGCAATCCCTGTGGGAGCGGGCTTGCTCGCGAAAGCGCTGTGTCAGGCGACATCAATGTTGAATGTGCCGCCGCCTTCGCGAGCAAGCCCGCTCCCACAGGGGCTGTGTCTAATCCTGATGAGGTAGCGAGATGTATCAGTACGACGACTATGACCGGGCGCTGGTGTTTGAACGGGTCGCGCAGTTTCGCGATCAGGTCGAGCGCTTCATGGCCGGGGAATTGAGCGAAGAGGAATTCCTGCCCCTGCGTTTGCAAAATGGCCTCTACATGCAAAAGCACGCCTACATGCTGCGGGTGGCGATCCCCTACGGCACTCTCGGCGCCGGGCAGATGCGCACCCTGGCCAGCATTGCCCGGGACTTCGACCGTGGCTACGGTCACTTCACCACCCGGCAGAACATGCAGTTCAACTGGATCGAACTGGCCCAGGTGCCGGACATCCTCGAACGCCTGGCCCAGGTGGAAATGCACGCGATCCAGACCTCGGGCAACTGCGTGCGCAACATCACCACCGAAGCCTTCGCCGGGGTCGCGGCGGACGAGTTGATCGACCCTCGGCCACTGGCGGAGATCCTGCGGCAATGGTCGACCATCAACCCGGAATTCCTGTTTCTGCCACGCAAGTTCAAGATCGCCATCTGCTCGGCCAAACAGGACCGCGCGGCGATCATGATGCATGACATCGGCCTGTATCTTTACCCCGGTGCCGACGGGCAAATGCTCTTGCGCGTGATCGTTGGCGGCGGGTTGGGGCGCACGCCGATCCTCGGTTTGCAGATTCGCGAGGGCTTGCCATGGCAGCATTTGCTGTCCTACGTCGAAGCGGTGCTGCGGGTCTATAACCGCCATGGCCGGCGGGACAACAAGTACAAGGCGCGGATCAAGATTTTGGTGAAGGCGCTGGGCATCGATGCTTTCGCCAAGGAAGTCGAGGAGGAATGGCAGTGCCTCAAGGACGGCCCCGCGCAATTGACCGACGTCGAATATGAGCGGGTCGCCAGTGCCTTCGTCCCGCCGCTTTATCAATCGCTGGCGGGCACCGATCTGGATTTCGGCACGCGCCTGGCTCAGAACCCGGCGTTCGCCCGTTGGGTCACGCGCAACGTGCAGCCGCACAAAGTACCGGGTTATGTCAGCGTGGTGCTGTCGACCAAACCGGGCATCGCCTCGCCACCGGGGGACGTCACCGCCGAGCAAATGGATGCTGTGGCCGATTGGTCCGAGCAGTTCGGTTTCGGCGAGATCCGCATCGCCCACGAACAGAACATTGTGCTGCCGGACGTGACCAAATCGGATCTGTACGCGCTGTGGTGCCTGGCCTGCGATCAAGGTCTGGGCTGCGCCAATATCGGTTTGCTGACCGACATCATTGCCTGCCCGGGCGGTGACTTCTGCGCACTGGCCAACGCCAAGTCGATCCCGATTGCCCAGGCGATCCAGGCACGTTTCGAAGACCTTGATTACCTCCATGACCTGGGCGACATCAGCCTCAACATCTCAGGCTGCATGAACGCCTGCGGCCATCATCACATCGGCAACATCGGCATTCTGGGCGTCGATAAGAACGGCAGCGAGTGGTACCAGATCACCCTCGGCGGCGCCCAGGGGAAAAACAGCGCGTTGGGCAAAGTCATCGGCCCGTCCTTCAGCGCCGCCGAGGTGCCCAATGTGATTGAGTGCATCATCAGCACTTTCGTGCGTTATCGCGAGAGCGAGGAGTTGTTCGTCGATACGGTGCAACGCATTGGTCTGGAGCCCTTCAAGGAACGGATTTATCCGAAAGTGCTGGAGGTCTCGGCATGAATAATTTGTTGCGGCTGGAGGAGGGGGTGGCACGGATCGACGGGGATGATCCGTGGACATTGGTTCGGGAAATCGACGCTGAATTGCCCTCGGGAGCGTTGATTCTGCCATTGGCCCGCTGGCTCGAAGATCCGGTGCAGCAGGGTGTCTGGCTGGGGCCGGATGATGAGGTCGAGCCCTTGAAACCCTGGTTCCACCTGCTGCCGCTGATCGCCCTGGATTTTCCGAGTTTTCGCGATGGTCGCGGTTATAGTCAGGCGTACCTGCTGCGCACCCGGTTGGGCTGGACCGGCGAATTGCGCGCGATTGGCGACGTGCTGCGCGATCAACTGAGCCACATGCGCCAGTGCGGCTTCGACAGTTTTGCGGTGCGTGAGGATAAGTCTGCAGAGGACGCGCTCAAAGGGTTGGCGGGGATGAGCGTGTTGTATGGGCGTTCGGTGATTGAGCCTCGGCCGTTGTTTCGTCGGCGGTAAGCACAGCAAGAGCAAAAGATCGCAGCCTTCGGCAGCTCCTACAGGTGTACTCATAGGCGCTGCCGAAGGCTGCGATCTTTTGCTTTGGAGGTTGACGACCTTTTGGTAGAGTCCGCCGCACTCAGCGGTTTTTTGGCTGCATGGACGAAATCAAGAAGGGAGTCTGGCGTTGTGAGCTTCGGCAAGAAGATTTTAGGGCTGACGGCAAGTTTGCTGATGCTGACCCTGTGGGCGGGTTATTTTTACGTGTTCCAGGAAAACCGTGGCGGGCAGTTGGGTGGCGCTTATGACAGCAGCGCCTGGTGTGGCACGCCACCGTCCGCCGATGCGTTGTCGGCGGGCAAGGATCAATTGACCCTGCGCGTCACCAACAACCTGCGTGGCGAGTTCATGCTCGGCGGTTCGGTGATCGTGTCCGAGCGCACGTTCAACCGCTACGACCTGGGCCGTAACGAATTACGTCTGCGTCTGGAACCGTTGCAATGGTCCTACGGCGCCACGCCGATTTTCCTCGAACAGGTGCGGATCAAACCCCTGAGCCGCAACCTCGCCGCCGACAACAAAAGTGCCTACGCCGAGCTGGAGCCGCGACCGATCAACGTGCAGGGGCGGGCCACCGAATTTCCTTTCGATACCTACCGCTACGGCTACAAACCGGTGCTGTATTACCTCAAGGGCACTGAGCGCATCGACTTGCGCTTTCGCCACATCACCACGCTGATGGAGATGTCGAACACCTTCATACCGATCCAGAAGTACAACCGTGCGGAGTACATCAACGAGAAAAACCCGATGGTGCGCGAGGAGGACTACAAGCCTTATGCGACCACGGAATGTGCGTTCAGCGTCGAGCGCAAGGGCTCGTTCAAGGTGATCGTCCTGCTGTTGTTGCTGGTGATTTGCCTGCCGCTGATGCACGTGTTTTATCGCGACGAGCCGGGGATCGACTTTCTCGCCACGCTGGTGGGGATTGGTGCGGTTCGGGTGTTGCTGATCGGTCCATTGCAGGATTTTCAGCTGTACAACATCGACTTTTTGTTTGGCGCGGCGATTCTGCTGGTAGGGACGGTGTCGTTGATCAAGGCGATGCGGGCCAATAGTCGGAGGGCGCTGGCGGCGCAGAGCGGGTCGACCTGGTGATCGTTTAACGGCTGGCCCATAACCCCGTAGGAACTGCCGAAGGCTGCGATCTTTTGATCTTGCTTTGGGATCGAGAAGAGCAAGATCAAAAGATCGCAGCCTTCGGCAGCTCCTACGGGGGAACGGGGTGGGGCTGTCCGGTTATTTCAACGCCGGGTCCCCCATGTTCATCTTCTTCCAGCCCTGCAACAGCACCTGGGCCTTGGGTTCCTGGCCGTTCTCCAGGTAGTACTGGATCAACGACAACCGCGCATTACGATTCGCCGGCTGGACCTTCAACAGCCGCTCCAGCTCCTCGCACGCCTCATTCACCTGGCCGCTGTCATGCAGCGCCACGGCCAGTACATACCCGTACTGCGCGCTCTGGGGCTCCAGCGCGGCGGCTTTGTGCAGCAGCGGCATGGCCTGGGCGGTTTTGCCGGCACGGATCAGCGACAAACCCTGGGTATGCAGCAACAGTGCAGCGTCCGGGTGGTCCTTGACGCTCTGTTCCAGCAGCGCTTGCGCCTCGGGCCCGCGCCCATTGGCCTCCAGCCATTGCACCAGGGTCACCAGCGCCGGGTAGAAATCCGGATCACGTTTCAGGGCTGCGCGCAGCAGCGGTTCGACGTCCGCCGTGCGACCACTGGCCTGATAGAGCATCGCCAGGTTGAGGTTGGCCTCAGCCCGTTCCGCCAGGTTTTTTTGCACGTCCTCGTACTCGGCAATGGCCGCTTCCCAGTTCGCTTGAGCCGCGCCCAAACCGTTGCGCGCAACGCTCAGCAAATCCCGCGCGGCGACAATCCGTACGGCTTTCACCGGATCGCCAAGCAACGGCGTCAGTAGCGGCGCACGCTCCGGTGGCGGCAGGAACGCACTGATCGCCCGCACCGCGCTTTCACGTACTTGCGGCGCCGGGTTGCTCAGGTCCTTGGTCGCGAGTTTCAGCGCTTGCTCGCTCGGGTATAGCGGCAGTTCGGCCAGCAGCGTCGCCCGTTGAATCGCCGGCAGGTTGCTGCGCTGCAATTGCTCATACAGGGCTTGCGCGGCACCCGGTTGGCCATTACGGATCAGCCACAGGCTTTCGTCATAGCGCGGCGCCTGCACAGCAGATGCCGAAGCCGTGTTCCAGAGCTTGAATTGCTCGGTGACCTTGTCCCCGGCCTTGCCCTGGTGACAGGTCAGGCAGGCATCCGGCGTGCCGAGTCTCGACGCCCGTTCGGGGTTGGGAATGCTGAAGCTGTGGTCATGCCGGAAGTCGTTGCCCATGTAGAACTTGCCCGGCATGTGGCAATCCACGCACTGGGAACCCGGTTGGCCCATGGTGTGTCGGGTGTGTTCGATGGAATCGTAGTTCTTCGCTTGCAGGCCTTTGCCATCGACACCTTCGACCGAAGTCTTGCCGGCGGTGTTGTGGCATTGCAGGCACACGCCGTTCCCCGGTGCCTTGAGCTCGGTGCTGTGGGGGTTGTGGCAGTTGCTGCAGCGCACACCCTTGTCGAACATCTTGCTTTGGGCGAAGGAGCCGTGTTCGAACACTTCGTCCTTGATCTTGCCGTCCAGCGCGTACAACTCGCGGGTCAGTGTGCTTGGCAGATAGTCATCCATCAGCCGTTTGCCGACGGTGTAGCCATCCCCCAGCGGTGCCCGGCGCGAGTGGCAACGGGCGCAGGTTTCGAGCTCGACGGTGGCGTTCTTGTCCTTGAGGTCGACGGCAAAACCGGCGTGGATCAGATCGGTTTTTTTTGCCGTCCATTCCAGGTGATTCGAGGCCGGACCGTGACAGGCCTGGCAGCCGACGCCCAGGCTGTTCCAATGACTGTCAAAGGTGTTTTTCACTGCATCGAAATTGCGCTTGTAGCCGGTGGTATGGCACTCGACACACATGAAGTTGGCATTCTGGCTCGGCTTGCTCCAGTGCAGCGGGTTCTTGAAGTTCACGCCCTGGCCCGGATAGAGGTGAAACCAGCGCTGCTTCTCGGTATCCCAGGCCACGCCCAAGGCTTGCAGCCGACCTTCGCCGACCTCGATCAAATATTGCTGCAGCGGTGCGATGCCGAAGGTGTAGGCGACTTTGAAGTCGCTATTCTTGCCATCGATCCCCGGTGTGTTGACCCAGAATTCGTCACCCTTACGTGAAAACAGGGTGGTCTCTTTTTCGGCCTTGAAGGTGACGTTGTTGAAGTCCCCCAACATCGTGCCGGTGGCGGCGGGTTGCATCGCCAATTGGTGATGGGAACCTTGCCAGTCCTTGACCTGGCCGGTGTGGCAGCCCTGGCATTGTTGCTCGTCAACCATCGTTGCGGGCACCGCAACGGCTACCGATTTGGCCGGTTGAACGACGGGGGCACTGACCGGCACAGGCTTCGCAGGCGTTGGCGTGCTGCTGGCGAAAAGAAACCAGCCAATCGCCGCCACGGCCACTAGCAAAATGCTGATGGTCGCGGGGAACAGGTAACGGTTAATCAGGGTCGGTGGCGAATCAGGGTTTGGGTTTGCTACTTTATTTTTATGCTTCAGCATTGCGACTTCCGTAGTCCGAGTGCGTTGGCCATTCAGGGCGCGCTTTGAAGCTCGATGCAGCTTTGCCGGATGGCACGCGTCTGTCAAATGGGCTTTGTGCGGTGCGCCACAGCCTTAGATGAATATTCGATGATGCGGCCGGCAGATTATTGATATCTGGCTATAACTACCTGTGCGTTTTCCGTCGCGTTATCGACCCTCTTACAGGAGTTACAGCATGAAGCTTGCGTTAATGATGAGCACACTGTGCATTGCCTCGATCGGGGTGGTCGGTTGCTCCAGCAAAGTGGTCGAACCGGATCAGTATTCAGGTTTTCTCAAGGACTACAGCCAGCTCAAGGAAGCCAAGTCGCCATCGGGCGCCGAGGTCATGCGCTGGATGGACCCCAAACTCAATATCAATAAATTCACCAGCGTCTACATCGAGCCGACCCAGCTCTATCCCAAGCCCCAAGCGACCGTGAAAATCCCCCAGGCCACCCTCAATGGCATCACCGGTTACTACGACCAGGCGCTGAAGCGCGAACTGGGTAAATCCTTGCCATTGGCCACCGGCCCGGGGCCCGGCGTGATCGTGGTGCGCGCGGCGATCACGGCGGTCAGCAGCAAGACCGAAGGCCTGAAACCGTATGAAGTGATCCCGATTGCGTTGGTGGCCGCAGCGGTCAGCACCGCCAGCGGGATTCGCGATCAGGAAACCACCCTGGCGACGGAGGCGGTGTTCCTTGATGGCAGCAACAACAGCGTGGTGGCGCAGGTGGTGCGTAAAGGCACCGGCAAACCGCTGGAGAACGATACCCAGGTGATGAAGACCGATGACGTCAAAGGCGTGATCGATGGCTGGGCTTCGGATTTGCATCAGTCGTATTTGAAGCTCAAGGCCAGGTAAACGCCTGAAAGCTTCGCGAGCAAGCCCGCTCCCACAGTGGATCTGTTTGGTCACACATATTGTGTACACCAGAGTTCCACTGTGGGAGCAGGGTTGCTCGCGAAAGCGCTCTTCCAGGCACAAAATCACTCCCCGACAAACCACCGGTAATACGGATTCCCTCCATCCCCGCGCATCACCTCGCCAATGTCCCGTGCCCAGGCGTCACGATCCCCATCGTAAGCATGCAAACTCGCCCGGTAAAACTGCATCAAGCGCTGGCGGTGTGCGTTCATTCGTTCGTTGAAACCGGTGTCGGCATTCACCAATGGCGGCGCGCTGTGCAAGTCGAGCAGCGCCGGCAATACGCGGCTGATCTCTTTGGCGCGCACCCACGGTGCGTATTCGATACGCGGGTGATCGTCGGTCACTGCTGGGGCGTCAGCGGCAAAACGTTCGAGCCCCGCGCGGTCCGTCACCCAGGTCGACAACAACGCCGCCGCCGAACCAATGCCCACGTCCTGCAAGGTGCTGCGAACGCTGTCCTGCTGGAAGCGCTCACTGATTTTCGCCGCATCCAGTTCAATCGGCTCCAGCGAACCCACCAGCAGCATTTCGTGGAACTCACTGGTCCACAGCGTCGCATAGGGGAAGACGTCGAGAAAGCTGCGTACCAATGAGCGCGAGTCGTCGATGTTCTGGGTCGGCAGCGGTAGCCATTGGGCGACCAGGCCGTTTTTCTCCAGGCGGCTGGCGGCCAACTGGTAGAAATCCCGGGAATAGAGATTGACCACACCGGCGGCGGAGGGCGGTGGCGGTTCGAGGGTGATCAGGTCGTAAGTTTGCGGACTGCGCAGCAGTTCCTGGCGACCATCGCGCAGGCGCACGTCCACGCCCGAATCGGCAGCAGCATTGAAGTTGCCCTTGAACAGTGGCGCGGCTTTGACCACCGACGGCAGCAACTCGGCGACCACCCGGTGTTCCAGCCCCGGATAACGGGTCAGCGCACCCGCAGTGATGCCGGTGCCAAAACCGATTACTAGCGCCGAGCGCGGTTCGCCGTTGTGGATCAGCAGCGGCAGCAGTGCCTGGATGCGCATGTAGCGCAGGGATGGCATGGCGTCGCCGGTGTTCGAGACTCCTTGAATGTACAAGCGCTGAAAGGCTTTCGCGCCCTTGCCCTGGGTGACCACGGCGACGGTGCCGCCGCGTCCCTCTTCGTAGAACGCCAACGTACCGTTACGTGCACCGGGCAACAGGCTGGCGAGTTTGTCGACCGGCGTCAGCAACGCCAGTGCCACCGACAACAAACCGATGGCGACCACACCCTGGCGCCGGCCTTTCTTCACATGGTGACCTTTGCGCACGGCGAAGTAACCAATCCCGGCGGCGACAATCGCCAGCAACCCAAGGGTACGCACCAGCCCCAGCAACGGGATCAACACAAAGCCGCAGAGCATCACGCCGATGATCCCGCCGAGGGTGTTGAACGCCACCACCGCGCCGACGTCCCGGCCGACCCGCTCGCGGCCCACGCTCAAGCGCAAGGCCAGGGGGAATGCCGCGCCCAGTAGCAGGGTGGGCACAAACACGATGCTCAGCGCCGCCACGGCAAACCGGGTGCTCATGCCCACCAGTTCACTGGCACCGAATGACAGCACCCAGGCTTCGGCGCCACTTTGTGCGAGCACCAGCCAGCGTCCGAGCAGGGCGATTTCCAGCAGTGCGATCAACCCGGCGCCTGCAATCAACAAACCGAAGATCCCCCAGGGATCGCGAAGGCGATCAACCCGACGGGCCAGCAATGCGCTGCCCAAAAACAGCCCGGTGAGGTACGTCGCCAGCACCACGGCGAACGCGTAGGTGCGGGTGCTCATGAACTGCACGATCGATTGCGACCAGACCACCTCATAACCCAACGCCACGCCGCCGGCGATGGAGTACAGCCACAGGGCCAGGCGATCCGGGGCTTTTTCCGTGTGATGTTTCACCGGTGCATCGGTCGTCAAGGGACGATGGCGGTGAAGCCATAATGCACCGGCGGCGGCCAGCAGGTTCAGCATCGCCGCCGCCAACGCGCTGCCACGCACGCCGAGGGTGGCGATCAGTACAAACGCCGCGAGCAGGGTCCCGGCGATGGCGCCGGCGGTGTTGGCGGCATACAACTGCCCGCCAGCCTTGCCCAGTTGCTGCGGGTCGGCGGCCAGTGAACGCACCAGCACGGGCAGCGTGCCGCCCATCAACAACGCCGGGAGGCCGACCAACGCAAACGGCAAGACCCAGGCCAGTAACCCGACGTGATTCTCCAGCCAGGCGAAGGGGCTGGCCGACAGGCTCATGGCGAACGTCGCGCTGACGCCCAGTACCGCCACCGCGACTTCCAGCCCGGCGTAGAGCAACACCGGTTGCTGCAAGCGATCGGCCCAGCGGCCGAACAGCAAACCACCGAGGGCCAGCCCGGCAAAAAACGCGCTGATGCCGGTGGTGATCGCATACACCTCAACGCCCACCACCAGCGACAGTTGCTTGATCCACAGCACCTGATACACCAGCGCTGCGGCGCCGGAAACGAACAACAGCAGGGCGGGGATCAGCAGCGCCGGGGAGGCGACGTGAGGGGCAGGTATGGCCGACGACTTGCTGGCGACACGTGAGGACATTGCGGATTGCCTTGTACAAAATTCGAATTCAACACAAACCTGCGTAGGCGCTGCCGAAGGCTGCGATCTTTTGATCTTTAGCGATCATGCCAGTGCCGAAGATCAAAAGATCGCAGCCTTCGGCAGCTCCTACGGGGAATGTGTGCTCATTCTGGAAAAGAGCCGCTCGCCGATGAAGGCGAGCGGAGGTCAAACGGTCTTACTGTGCAGCCGGTGCCGCTTTCATTTTTTCCGCGATCTTGGCATCTACCGCAGCACGGATCTGGTCAATGCTGAAGCTTGCCGGTTTCTGGCTGGGTGGGTACTCGATGAACGTCTGCAGGAACGCCGCAGCCTTGCCCACCGCTACAGCCGCCAGGTAGACGTTTTTGGTGCTCCAGTCGTAATACTGATCGGAAACCACGTCAGCCCGTTCATACGGGTCCATCCTCAAGTTGAAGATTTTCGGCACCCGCAGGCACACAAACGGTTCACTCCAGACCTTGAAGCCGCCCGGTTCCCGTTGTTCGCAGAACACCGCTTTCCAGTTGTCGAAACGCATGGAAACCAGCACGCCGTCATCGTTGAAGTAATAGAACTCCTTGCGCTCACCTTTAGGCTGTTGGCCGGTCAGGTACGGCAGTTGGTTGAAGCCGTCCAGGTGCACTTTGAAGTTGGTGCCGCCCGCCGTTGGCGCATAGCCTTTGAGCAGTTTGCCTTTCACATCGGCATCGCCCGCCGCTGCGAGCAGGGTCGGGAACCAGTCCATGCCCGAGAACATCTCGTTCGACACTTCACCGGCCTTGATCTTGCCCGGCCAACGAATAATCGCCGGCACGCGATAGGCGCCTTCCCAGTTGGAGTTCTTCTCGTTACGGAACGGCGTGGTTGCCGCGTCCGGCCAGGAGAACTGGTTCGGCCCGTTGTCGGTGGTGTAGACGACGATGGTGTTGTCGGTGATTTTCAGGTCATCGAGGGTTTTCAGCAGTTTGCCGACGTCGCCGTCATGCTCAAGCATGCCGTCCGCGTACTCGTTGCCGGGCATGCCGCTCTGGCCTTTCATCGAATCGCGCACGTGGGTGAACAGGTGCATGCGCGTGGTGTTCATCCAGACGAAAAACGGTTTGTCAGCCTTGGCCTGTTTCTCGATGAACGCTTGCGCTGCGGCCGTGGTTTCGTCGTCGATGGTTTCCATGCGCTTGACGGTCAGGGCGCCGGTGTCTTCGATCTTGCCGTCCGCGAAGCTGTGGATCACCCCGCGAGGGGCGTTGGCCTTGACGAAATCCGCATCATCTTTGGGCCAGTACGGGCGTTCGGGTTCTTCTTCGGCGTTGAGGTGGTACAGGTTGCCGAAGAACTCGTCGAATCCGTGGTTGGTCGGCAGGTATTCGTCCCGGTCGCCCAAGTGGTTTTTGCCGAACTGGCCAGTGTTATAACCCAGACCCTTGAGGGCTTGGGCGATGGTGATGTCGCGTTTTTGCAGGCCGACCGGGGCGCCCGGAATGCCGACTTTCGACAGGCCGGTACGCAAAGGCGTCTGGCCGGTGATGAAGGATGACCGTCCTGCGGTGCAGCTGTTCTCCGCGTAGTAGTCGGTGAACATCATGCCTTCCTTGGCAATGCGGTCGATGTTCGGAGTCTTGTACCCGACCACGCCCATGGAATAGGCGCTGATGTTGGTCTGGCCGATGTCGTCGCCGAAGATCACGAGAATATTGGGTTTTTCAGCAGCGCCGGCCGTAGCCGAAATTGCCATCACCGAGGCTGCCACCAAGGCGAGTTTCGGTAGCCACTTGCGTATGCGAGTCATCTGACTTGCTCCTTTTGCTCACTTGCGTCGCTTTGATGCGACAAACGTTTATTGCAGTCCTGCGTCACGCTTTTGTTATTGCACTTGCTCGGGTGCGGCGGCCTCGAAAGGGTAGATCCGGCGCCATTCGGCAGCCATGTCCACGATAGTCCAGCCACGGGATTTTGCTTCGTCCAGCGCCTTGTCCAGCTTGCCGATCTGCGATTGGCGGTCGTAGGCCCATTCGCGTTTTGCGTCGGTGTGATGCACCAGGCCCATGAAACGTTTGCCGCTGCCGGCGGCGGTCCATTGCAGCATTTGCAGGTCACCGTCGGAGTTGCCGAAGGCCAGGATCGGACGGCGGCCAATCACCGCGTCGATGCTTTCCGGTTTGCCCGGGCCATCGTCGTTGTGCGCCAGTTTGGCGGTGCGCAGGATCGACGGCTGGCCGTCCTTGAGCTGATAGGCCGTGACGAACGTGGTGCCGATCACTTGCTCCGGCGGGATGCCGTAGACCTTCTCGGCGAAGGCGCGCATGAACGCGGTGTCGCCCCCGGAAACGATGTAGGTTTTGAATTGCTGGCTGCGCAGGTAGTCGAGCATCTCCAGCATCGGCTGGAAGATCATCTCGGTGTACGGCTTGCCGGTTTTCGGGTGGCGGGCCTGGGTCAGCCAGGTCTTGGCGTAATCGTCGAAGGCTTCGGTGGTCATGCCGGTGTGGGTGGCGCCGAAGATTTTCAGGATGCCGTCCATGCCTGCGGCGGCCAATGCCTTGTGATCGTTTTCCAGCACTGCCTTGAACGGCTGGGTGGTTTGCCATTCCGGGTGTTGCGGTGCGGTGCGCTTGACTTCGTCGAAGGCGAACAACAGCTCGAAATACGCCGGCTGCTCGCTCCATAGGGTGCCGTCGTTGTCGAACACGGCAATGCGTTCGGCGGGTTGGACGAAGTCCTTGCTGCTTTGATCGGTGACTGCCTGGACGAACTCGATGATGCTTTTCTTCGCCGGGCCGTCGTTCCATGACGGCAGCGGCTCGGCGGTCTGGGCGAAGGCTGGCAGACTTATGGCCAGCGCCAGTAGCAGGCTCAGCCCGAAGCGTTGACGGCTTAACATCGGGTTCGTCATGGGAAATCCTTCTCGTGAACGGGGTTGAGTGGCCGTAACGCGCCGGGCGCCGGGGCCTTGTGGTGTTCGACCTGACTATGTAGCGTAGCCAAGGATTGCTGGAGTTGGCGCAGGGCCTGACCTTCGGTCGGTTGACGGCCGTAACAGGCGCGTAACAGCGTTTGCAGGCGTGGGCCGAGGTTGGCCAGTTTCAGCCCCTGGCCACTGCGTCGGGTCCACAGGTACAGGGCGCTCAGTTGCGCGGGTTTGCCTTCGATTTGTGGCGAAATCTGCTGCCAGGCATAGTCGGCCGATTGCCGGAAGGCGGCCTGTCGCGCGCGGCGCCGGGCCTGCCCTTCGAGCCAGGCGCGACGGACGAGCGGGCGGGCGAAGTAGCCGAGCAGCACCACGATCAGCAGCAGCGCCAGCAGCCCGAACCAATGCCCGGAGAGGTGCACGCGGCGTTGCTGGCCGAGTTTTTTCAGGTCTTCGCTGATGGAGAACACCGGGCGATAGGCGCTGTTCGCGGCTGCATCGAGGGTAATGGCCGGTACCTGGGCGGTACGGGTTTGTCGGGTGCTGGCGTCCCACCATTTCACCTCGATGGCGGGTAGGGTGTGGTGGCCTTCGGTGTCGATCCGGTAGATCGCGGTGTCGATGCGCTGCCCGCCGTTGAAGTTGCCGCGACCGTCGTCGAGGGTGCTCACTTGCGGGGATTTCAGGTAACGACTCAGGCCCGGGACATCGGCCAACGACGGGGGCGGCAGTGACATCGCCAGGGCGCCGTCGGCTTGCAGCGTCAGTTGCCGGGTGAGGCTGTCGCCGACTTTCAGCGGGGTTGCCGAATTGAAGACTTTTTGCGTGAAGCGAAGGCCGCTCGCTACCAATACGGCTTCACCGGCCTGGAACCCTGGCGGTTGAGCCGCCGTGAAATGCAGTGGCTGACTTTGCGCGTTCAACGGCCTACTGGCCTGGGCGGGCGTGGCGTGGACGGTCAACGCCGGAATGTCGAAACCCCGGGCCAGGTTCGGCGTAATCAGGTAGCTGTAGCGCAGGCCGTTAAAGGACTTGCCGTCGACGGTCTGGTTCAGGTGTTGCGCGTGGCCGTTGGGTGGCATCATCAGCGCGCCGTTGAGTTTCAGGTCGGGCAGGGTGGGGGCGTCGGTGAACCAGGTATCGCTGAGGACGTCGAGTTGCAGTTCGACGAGGCTGCCGACCATGATTGAATCGGTGGGTTGCAGATGGGCCTGGACGCGGAGTTCGGGTTCGGCGGCAAGAGCATTAAGGCTGGCAAGGCAAATGAGCAAGGTGCTGAATGCTGTGGTGATCGGGCGGGTGCCAGCGCGAGCAAGCTCGCTCCCACACTGAACCTGTGTGCGCCGCAACTCCCCTGTGGGAGCGAGCTTGCTCGCGATGGCCACGACTCGGTCCAGAAGGATCATGGCTTGCCCCTCGCCTGATCCTGCAAACTGAACTTCTGCTTCAAAAACTTCGCCGGCGAGGTACTGAGGTTCTGCAACCACACTTCATCCGACGCCGCTTGCTCGGTCTGCACCGGTTTGCTCTGGCCCTTGCCCGGCGCCTTGTCCATTTTGATCTCGTCCGGCTTGACCTCGGGGGCGTTCTGTTCGGCGCTGTCGGTGTCTTTTTGCAAGGCAATGGCCAGCGCCAGGTTGGCCGTGGCTTCGGGGAATTGCGGCTGCAATTTCAGCGCCTGGGTATACGCCGAAATCGCCTGGTCGAATTTGAAACGCTTCACATAGATATTGCCCAGGTAGAAATACGCTTGCGGCGTTTCCAGGCGCGCAAAACTGGCCAGCGCCAGGTCGTAATCGGCGGCGTTGTAAGCGGCGATGCCTTTCCAGTAGGGGTCGACAAACAGCGCCGCCGCCTGAGGGAAATGCTCATGTTCAAAAGCCCAGCGACCTTGCTGATCCCGAGTGAAAAACGCATCGGTCAGGGCACTGGCTTCGGCGCCGGTCGGTTGCAGGCCAATGCCCAGCGCCAATAGCAAACCGGCCATCCAGTTCAGGCTCCAGCCCTTGCGCACACTGAAAAACGCGATCAGCAGCAACGGCCAGCACAGCCAGTAACCGGCGTCTTTCCAGTGCAACTCCCGCTGTTCATCGCTGGCGCTCTGGAAGTGCTGCTGGGCGTGCAGGTCGATCCAGTCGAGGTCATCGTTGTTGAGCGTCAGGCTGCCCAGCGGTGCGTCCACGGCGGAGGCCAGTTGTTTGAGTGCGGCTTGATCGAAGCTGCCCAGAGCCGGGCGACCATTGCTGTCCGTGCGCGGCTGGCCGCTGGCGTCGTGGATGATCCCGCCGTCCTCACGGCCCACGGCGAGGATCAGCACTTGTAGCTGACTGTCATCGAGTTGCTGGTCGAGGCCGTCCAGTTGGGCTGTGTCCGCGCCATCGGTGATCAGCAGCAACGTGCCCGGGGTTTTCTCGGCGGCCAATAGACGCTTGGCTTGCTCGATCACCGCGCCGACGTTCTTCCCGGGTTTGGCGATCAGGTCGGTGCTCAGGGCCTGGATAAAGGTGTCGAGCAACGCCGGATCGTCGGTCGGCGGCAACACCAGGTGGGCACTGCCTGCGTAAGCGATCAAACCGCTGCGGGCGCCGGCACGACGCTGAATCAGGTCGTGGAGTTTGTGTTTCGCCGCTTCCAGGCGACTGGGCTGCAGGTCGGTGGCGTCCATCGACGGCGACAGGTCGATGGCGATGATCAACGGTGCGCGGTTTTCCAGGAACTCCGGCCGATCCTGTTCCCAGGTCGGCCCGGCCGCCGCGAAGGCGCCGAGGATCAACATCGCGCAGACCAGATGCACCGGGCGCAGGCGATGTTGGTCCTGGGGCGTGATCAACAGGTGCGGCAGCAAGTGCTCGGCGATGTTGCCGCGCAAGCGCCGCTGCAAATCATGGCTACGGCGCCACAGCAGTGGCAGCAGTGCGCCGAACAGCGCCAGCAATAGCCAGAGCGGACGGAGGAAATGGAAGTCGCTGAGATTGATCTCCATCTCAGGCCTCCTGTCGCTGACGAGCCATCGTCAGGCGCGGACGGAGCAGGGCGCCCAGGTGATAAAGCGCGAGCAAACCCATCGCCGCGCCCAACGGCCACCAGAACAAATCACGCTTGGGCTGATGACTGAGGGTTTTCACCTGATGCGGGGTGAGTTTGTCGAGGGTGCTGTAGACCTGATCCAGCGCGCTGCGGTCTTCGGCGCGGAAGAACTGGCCGCCGGTGGCCTCGGCGATGTGCTGCAAGCCTTGCAGGTTGACCTTGGCCTCTCCTTCCGCCGTTGGGTCACCGATGCCGATGGTGTGAATCACCACGCCTTTGGCTGAAGCCATGGCCGCCGCGTGGTCCGGGGTAATGGCGCTGCTGGTGTCGTTGCCGTCGGTGAGCAGGATCAGCACTTTCTCTTGTTCGTGGGCCTGATCGAGCAGTTTCAGGCTCAGGCCGATGGCATCGCCAATCGCCGTGTTGGGGCCGGCCATGCCAATGCCGGTGTCGTCCAGCAACAGCGACAGGCTGGCGTGATCGAGGGTCAGCGGTGCCTGCGGGTAGGCGCCGCTGCCAAACACGATGAGGCCCAGGCGATCGTCTTTGCGCTTGTCGATAAAGCCGTGGACCACCTCCTTGACTGCCGCCAGGCGATTGATCTTCTGGCCGTCGGCGTCGGTGAAGTCCGTGGTTTCCATGGACTGGGAAATGTCGATGGCCAGCATCAGGTCGCGCACCGGTTGTTGGCGTTCGATGGGCTTTTCGACGAACACCGGGCGCGCGGCGGCCACCAGCAGCAATGCCCAGACCAGCAGATTCAACAGTAACTGCCAGCGATTGTTGCGACTGCCGGGTGCGCTCGGTGCCTGGCCGATGGCGCGGCTCATGGCGCTGAAAAACGGCACCCGCACGGCGCTCCGGGCCTCGCGGTAAGCGGGCAGGTAGCGGTAACCGATCCACGGCAATGGCAGCAGCAGTAACAGCCAGGGGTAATCAAGCTGCCACATGATGATGCTCCACCCAGCGTTTGCAGGTGTCGAACAGCTGTTGGCGGTGTTCGGTCGGTAGTGCCCGTAAAGTTGCATCGGGCGCATAGGCCAACTGCGCCAGTTGTTGGCTGAAATCCGTCGGCAATGGCTGCGAACTGTGCCGCGCCAGAAAGGCTTGCCACTCTTCACCCCCCAACGCCGCTGTCCCCCTGTAGGAGCTGCCGAAGGCTGCGATCTTTTGATCTGGATTTTCAGCGCTTTCGGCGCCGCCCAAAGATCGCAGGCTTCGCCAGCTCCTACATTGTCCGTGTGTATCTGGGATGGAGAGGGCCACTCGCTTGAGCAACTCCGGGAGTTCGCGAAGGGCGGCCAGATCATTGCTGCGCCGCTGCAATTGCGCCAACCGCACCAACGCCTCGCGCCGATACCGATCCCGCCGCCACTGCCAAACCCTGCGCGCACTCACCAACACCATCGCTAGCACTAACAGGCCCAGCAACAGCCACCAGCCCCACGTCTGCGGCGCATAACTGACCGGCGCGGGTAATCCCAACTCCTTGAGTTGATCGATGCCCGGAATGTTCGGGTTCATCGCCGGCCGCCGCTGAGCTTGCCCAGTTCGGTGCGCAGTTGGGCCTGGGCTTCGGTGGCGGTGCTGAACATCATCAGCGGCACCTGACTGCGGCGCAGCAACGTTGCGACGTCCTTGAGCCGACCGCTGAGAAAATCCCCCAACGGCTCATGCACGCGGCGTTGCTCCACCGCCAGTTCCACTTGCAACTGGCCCTGAGTGATCAGCAACCGCCCGTTCTTCGGCAGGTTCAGCGCCAGCGGGTCGTAGACCTGCATCGCGATCACGTCGTTATGGGTCGCCAGTTGCCGCATCAACTTCAAGGTGCGTTCGCCGGCCCCGGCGAAGTCGCTGACGATGCAGATCAGGTGATCGTGCCCGGCAACCGCCAGGCAATGCTGCAAGACCTTATCGAGTTGGTCCTCATCCTCGGCGTCGGGGTTCGCGGCGTTCAATGCCTGATTCTGCTGGGCGATGCGGCTGCATAGCGCTTCGAGCCGTTTGCGGCTGCGCAGCGGGGCGATGCTGTCGATGCGTTGGTCGTTGAACACCAAACCGCCAACCCGGTCGCCGCCGTTGTACACCATCCACGCCGCCAATGCGCCGAGTTCAGCGGCGATCGCCGATTTGAAACTGCGCTGGGAGCCAAAGAACATCGACATGCGCTGATCCACCAGGATCAATGCCGGGCGATCACGCTCCTCGGTAAAGGTCCGCACCACCGGTTTGCCGGTGCGCAGGGAGGCGCGCCAATCCAGATGCCGTAAATCGTCACCCGGCTGATAGCGGCGCAACTCATCGAAATTCAAGCCACGACCGCGCAACCGCGAGGCATGGTTGCCGGCGAGGATGCTGCCCTGGGGCTGGCGCGCCGTGAAACTCAGGTCACGGGCCTTGAACTCCAGCGCCATCAACTGCGCCAGAGAGACATAGACCAGCCCATCGGGGTTCATGCGGGAATCGCCACTTTATCGAGCAAACGGTCGAGCACCTGATCGGCTGTCACGCCGTCCGCGACCGCGTCGTAGCTCAGTTGCAGGCGATGACGCAGCACCGGATGCACCACGGCCCGGACGTTGTCCGGCGACACAAAATCCTGCCCTTGCAACCAGGCATCGGCGCGGGCGCAGCGGTCCAGGCCAATCCCGCCCCGAGGACTGGCGCCGATGGCGATCCAGCGACCGAGGTCGGCGTCGTAATCCGCCGGGTGGCGCGTGGCGTTGATCAGGTCGATCAGATACGTGTCGATGGCCGGGGACACATGGATGCCGCTGACTTCGCGACGTGCAGCGAAAATCACCTCTTGGGACAGCGCAAAACCGGGCACCGCTGCGGTTTTGGCGCCCAAGGCAAACTCTTCCTCACGGAGCAATCGCAGCACCTGGCTCTCGTTTTGCGCGCTCGGGTAATCGAGCAACACTTTCATCAGGAAGCGATCCATCTGCGCTTCCGGCAGGGGATAGGTGCCTTCCTGTTCAATCGGGTTTTGCGTCGCGACCACGATGAACAGTTCCGGCAGTACATGGCTGTTGCCGGCCACGGTGATTTGCCGTTCTTCCATGGCTTCGAGCAACGCCGCCTGGACCTTGGCCGGGGCGCGGTTGATTTCGTCGGCCAGGATCAAATTGCCGAACAGCGGTCCGGGCTGGAAACGGATTTCGTTCTTGCCCTCAACCTGATGCAGCACCTCGGCGCCGGTGATGTCCGACGGCAGCAAATCCGGGGTGAACTGGATGCGACTCATCTTCGCGTCCAGGTGCTTGGCCAAGGCCTTGACCGTGCGGGTCTTGGCCAGGCCGGGCAGGCTTTCCAGCAACAAATGGCCGTTGGCCAACAGGCCGAGGAGGATCTGGCGGATCACCTGGTCCTGGCCGAGTACCGATTCGGCGATGCTGGCTTGCAGGGCGTTCAGATCATTGAGTGCGGTCATGGGCATTCCCTTTCTCAAATGCAGGCTTAAAACATAAAGGTCGGAATGACCGGGATGAACGACAAACGGAAATTCCAGCGGCTGCTGATCAAGTCTTCCGGGTGAATGGCGGAGTACTGAATCTCCCCGGAAATGCGCACTGGCAACTTGCCGAAGTTGAAGATCCGTCCGGCGCCGAGGCCAATCGGGAAGGTCACTTTGTTGCCGCCCTCGGCCTTCCAGTTGACGGTGATGTTCGGCGTCATGCCGACCCGCCATTGCTCCGGGCCGGGAATGGTGCGCTGGATGAAATACTGGATGTTGGTCAGGCTCACGTCCTTGCGTTTGCTGTCGCCGGCCACCGACCACCAGTGCTGCGGGAACAGGCCGAGGGTCCAGTCTTCGCCCAGGTACGCGGCGACAAACGCCGGGCCGAGGGAATATTTGCCGGTGCCGAGTACATCTTGTGAGGCGGTCGGGAACATCGCCGTCGGGCCGAAGCCCCAGACCATTTTGCCGCCGCCGGCAAAGCGGATCGGTTCCTTGGGCGAGAACACCCCGACATACGCCAGGTCGCCGAAACCGCTGGTGCGGTCGAACGGGTCCTGAACCACCGAGGCGAAGTCGCTGCGATCGCTCAGGATTTCGTTCGGCCCCATGCCGATCAGGTTGCCGGCCTTATGGTTAACCGGGGCGCTGACGTAGCTGATGGGCAAGCGGTTGATCAGGTTCCAGTCTTCGCCGAGAGAAATCGGGAAGGTCGGCATGAAGCTGTATTTGCCGAGCATGCGCGTGCCGTTGCTGTTCGGGCCTTTGAGCGCGGTGTAGTCGTACTGGTTGAACAGCAACACCAGGTTGCCCACCGGGTTGTCCATCAACTTGGCGATTTGCTCGGTGGACGGGTCGCAACCGGCGGCCACGACTTTTTTCAGATCGATGTCGAAGTCTTGCTGCAAGCGATGACAGGTTTCGGGGTCACCCTTGGCCGCCGGCTGCGTCGGCGTACTGCCGAGGGCCGGCAAGTTGCCAGCGGCGCAGGCCAGGCCGCTGAGCATGGCCCCGCAGAGGGTCAGGTGAGTGCGCATCCATGCGGTCATCATCGGTCAGCGCTCCGTTACCAGGTGTACTGCAGGCGAAGGGTCCAGGTGTGCACATCGGGCGAGCCGGTGCGTTCCGAAACGGTGTCCGAGCGAGCGGTCATCCCGCCGTTGTGCCGTGTGCCGTCGAAAAACGGCGAGTTGTCGGCCTGGCTCAACAGAGGCGTCATGGCTCGCCTCAGTGCAGTCATCCTTGATGGGCTCGAACGCATTTTGCTGCTCCCGCAATGTTCGGTAGGACCGTGCGTGACTTACTGGCCAATCGGCGTCAGCAACGGGATTTTCCACTGGCCGTTGACCACTTCCGGTTTAGGCAGGTACAGGCGCAGCACGGAGTAGAACGGTCCGTGCGGCGCTGGCAGCCAATTGCTTTTCTTGCCGTCCACCGGCTCTGAATGCTGCACATACAGGGTCAGGCCGCCGTCGGCATCACGCTTGAGCTTGGGCAACATCCGCGAGTTGATCAGGTAGCGCTTCTGGTGGTTGGCCACCAGTAACTTGGTCTTGCCGTCGTACATCGTCAGCGACCAGAAGGCATCGGCAGGCGGCAGTTCATCCTTATTGAAGTGCAGGGTGTAACTGTGGCGCGCGCCGTTAAGCGGTTTGCCCTGGTTGTCGACGAAGTAGCCGATGTAGTTCGCCTCTTCGGCGGAGTTGCCGAAGATGCCGACATTGGCGCCGACGTAGCGGTACAGGTAGTTGCCTTTAAGGTGATCGCGAGTGCCGAAGAAGTCGCCACTGGTGACCTGATGCGTGTCGATTTTGTCCTTTTTGAACTGGGCGAATTCGGCCTTGCCGTCGGCGATACCGTCCTCCAGCGCCTTGCGTTGCTCAGCACTCAAATCGCTGACTTTGAACGGCTGGCCACCGACGATGCCGATCTTGGCGAAGCGCGCCAGCAGGTCCTTTTCCACGTCCTGGGGCGGGGCGAAACTCAGCATGAAGTTGAGGTAACGGAACAGTTCCGGGCTGTCGCTCATTGTGGGTGTGGGTTTTGGCCAATCGATTTTCGGCGCGGCCGGTGGCGCCGGTTGTTTGAGGTACTGGCTGAGGGTTTGCACCTTGTAGGCGTTCTGGATCAGCTTGACCTTGGTGAGGTCGGCATTGTCGAACAACTGCGTGCGATACAGCGCGTAGGCAATGCTGCTTTCGCTGCGCACCAGTCGATCGATGTTCACCGGTTGCTGGCCCTGCCAGTCGGGACCGGCAATCATGAACGTGCCGCCCTTGTTGCCGGTGCTGCGGGTGCCCAGGTAGGCAAAGTTCTGGGTGTAGAGGTCGATCAACTGCACCGAGTAGTAACGGTTTTCCGCAATCGGCGGCAAGGTCAGCACCACCGGTTCGGCGCGCAGGTCCATCCAGACGAAGGAATAAGGTGTGTCGGAATTGGGCGTGACAAACGCCGTGTCGGCCGGGGTGAATACCTTGGCGGTGTTGCCGATCTTGTTGAACGGCGCCTTGAAGTTCGGCCCGGCCTTGTCCACGGCCTGGGTGTAGAGGGTCTTGTACATCTCTACTACCGGGAAGCCGTACAGATAAGCTTCTTTGGCGATGCCGCGAGCCTCTTGCGGTGTGGCGCTGAAATCCGCCCAGGCACTGCAACTCAAGAGTAACGAGAGACTGGCAAGCATCAGGTGTGGGGTTTTCTCAAAACGCATGTCGTGTCCTTTTCGTGTAATGCCAGTCAGTTGAGACTGAACACAGAAACCTTTGTGGGAGCGAGCTTGCTCGCGATTGCGGTTGTCCATTCAGCACAGGTATTGCCTGTCAATAAGCCATCGCGAGCAAGCTCGCTCCCACAGGGTCACCGGGTGTCACTCCACAGCGGTGATGTCATCCAGTTTCCAGCTCTTGTCGAAATAGGCCTCGGTCGGCGCATACAGCCGGAAGTAGCTGAACCAATGTTTGCCCGGCAATGTTTGCACCCAGTTGTTCTCGAACCCCTTGGGCGCGGTCGGGCCGAAGTACAGGTCCACCGAGCCGTCAGCGTTCTTTTTCAGATCCTGGCGGGACGACAGGTCGGCCTTGCGTTGCGGGTTGTCGATCAGGCAACGGCTGTCGATGTCGTACACGGTCATCGACCAGAACTGCTTGGCCGGCGGGTTGGCGCCAACGTGCAAGCGATAGCTCTTGGCGCCGTCGAGCCAGTTGCCCTTGGCGTCGGTGTAGGCGCCGAGGTACGTCTGGCCCAGCCCCGGGGTTTTCGACACCATGCCTTTGGTGTTGGTGACCGCCTCGTAGAACCAGGCGCTGCGCTCCCACAACTGGTCGTAATACGCAACGCGCTGGGACGGCTCGGCGATGTTCAGCACGGTGTCCCACTGACGATCCTTCCAGTACTGCGCCTCCGGGAAACGCTTGGCGAAGGTGTTGGCCTTGGCGATCAGTTCGCCGACCTGCGCGCCTTGTTCCAGGGCCTTGCGCTGGTTGTCATTGGGGTTGAATGGCTTGTCCTTTTCGATGCCCAGGCTGGCGAGCATGGCCATGTAGAAACGGTCACGTTCGTTGACCGGCTCTTTCTGGATGATCTGATGCAAACGCTCCCAGTACGCCAGGCCACGTGGCTGAGTACCGGACCAGGCTTTGCCGTCGGGGGAGAGCAGCCGGGTTTTGCCAGGCTCGGCGCGTTTGGCGTAGGGGTACATCTTGAATTGCTCGACCAGTGCCTTGCCTTTGGCCGGGTCCGGATCGAGCACGCGAAAGCCCACCAGCACGTTCATGGTTTCCGACTTGGCCAGGTAATACTTGCCGGCATCGGCCGGTGGCTCGGCGCCCGGAGGCAGCACCAGGTACTTGCCACCCTTGCCTTTGTCGGGGCCGGTCTGGCCCATGTCGATGATCGCCCGCTGCCAGAAATCACCGACGCCGCCCGCCGTCGGGCCCGGCGGCAGTTCGATCACCAGCGGACCGGTTTCATTGAGGTCGACAAACCCGAGAATGTACGGCGTGGTGGCGTTGGCGGTGATCACGCCTAGCTTGTCTTCGTAACTGTTGAGCACCATCAAGTCGCCGCTGTGGGCCCCGAGTTTGTCGCGAAACTCCTCCTGCCATTGAGCGTAGGACACCAGCGGCAAGGCCCACAGGTAACTCTGGGTCGCTTGCTGGAAATCCAGTTCGGCGTAGAGCAGGGGGATGGACGCGTGAGCCGGCAGTTCGCCTTCCATGGCCACGTTGCCGATTCGGCTGTCGAGTTCCTGGGCTTGCGCCTGGGCGCCCACGCCACAACTGACGAACGTCGCCATGATGCCGAAACCGGCGACCCGCAGTGCACTGTGCATAGAAATGTCCTTATTTGCCGAAGGTGACGTTGATCCCGGCGAACAGCGTGAACTGCGGCAAGCCATCGCCTTTGCGTTCCACGGTCCATTGGGGTTCTACGAAGACGTTGAAAACGTTGGTCCCGGATTTCCAGACCTTGCCGCCACCGAAGCCGACGGGAATGTAATGGGTGTCGTTTTTCAGGTCGAAAGTCCAGGTGCCGGTCGAGCGCAAGTACCAACCCTTGGCCAGGTTATGAATGATGAAAGGTTGCATCGTGGCGGTTTCGACGTGGGCGCGATCATGGTCGCCAGCGAACGAACTCTGATACTGCACCAGCGCGCCCAGCAGGCCGCGAGGCGACGAATCGATGGCGATGGCGGCGAGGCCGGCCTGCCATTTGCCCGTGCCCAACTCATCTTGCGCGGCGGTGGGCGCAGTGATCTGCGGGCCGATACCCAACTGAATGCCGTCGGTCTTGAGCAGGAAAATATCGAACAGGTTCAGATCGCCGATGCCGGTGCTGTAACCGTTGTGCGGGTCGGGGCGGGTGCTGATCGGTAACGTCGCGCGCAGCAACTGCGGCACGCCGATGAAGTCGTTAGGCGCCACGGGCAGGGTGCCGCGCAGCAGCGCGTCATTGGTGTGGACGTTGGTGTCATACAGTTTGGGTGTGTAGTAATCCTGCAGGTTGACGCCGGGCGCGAGGTTAAGCGGGTTGTTACTTTTATTGGCGTCCTCGGCGTTATCGGCGTGTGCACAAAAGGCAGATGCCAGCATTGCCGCCAGCAAACAGGCGTGAGCTCCCAGATTCTTCGACATGATTCCCCGGTTCCTTGGTGGCTCAGTGGGCGAACTCGACCCTATGTTTGGTCGTTACGGCGTAATCCCTTTCCTATCAAGCCTGTAGGACACGTCAGTTGAAGCTAGCAGTTAACCGAGGGTTAGCCAGTCGAATGGATTAATTCTTTGGTTTTGTGGGCGGGTTCGCGCTTTGTTTCGTGTACTAAAAAGTTAATACGAAACAGGAGGTTGAGGGGATTAAGAACGTCAGGCAAAAGCGGCAAACTGAATCCGCGAATGGAGATCGCATTCAAACAAACCCATGTGCGCTGATTTTCGAAAAAATCCCCGTCCGATAACTATGTACCGCACCTGACCACCGCTTCATCGACATGCTGCGCCATACAGACAAGGAGTGACTGTATGGCACAACAAACATTTAAAGATGGATCAACTGGGGACGTTGTCATCAGATCCGGGCCGTCATCTTCGGGTGGTGGCTTTAGTGGTGGCTTTGGTGGCAGTGGAGGGGTTTCAGGTGGATTCGGTAAAACCAGCAAAAGTAAGCGGAAGGCTCGAAAGCGGGCCATAGAAGCTGATCGTCAGGCAAAGGAACACGCCCAGGCGCAAGCGGCAGCCAAAACGCAGGCCGCTGCAGCTCAGGCTCAGGCGCAGGCCCTTCACCAGCTTCTTGGCGCTTTGGCGCAGCGTCATGACGCCATCAGAGCCGAGGCCGACCGAAACTTTGCAGCCCGGGCGGCGCAACTCGTGCCGTCCCTTGAACAGGAGATTTCGGCAGCGCGCCAGCACCACACCGGCACTTCAAGCGAGCGCTGGCAGCTTTACCTCCTTACCAAAGCAAAAAACGAAATCGACGGGCTGATCGCCCGCAAAACTTCAGAGCTGAATGCCAAGAACGCCGTTGCCCGATCATTCGATGGGCATGATCCGCTCAACCGTAATTCAAACGACTACCTGACGCGCCTGGCGGCGTTTGGCCAGGCGCTGAATGACGGGCATCAGATCTGGGAAAACGCTTACAACGCGGCGCATGAAGCTCGGCTGCTGTCGGCTCAAGTAAGTGCGCTCACCGACAAGTCCAGCGCGCTGGCCAGACGTCACACCGAACAGACGATTGTCTGGCGTGAGCATGAGGCTATTCGGGAGCGTCACCGGCAACAGGCCGAACAACGCGACGCACGTATTCGGTTCAGGCAACAGGCCGATGAAGATTTTCGCGTCGAGCGGGTCAGGCAGGCCAATACGCTGACGGCGCCTGCTTCTGCTCTTTCCTCTGGCGGGTTGATTTTGACCCGAGAGGGCGTGTTCGTTGCGCAAGAAATCGCTGCCGTGCTTGAAAAGGCTGTGCAGGCTGCTGGCGAAGCGCTCATGGATTTTGGGCGAATAGCTGTCAGGACAGGGCCGGTATTCGTAACGGCCATGGTGTACTCGCCAACCGTCGGCAATGGCGAGTTGACTGCCGAGCAACGTCGGCGCCTGTTTCAGGCTGTCGCCATTCCTGCGCACGCGCTGGGCCTTGCGGACCATCAAGTGCTGCAATCGATTGCTGACGCCGGCGGTTCGGTAGAGGTTGCGTATCGGCTCAAACCCGAAACGGTGTCGGAAGGCACCGCGCTTATTGCCGTCAGCACGGGTTCTGAGATCGGCCAGTTTGTGCCCGTCATCAATGCAGTATTCGACCCGCTCACCGGGCTCTATATCGCAGAGAGTCCAGGATCAATACCTCGGCATCTGCAGTTCACGCCAGACGCTGCCGCTCAGACCGCCACGATAGGCCAGGCGCGGTTGGCGGTTATGACCACGCAGGTTCAGACCGTACCGGTGGGTGTGGATTTTCGCATACAGGACTGCATTGTCTGCGTACCCGGCCTGCCGCCGACGTATCTGTCTTTCAACCTGCCGCCCATGGGCTCGGGCGTTGTCATCGGAAGTGGTCAACCGGCCACGGCCGACTGGTTGCGAACGCTCAGTAACGGCGCGCAGATTCCAGCGCAGATCGGCGATCAGCTTCGAGGCCGGGAGATCCACTCGTTCGCGGCCTTCGACTCAACGTTCTGGCGAACCCTCGGCGAGCAGGAGTTGCTAACCGGCCGATTCGATGAGGTGAACCAAAAGCGCCTCGAACAAGGTTTTGCACCCTATGCGCCGAAAAGTACCTGGGTCGGCGAGCGGCGTGAATACGAACTGCGTTATTGGGAGATTGCCGAACTCGGCGAAAACCCCTTCAACCTCGATAAAATCAGCATTGCCACGCCGAAAAGTACTCAGGGCCTTTTGGGTATCCTGCCGGCGGTGGTGTCCTGGCCAATTCGCCCTGTCGGTTCGGGTGCCTGGACGCCCCTGATTCCGCCGGGCGTCGAGCAACTCGGTCCTACAACATCGCCGATTACTCAGCCAATACCCGAGGTTTATCCCGGCGGTTCTGTCATCCCGGTCCTACCGCAGAACGAGACGTTTCCGGCTGTTGATGAAGGGTTGATTGGTGCCAATATTCCTGGGTTTCCGGGAGGGATGGAACTGCCTTCTCCGGAGCTGGTGTTTGTCGGGCCACCAGTCGAACCGTTAGAGGTTGGGCCCTACAATGAACTCAGTGGTCGGAGCAGGGGGGATGGGTTGGATATAGATCACATTCCTTCGCGCAGGGCGTTGGAGATTCATCTGATGTACGCATTCCCCGAAATTGGTCATATAGAAAGGAAGGAGTTTGTAAGACGAGCCCCAAGCGTAGCGATACCTTCTGAAGTTCACCGGAAATTTAGCGAAACTTATGGGGCGCGAAATAATAGAGAAAAACAAGTTCAGGACGCAGACGATCTTAAGCGCGCGGTTGATGTTAATTTTGATGCTTTGAAGGTCGGGCTGTTGCAGCACGGATTTAACGAGGCTTCTGTCGAAGCGGTTCGATTGAAACTCCACAAGCTTCACACAGAGCAGGGATGGTATTGATGAGCATCACGACGATAAACCAGTGGGTAAAAAACTTGGGGGCAAGTTATGAGGAACTCGTCAGTAGAGATTTTATAGCGAAGGATCAGCTCTTGGAGGCGTTATATCCTGATTGTGATCTGTTGGACATGGTTCTGGAGGCCGGACTCAGCCTTACATTCTGGGCGGACACCAAACGACTTGAAACGCTATTCGTAACCTTGGTAAAGACGACACCATCAACTATCGAGTACGAGGGGGATCTTCCTGCACCCTACAGATCTGCAATGACTCAGTCCGATGTGCATGCGGTTTTTGGCAATCCAACGGAGTCAAGGGGGCCCATCAGAATGCCGGAGCCGATGGGGCAAACTGGTGGTTGGGAGTCCTTTCTTTTAGATTCTTCTATATATCCGGGTAAAAAAGTCGTCTTTCAATATACGGCCGATATGCGAGTTAAAACGCTGGTTTTTACTTTGGTGGATAAAGGTCGTGATTCAATTTAAGTATAGAAATATTCTTTAGTGTGTATGCATGCGCTCATCTCAAAAGAGGGCATGCTTTAACTCGGACGTTTTTTGCGTGCTTGAGAAATAAGGAAAAATCAAGATGGAACTTAAGGCTGCACTGCAACACTACTCGACAGCAGAATTCAAGGCGCTGGTTGACCGGATTTGGGCCGTCGACTTGCCAAAAAAGGATCACGATCAACTAATCAATCATTTTGATCGAATCGTTGGCCATCCCAAAGGAGCGGATTTGTTGTTTTACCCCGATGACAAGCACAACGTGAACGACTCGGAGTCGGTTGTGCATTACGTCAGAGATTGGCATCGCCAGCGTGGTGTCGTAGCTTTCAGAGATAAGACTGTCCCCACGGCGCCAAGGCCTTCCACTCCCCTGAGCCCCATTGCACGGAACCTGGCAGATGTGCAAACAATCGCTGCCGATGTCGCTGCAACCGCGCACAGGCTAGAAACCGCGTTTAGTTTGTTCGCGCAGCGTATCAAACACATGTCTGATCAACTGAACGCTCATCCGGATATTTTTTCTCGCGAAGTCGACATACAGGCTTTGGAAGCGGCTCAACATGAGGCGGTTATAGCCGTTAGAAAGTTTGAATTCCTGAAAATGCGCGTGGAGTTCGCCAAACACGGTGCGCAGCGCGAGTTGACTTACGCGCGGTCTGAGCAAGTCCAATGGCAGAGCATCGTGCAGCAGATCACCGCGACTCATGAGCATTACATTGCGCAGTTGGCGAGCACTGCCCTGCGACATCGTGGTTTGCATGAACGGGCAGAAACGCTTCTGATAAGCGCGCAAGACCAATTAATTGTGGCACGCAACCTGGCGGGTTCCGGCCCGACACAAGTGACCTGCACGTTCATTGCTTCGCTGGCATTTGCCAATAAGCGTCCCGATATCTTGCTGGTAAACGAACCATCCGGTTTAGTGACATCCCAAAAAGTTGGTCTACAGAACGCCATTCGCTCGACTGTTGCTGAGTTTTCCTGGCAAAACACTTCGAGCGAGGCAACTGCTGGAAACCAATATTCTGGAGTGCTTTACTTCGGATTTTCCAGCCGCGCGGATCGTCAGGTTTATGGATTGAGCCTGCCTCTGTCGGAGTTGATGCCCATTGAAGGCCAGGATTGGGAACATCTTGCGGAAAGCGAAAACGAGATAGACCTGCCATTCCGGATGAGCACCACAATAGCCCCTGCCAAGCCTGGAAAAATATTCCAGGGGTTACGCGAAATCAAAACGCTGTCGCAGGTTTACGTCACACCTTCTTTGGGCGGCCCAGACGTGCCCGGAGTCAGGGTCAGGCTGGCGAAGAAAAACGAGCGTAACAATACATTCAGTTTTACTGCTGAAGGTGGAACGCCGATTACCGTGCTCTGGTCTGATTCGGTCCCCAGTACGGTTGTTACTTCGACGGGCTCGGCCCCCTTACCCCGCTTGCAGTTTGTGCACACGCCACGCATGCCGTTGCTTGAAAACTTTGTTGACGCAGAAAGGCCCAGGGCTGACGACTACATTGTGGTCTTTCCCGCCGAGGCAGGTTTGGACCCGCTGTATGTCATGTTCAGAGATAGAAGCGAATATCCCGCTACGACTATTGCTTAGTCGAACCTTAGCCTTATGTCGAACACAACCTGCTGCTGTGCCGCCAAACAATGGAATGTTTATCTGTATGCCTGTTCTGGAACTCACTACTTTAATTCCCAATCGTTCGCCGGAACTCGTCCTCGATTTCTGTTTGGAAGGCCTCAGCTTTCCGAGGTTTTTTCCAGAACGCGTGACGCTGCTGAGTGATATGGACCTGAGTGATCTGCGTATCGAATCCAATAGAAATTTTCGTTTCCGACACTGGATGTTCAGCATCATCCCAGCGAATAGGGCTATGGTGATCCGCGAAATCGGTAAACACCATTTCATCGACGAAATGGTCAGTGGCCCACTGGCAGCCTTTCGTCATGAACATCGGGTCGCGGAGCAAGAGGGCGGTACGCTGTACACCGACCGGGTGACTTACGCCGCAATTGGCGGCGCGCCGGTGGAGTGGCTACTGGTCAATCGGTACATGCGCCGGATCTTCCAGGCGCGGCACCGCAATATGCTGCGGTTGCTGGGCTGAAACGGCCTGTACAGGGTGTTGTGGGGCGAGCCAGTTCGCGATGTTTGAGACTACCGATACACCAACATCTGACTCAACCACCGCTCTTGAGAGCACGCTCGCCCCACTTTTGAATACTGACGAAATACTCAGTGCTTCCTTGCTTGCGCCCGCACTCTCTCCTCCTGCTCACGCAGCTCCGGCGTGAACTCATCGCCAAAGTCCTCGGCCTCGAATATCGGACGAATCTCGATTTCGGCCTCTGTTCCCGGCATTGGGTTCGGGCAGCGTTTAACCCATTCGATGGCTTCTGCTTTGGACTTCACTTCCCAAATCCAATAGCCGGCGATCAGTTCCTTGGTTTCGGCAAACGGCCCGTCGATGACTGTGCGTTTCTCTCCCGAGAAGCGCACGTGGGCGCCGTTGCTGCTGGGTTTGAGGCCGTCGCATGAAAGGAGAATGCCAGCCTTGGCCAGTTCTTCGTTGTAGTTACCCATCGCGGTCATCAATTCTTCGGTGGGCATCACGCCGGCATCGGAGTCCGGGCTGGCTTTCACAATGATCATGAATCGCATGGTTTATCTCCGCTGTAGTTGAGTGATTCACTGTCTAGTCGAATGGTCGTTTCCCGAATCGACACCGCGCCCAACAAAATTCCCCGTAGGAGCTGCCGAAGGCTGCGATCTTTTGACCTTGTTTTTAAGATCAGGATCAAAAGATCGCAGCCTTCGGCAGCTCCTACAGGGGTGTGTCGCCATTGAGCGCGGTGGTAGGCTGCGCGTTCCTTGGTCAATGGAATGTCCGTCAGTCATGCCCGTTCTGGAACTCACCACTCTGATCCCCAACCGCACGCCCTGGCAGGTGCTCGACTTCTGTCTGGAAGGCGTCAATTTCCCGAAGATCTTCCCCGAACGTGTCACGCCGCTGGGCGATATCGACCTGAACAACCTGCGCATCGAAGCCGGGCGGCAGTTCAGGTTTCGGCACTGGATGTTCAACGTTATTCCATCGAACTGGACGGTGGTGATTCGTGAAGTCGGCGACACACATTTCATCGATGAAATGCTCAAGGGGCCGATGGCAGCCTTTCGTCATGAACACCGGGTGGTGGCGGGAGAGGGCGGTACGCTGTACACCGACCGGGTGACGTACTCGGCCATCGGCGGCGCGCCGCTGGAGTGGTTACTGGTCAACGGCTACATGCGGCGGATTTTCGAAGCGCGGCACCGCAATATGCTGCGTTTATTGGGATAGCGCGGTGTGTACGCGGTTCTGTGGGAGCGGGCTTGCTCGCGAAGTCGGCCCGTCAGTCATCAGTGCGACGCTTTCGCGAGCAAGCCCATTCCCACACGGCTTTTATGTCATTTGTGCGAGTTGTATCCAGTTTCAGCCGCGAGACTTCACAATTTGTATCTGGGCATAGGTCGTCGGACAATTTCGTGGTTAACTTCGGCCTCTTCAGATTTCCAACAACACTTCCAGAAGGACTCCGTTCATGGCTCAAGTCACTCTTAAAGGCAACCCGGTTCAAGTCAACGGCCAACTGCCACAAGCCGGTTCCAAGGCGCCAGCCTTTTCCCTGGTTGCCGGCAATCTGTCCGACGTGACCCTGGCGAGCTTCGCCGGCAAACGCAAAGTGCTGAACATCTTCCCAAGCGTTGATACCCCGACCTGCGCTACATCGGTCCGCAAGTTCAACGCCCAGGCCAATGACGTCGCCAACACCGTTGTGCTGTGCATCTCCGCTGACCTGCCGTTCGCCCAGGCCCGCTTCTGCGGCGCCGAAGGCCTGGAAAATGTCCAGAACCTGTCGACCCTGCGTGGCGCCGAGTTCATCGAAAACTACGGCGTTGCTATCGCTGACGGCCCGCTCAAAGGCCTGACCGCCCGTGCCGTCGTGGTCCTGGACGAAAACGACAATGTATTGCACAGCGAACTGGTTAAAGAAATTGCAGAAGAGCCTGATTACGAAGCGGCACTCGCCGTTCTGAAGTAAGCGCTTTTACAATTGTTAACGGCCTGGCTCTGTCCAGGCCGTTTTCATTTGTGCTTCAGTGTTTTAGACAAACATCCTGTTACGTAAGCCGAAGGTAAATTGCCGGTAAAGCCGCTTTGCTTAATGCCCGCCAGTGCTTATCGTTCAGCCTCCCGTAGAAGAAGCCCACGCGCCCAATGGTTGATCATTCAATGCAATCCTCCTCCCGTAGTCCCCGTCGCTGGCTGTTCGGCCTGCTTGTCTTGTTGGTCGTCGCTGGCGTGTGCTGGAAATTCTGGCCCGCCAGTACCGATCATAAGGCGGGCGAAAAGCCGAAAGCCGTCGCCGGACATACGGGCAAGGCCGGGGGCATGCGCCCTGGTTTCGGTGGCGCAACCGGGCCGATTCCAGTGCGCGTGGCGCCGGCGGTCAAGGGTGACTTCCCGCTGTATTACAAGGCGCTGGGCACCGTCACGGCGCTTAACACCATCAACGTGCGCAGCCGCGTGGCCGGCGAGTTGATGAAAGTGGCGTTCGAGGAAGGGCAGATGGTCAAGGCCGGGGACTTGCTGGCCGAGATCGACCCGCGCCCTTACCAGAACGCGCTACTCCAGGCCGAAGGCACTTTGCTGCAAAACCAGGCGCAACTGAAAAACGCCCAGGTCGATGTCGAGCGTTATCGCGGCCTGTTTAAAGAAGACAGTATCGCCAAGCAGACCCTGGACACCGCCGAAGCGCTGGTCGGCCAATACCTGGGCACGGTCAAGACCAACCAGGCGGCAGTCAACGACGCCAAGCTCAATCTCGAATTCACCAAGATCCGCGCGCCAATCACCGGACGTGTCGGCTTGCGCCAGCTCGACGTCGGCAACCTCGTCGCCGCCAACGACACCACGGCACTGGCGATCATCACTCAGACCCAACCGATCAGCGTGGTTTTCACCCTGCCGGAAAACAGCCTCGACACGGTGCTGGCCCGTTACCACACCGGTGCCAAATTGCCGGTGGAAGCCTGGGACCGTGGCGACATGAAACAGCAGGCGTCCGGTGTGTTGCAGAGCCTCGACAACCAGATTGACGTCACCACCGGCACCCTGAAATTCAAGGCCCGTTACGATAACCGCGATCAAGCGCTGTTCCCCAACCAGTTCGTCAACGTGCACCTGCTGGCCGACACCCTCAAAGACGTGGTACTCGCACCCTCGGCGGCGATCCAGTTCGGCACCAATGGCACCTTCGTCTACGCCATGGACGGGGATAAGAAAGTCACGATCCGTCAGTTGAAGGTCGGCGCCAGCGATGGCAGCAACACCGTCATCACCGAAGGCCTGGCCGTGGGTGATCGCGTGGTCCTGGAAGGCACTGACCGCTTGAAGGAAGGCAGCGAAGTGGAAGTGGTCAACGGCAGTCAGGATGTGCCAGCCACCCCAACGGAACACCTGCAAGGCAAATCGGCGGCCAAGACTTCTGACGCACCTGTCACTGACAAGGCGAAGAAGGGCGCATGAACATCTCGCGGCTGTTCATCCTTCGCCCGGTCGCCACGACCCTGAGCATGCTGGCCATTATCCTGGCCGGCATCATCGCTTACCGTCTGCTGCCGGTGTCGGCATTGCCTCAGGTGGACTACCCGACCATCCGCGTCATGACCCTCTATCCCGGCGCCAGCCCGGACGTGATGACCAGTGCGGTGACCGCGCCCCTTGAGCGCCAATTCGGGCAAATGCCCGGCCTGACCCAAATGGCGTCCACCAGCTCCGGCGGCGCCTCGGTGCTGACCCTGCGTTTCAGCCTCGACATCAACATGGACGTCGCCGAGCAACAGGTGCAAGCCGCGATCAACGCCGCGACCAACCTGCTGCCCAAGGACCTGCCGGCCCCGCCGGTGTACAACAAGGTCAACCCGGCGGACACCCCGGTGCTGACCCTGGCCATCACCTCCAAAACCATGCTGCTGCCCAAACTCAATGATTTGGTCGATACGCGCATGGCGCAGAAAATCGCCCAGATCAGTGGCGTGGGCATGGTCAGCATCGCCGGCGGCCAGCGTCAGGCTGTGCGGATCAAGGTCAACCCGGAAGCCCTGGCGGCCAACGGCTTGAACCTGTCGGACGTGCGCACCCTCGTCGGCGCGTCCAACGTCAACCAGCCCAAGGGCAACTTCGACGGCCCGACCCGGGTGTCGATGCTCGACGCAAACGATCAACTGACCTCGCCCAAGGACTACGCCAACCTGATCCTGGCCTACGCCAACGGTGCGCCGTTGCGGCTCAAGGATGTGGCGGAAATCGTCGACGGCGCCGAGAACGAACGTCTCGCCGCGTGGGCGAATGAAAACCAGGCTGTGTTGCTGAACATTCAGCGCCAGCCCGGCGCCAATGTCATCGAGGTGGTTGACCGGATCAAAGCCTTGTTGCCAAGCATCACCGACAACCTGCCGGCCGGCCTCGACGTCACGGTCCTCACTGACCGCACCCAGACCATCCGTGCGTCCGTCACCGACGTTCAGCACGAACTGCTGATCGCCATCGCACTGGTGGTGATGGTGACGTTCCTGTTCCTGCGCCGGGCGAGCGCGACGATCATTCCGTCGGTCGCGGTGCCGCTGTCGTTGATCGGCACCTTCGGCGTGATGTACCTCGCCGGGTTCTCGGTGAACAACCTGACCTTGATGGCCCTGACCATCGCCACCGGTTTTGTGGTGGACGATGCGATCGTCATGCTGGAGAACATTTCCCGATTTATCGAAGAAGGCGACAGTCCGCTGCAAGCGGCGTTGAAGGGCGCCAAGCAGATTGGTTTCACCCTGATTTCCCTGACCCTGTCGCTGATTGCCGTACTGATCCCGCTGCTGTTCATGGCTGACGTGGTGGGGCGCTTGTTCCGCGAGTTCGCCATCACCCTGGCGGTGGCGATCCTGATTTCCCTGGTCGTGTCCCTGACCCTGACGCCAATGATGTGCGCCCGGTTGCTCAAGCGTGAACCGAAGGAAGAAGAGCAGGGCCGTTTCTACCGGGCCAGCGGTGCGACCATCGACTGGATGATCGCCGCCTACGGGCGCAAGTTGCAGTGGGTGCTCAAGCACCAGCCACTGACCTTGATGGTGGCCATCGCCACCCTGGGGCTGACGGTGTTCCTGTACATGGTCGTGCCTAAAGGCTTCTTCCCGGTGCAGGACACCGGGGTGATCCAGGGCATTTCCGAGGCGCCGCAGTCGATTTCGTTCGCGGCGATGAGTGAGCGTCAGCAGGAGCTGGCCAAGGTGATTCTGGCCGACCCATCGGTGGAAAGCCTGTCGTCTTATATCGGTGTGGACGGTGATAACTCGACGCTAAACAGCGGCCGTATGCTGATCAACCTCAAGGCCCACAGCCAGCGGGATCTGACCGCAACGCAGGTGATTGCCCGCCTGCAACCGGAAGTCGACAAGCTGATTGGCATCCGTCTGTTCATGCAGCCGGTGCAGGATCTGACCATCGAAGACCGGGTCAGCCGCACGCAGTATCAGTTCAGCATGTCGTCGCCGGATTCCGAATTGCTCAGCCTGTGGAGCGGGCGTCTGGTCGAGGCCCTGGCTCAGCGGCCGGAGCTGACCGACGTCGCCAGCGATTTACAGGACAAAGGTTTGCAGGTGTACCTGGTGATCGACCGCGATGCGGCGTCACGGGTCGGGGTGTCGGTGTCGAACATTACCGACGCGCTGTACGACGCCTTTGGCCAACGGCAGATTTCGACGATTTACACCCAGGCCAGCCAGTACCGGGTGGTGCTGCAATCGCAGTCCGGTGAGAAGATCGGCCCGGATGCACTGAACCAGATTCACGTCAAGACCACCACGGGCGGTCAGGTGCGCCTGTCGAGCCTGGCGCACGTCGAGCAACGCCAGACGCAATTGGCGATCACCCACATCGGTCAGTTCCCGGCAGTGATGATGTCGTTCAACCTGGCGCCTGGCGTGGCGCTGGGGCATGCGGTGGACATCATCGATCAGGTGCAGAAGGACATCGGCATGCCGATTGGCGTGCAGACCCAGTTCCAAGGCGCGGCCGAAGCGTTCCAGGCGTCATTGTCGAGCACCTTGTTGCTGATCCTGGCGGCGGTGGTGACCATGTACATCGTGCTGGGCGTTTTGTACGAGAGTTACATTCACCCGATCACCATTCTTTCGACCCTGCCCTCGGCGGCGGTCGGCGCGTTGCTGGCGCTGCTGTTGACCGGCAATGACCTGGGGATGATCGCGATCATCGGCATCATCCTGCTGATCGGCATCGTGAAGAAGAACGCGATCATGATGATCGACTTCGCCCTCGACGCTGAACGCAATCAGGGCATGGCGCCGGAGCAAGCGATCTATCAAGCGGCGCTGTTGCGGTTCCGGCCGATCCTGATGACCACGCTGGCGGCATTGTTCGGCGCGGTGCCGTTGATGCTCGCTACCGGTTCGGGCGCGGAATTGCGTCAACCGTTGGGCCTGGTGATGGTTGGCGGGTTGCTGGTGAGCCAGGTGTTGACGCTGTTCACCACCCCGGTGATCTATCTGTATTTCGACCGTCTCGGTCGGCGCTGGGGCCATAAGTCTGAAGCCGTGGAAGCGGTAGAGCAGCCATGAACCTGTCCGGACCTTTTATCAAGCGCCCGGTCGCGACCATGTTGCTGAGCCTGGCGATCATGCTGCTGGGCGGTGTGAGCTTCGGCCTGTTGCCGGTGGCGCCGTTGCCGCAGATGGACTTCCCGGTGATCGTGGTCCAGGCCAGTCTGGCCGGGGCGAGTCCGGAGGTGATGGCCTCGACCGTGGCCACTCCGCTGGAGCGTTCCTTCGGCGCCATCGCCGGGGTCAACACCATGAGCAGCCGCTCCAGCCAGGGTTCGACCCGGGTGATTCTGCAGTTTGACCTCGACCGCGACATCAACGGCGCGGCGCGGGAAGTGCAAGCGGCGATCAACGCCTCGCGCAACTTGCTGCCGAGCGGGATGCGCAGCATGCCAACCTACAAGAAGGTCAACCCGTCGCAGGCACCGATCATGGTGCTTTCGCTGACCTCAGACGTGCTGGAGAAAGGCCAGCTCTACGACTTGGCCTCGACCATCCTGTCCCAGAGCCTGTCCCAGGTTCAGGGCGTAGGCGAGGTGCAGATTGGCGGCAGCTCCCTGCCGGCGGTGCGCATCGAACTTGAACCTCAGGCGCTGAACCAGTACGGCGTAGCCCTGGATGACGTACGCAACACCATCGCCAACGCCAACGTGCGCCGTCCGAAAGGCTCGGTCGAGGACGACCAGCGTTTGTGGCAGGTGCAAGCCAACGATCAACTGGAAAAGGCCAAGGATTACGAGTCGCTGATCATCCACTACAACAACGGTGCAGCCCTGCGCCTGAAGGATGTGGCCAAGGTCAGCGACGGTGTCGAGGACCGCTACAACAGCGGTTTCTTCAACGACGATGCAGCGGTGTTGCTGGTGATCAACCGCCAGGCCGGCGCCAACATCATCGAGACGGTCAACGACATCAAGGCACAACTGCCGGCGCTGCAAGCGGTGTTGCCGGCCAGCGTCAAACTGAACCTGGCCATGGACCGTTCGCCGGTGATCAAGGCGACCCTGCATGAAGCGGAAATGACCCTGCTGATCGCCGTGGCCCTGGTGATCCTGGTGGTGTTCCTGTTTCTCGGTAATTTCCGCGCCTCCTTGATTCCGACGCTGGCGGTGCCGGTGTCACTGGTTGGCACCTTTGCGGTGATGTACCTCTACGGGTTTTCCCTGAACAACCTGTCGCTGATGGCGCTGATCCTGGCCACCGGGCTGGTGGTGGACGACGCCATCGTGGTGCTGGAGAACATTTCCCGGCACATCGACGAAGGTGTGCCGCCGATGAAAGCCGCGTACCTCGGCGCCCAGGAAGTCGGTTTCACCTTGCTGTCGATGAACGTTTCGCTGGTGGCTGTGTTCCTGTCGATCCTGTTTATGGGCGGGATCATCGAGAGTCTGTTCCGCGAATTTTCCATCACCCTGGCGGCGTCCATCGTCGTCTCGTTGATTGTGTCCCTGACCCTGACGCCAATGCTCTGCGCCCGTTGGCTCAAGCCACACACGCCAGGCCAGGAAAACCGCCTGCAACGCTGGAGCCAGCGCGCCAACGAATGGATGGTCGGCAAATACGCCACCAGCCTCGACTGGGTGTTGCGTCACCGCCGCCTGACCTTGCTCAGCCTGATCATCACCGTTGGCGTCAACGTCGCGCTGTACGTGGTGGTGCCGAAAACCTTTATGCCGCAGCAGGACACCGGGCAGTTGATCGGTTTCGTGCGCGGTGACGACGGGCTGTCGTTCAGCGTGATGCAGCCGAAGATGGAAACCTTCCGCCGCGCCGTGCTCAAGGACGACGCCGTGCAAAGCGTGGCCGGGTTTATCGGCGGCACCAACGGCACGAACAACGCCTTCATGCTTGTGCGGTTGAAGCCGATCAAGGAGCGCAATATTTCAGCGCAAAAAGTCATCGAACGCCTGCGCAAGGAAATGCCCAAGGTCGCCGGTGCCCAACTCATGCTGATGGCCGACCAGGACCTGCAATTTGGCGGGGGCCGCGAGCAGACCACGTCGCAGTATTCCTACATCCTGCAAAGCGCCGACCTCGGCTCGTTGCGCGAGTGGTATCCGAAAGTCGTCACGGCGCTGCGAGCCTTGCCGGAGCTGACCGCGATTGATGCCCGCGAAGGCCGTGGCGCGCAACAGGTGACGCTGATTGTCGACCGCGACCAGGCCAAACGCCTGGGGGTGGACATGGACATGGTCACGGCGGTGTTGAACAACGCCTATAGCCAGCGGCAGATTTCGACGATTTACGACAGCCTCAACCAGTATCAGGTGGTGATGGAGGTCAATCCGATCTACGCCCAGGACCCGATCACCCTTAAACAGGTTCAGGTGATTACCTCGACGGGCGCGCGGATTCCGCTATCGACCATCGCGCACTACGAAAACAGCCTGGAAGACGACCGGGTCAGCCACGAAGGCCAGTTCGCGTCCGAGAGCATTTCCTTCGACATGGCAGAAGGGGTCACGGTTGAGCAGGGCACCGCCGCCATCGAGCGGGCGATTGCCAAGCTCGGGATGCCGGAAGACGTGATCGTGAAAATGGCCGGCACCGCCGATGCCTTTGCCGCGACGCAAAAGAGCCAGCCGTTCATGATCCTCGGCGCGCTGGTGGCGGTGTATCTGGTGTTGGGCGTGCTGTATGAAAGCTACATTCACCCGCTGACGATTCTGTCGACGCTGCCGTCGGCCGGGGTCGGCGCGCTGCTGTCGATCTATGCCTTGGGCGGGGAGTTCAGCCTGATCTCGTTGCTGGGGCTGTTCCTGCTGATCGGGGTGGTGAAGAAAAACGCCATTCTGATGATCGACCTCGCCTTGCAACTGGAGCGGCATCAGGGCATGAGTCCGCTGGATTCGATTCGCAGTGCCTGTCTGCAACGTTTGCGGCCGATTCTGATGACCACCCTGGCGGCGATTCTCGGCGCGTTGCCGTTGCTGCTCAGCCGTGCCGAGGGCGCGGAAATGCGTCAGCCGCTGGGCCTGACCATCATCGGCGGGCTGATTTTCAGCCAGGTGCTGACCCTTTACACCACCCCGGTGGTTTATCTCTATCTCGACAAACTGCGCCATCGCTTCAACAAGTGGCGTGGGGTACGTACCGATGCAGCTCTGGAAACTCCGCTATGACTGACCGTTCGCTTATCACTCTTGCTGCACCGATTGCCATGGCCCGGGGCTCGCGCTTGCTGAGCCTGGCGCTGTGTGTGGCGATGCTCAGCGCCTGCGCCGTCGGCCCGGACTATCAGCGCCCGCCCACCGCCGAACCGGCGCAATACAAGGAAGCCGAGGGTTGGCGTCAGGCCAACCCCAGCGATTCCCTGGCCCGGGGTGCCTGGTGGGAGTTATACGGCGACCGGCAGCTCAATGACCTGATCGAAAAACTCAACAACGCCAACCAGACCGTCGCCCAGGCCGAGGCCCGCTATCGTCAGTCCCAGGCCTTGGTGAGCAGCGCCCGTGCGGCGTTTTATCCGACGGTGGATTTGAGTGCGGGCAAAACCCGCTCCAGTCAGGGTGCCGGCAGCAGCAGTTCGAGTTTGAGCAGTTCCTCCAGTGGTATTCGCGATACCTATAACACCCAGTTGGGCGTCAGTTGGGAAGCGGATATCTGGGGCAAGTTGCGGCGCGGGCTGGAGGCTGACGAGGCAAGTGCCCAAGCGAGTTTTGCCGATCTGGCGGCCATGCGCCTGAGCCAGCAGTCGGAGTTGGTGCAGAATTACTTGCAGTTGCGGGTGATCGATCAGCAGAAGCGTTTGCTCGAATCGACGGTCGCGGCGTACCAACGCTCCCTGCAAATGACCCAGAACCAGTACCGCGCCGGTGTGTCCGGGCGTGATGCGGTGGCCCAGGCCCAGACCCAGCTCAAAACCACCCAGGCCAACCTCGTGGACCTGATCTGGCAACGGGCCCAGTTCGAAAACGCTATCGCCGTGCTGATCGGCAAGGCGCCCGCCGAGTTCACTCTGGCTGAAACCCAGGACATCCCCAAACTGCCGCAGATTCCCCTGAGCCTGCCGTCGCAACTGCTCGAACGTCGCCCGGACATCGCCTCCGCCGAACGCTCGGTGATTGCCGCCAATGCCAACATCGGCGTGGCGAAAGCCGCTTACTACCCGGATTTGAGCCTGAGCCTCAGCGGCGGTTACAGCAGCAGTACGTCCAGCAACCTGATCAGCCTGCCGAACCGCTTCTGGTCGGTGGGGCCGAAAGTCACGTTGCCGTTGTTCGACGGCGGTGCGCGCTCGGCGGAAGTCGATCGCAACGAAGCGCTGTATGACGAAACCGTGGCCAAGTACCGCCAGACCGTGCTCGACGGCTTCCGCGAGGTGGAAAACTACCTGGTGCAACTCAAGGTCTACGAAAACGAAGCGGCGGTGCGTCAGGAGGCGTTGGACGCGGCGCGGGATTCCCTGCGCCTGACCGAGAACCAGTACAAGGCCGGGCTGATTGCCTATCTGGACGTGGTGGTGGTGCAAGCCACCGCGCTGAGCAATGAACAAAGCGTGTTGACGGTGTTGCAGAGCCGGTTGATTGCCAGCGTTCAATTGATTGCGGCGCTGGGTGGTGGATGGGATGGGCAGCTAGAGATGAGCAAAAACCCGTAACCCAAATGCCATCTCTCTGTAGGAGCTGCCGAAGGCTGCGATCTTTTGACTTTGTTTTTAAGATCAAGATCAAGAGATCGCAGCCTTCGGCAGCTCCTACAGGAGTCGTGTCAGACCTTTTAATTGGGTTCTGAGCGAGTTTTCTGGGGCTGCGCGAGGCCTTGATTTTCTGTCAAACAAGCGTTTCATCGGCTTGATGGCCTTTTGATAATTTTGTCAGTGCGTTCTTCTGGACAATCAGTACAATCGCGACTTTGCCCCCCGAGAATGGACGCAGTACGGTGGGGCGGTCACGAGAAATTCCATGCTCATCGGCACCTATTCCCCCACGTTGGTTTTCATCTCGCTGTGCGTGGCGATTCTCGCCTCGTATACCGCCCTGGACCTTACGGGCCGAATCGCTACCACCAAGGGCCGAGGGGTTCATTTGTGGACCGCCGGTGGCGCGGTGGCCATGGGTATCGGCGTATGGTCGATGCATTTCATCGGCATGCTCGCCTTCAAATTACCCATCGACCTGGGCTATGACCTGGGCATCACCGTGCTCTCTTTGGCCATCGCCATCCTGTCCTGTGGCTTTGCCCTGTGGCTGGTCAGTCAGCCAAAACTGCCGGCCTGGCAACTGGCCTTTGGTGCGCTGATCATGGGCAGCGGCATCAGCGCCATGCATTACACCGGCATGGCGGCCATGCTCATGCAGCCGGGGATCGATTACGACCCGACGCTGTTTGGCGCCTCGTTGCTGATCGCCGTGGGGGCTTCGGCCGCTGCGTTGTGGATCGCTTTCCGCTTGCGTCAGCACACGCCTTACGTGGGCCTGATCCGTGGCGGTGCGGCGGTGATCATGGGCTTTGCCATCGTCGGCATGCACTACACCGGCATGGCCGCCGCGCGTTTTCCGGACGGCAGTTTCTGCGGTGCGGCCCTCAGTGGCTTGAGCGGCAAAGGCCTGGATAACCTGGTGTTGATCACTACCTTGGCGGTGTTGAGCATCGCCTTGCTGACGTCGATCCTCGACGCGCGCCTGGAAGCCCGCACCGCCGATCTGGCGCACTCGCTGACCGAAGCCAACCGCGAACTCACCCAACTGGCCCTGCATGACACCCTGACCGGCCTGCCGAATCGTATGTTGCTGGCCGACCGGATCGAACTGGCCATGTCGAAGGTGCAGGAGCAGGGCGGTTGTTTTGCGCTGATGTTCATCGATCTGGACGGCTTCAAACCGGTCAACGACGCCTTCGGCCATCACATGGGCGATCAGTTGTTGCGCGAGGTCGGGCTGCGACTGCGCGAAGACTTGCGCAGCCAGGACACCCTGGCACGGATCGGGGGTGACGAGTTTGTGCTGCTGGTGCGCCTGAATGAACCCAACGACGCCCTGAACCTGGCGGCCCGTCAGGTCAGCCTGATCGCGCGCTCGTTCCGGGTGGCCGAGCATGACCTGCAGATTTCCGCCAGCGTCGGCATCGCGCTATACCCCGGCAACGGCCAGACCCCACAAGAACTGCTGATGAACGCCGACGCGGCGATGTATCACGCCAAAGGCGCGGGCAAAAACGGCCACAGCTTCTTCGACGCCTCAATGAACAGTAACGCCCGCAAACAACTGCAACTGCTGCAAGACCTGCGCGCTGCCCTTGAGCAGCAACAATTCAGCCTGTATTACCAACCCAAATTCGACGCCGGCAATGGCCGGCCGGTGGGCGCGGAAGCCTTGCTGCGCTGGGTGCATCCGACCCAAGGCATGCTGTTGCCGGACAAATTTATTGAGCTGGCGGAAAAGACCGGGCTGATCATCCCCATCGGTGAATGGGTGCTGAACGAAGCCTGCCGGCAGATGCGCGAATGGTACGTGCTCGGTTACACCGACTGGCGCATTGCGGTGAACCTCTCGGCGTTGCAGTTCTGTCACACCGGGCTGGTCCAGAGCGTTGCCAAGGCGTTGGCCACGCACCACTTGCCGGCCAACAGCCTGACCCTGGAAATCACCGAGACCACGGCCATGAGCGACGCCGATGCGAGCATGACCGTGCTTCAGGAGTTGTCGGAAATGGGCGTTGACCTGTCCATCGATGACTTTGGCACGGGTTATTCGAGCTTGATGTACCTCAAGCGACTGCCGGCCAACGAACTGAAAATCGACCGTGGCTTTGTTCGCGACCTGGAGCATGACAGCGATGATGCGGCCATCGTTTCGGCGATAGTTGCCCTGGGGCAGGCGTTGGGTTTGCGGATTGTCGCGGAAGGGGTCGAGACCGGTGTGCAACAGGACTTCCTGACGAAGCTGGGCTGCGATTCGCTGCAAGGTTATCTGCTCGGGCACCCGTTGCCGGCAGAGCGCTTTATGGCCGACATCCACCGTGGCGAGCAGTTGGCGGCGGGCTGAATGCCCCTTCGCCACAGGTAACTCTTTGAGCCATAGGCCCGCATTCTCAGCCTGATAGATGCAGGTCATGCAAATCCAGCCAATGACGGTTATTCTTGCCCCCGACTGATTTAGCTTGAAACGGGGAATGTCAGCATGGAAAAAGTCATTGTCATCACCGGCGGCAGCCGTGGAATCGGGGCCGCCACGGCGCTGTTGGCCGCTGGGCAGGGCTATCGGATCTGTATCAACTATCTGGCCGACGAAGTCGCGGCCCTGAGTGTGCTGGAGCAAGTCCGTGCCCTCGGCGCCCACGCTATCGCGGTGCGGGCCGACGTCAGCATCGAAGATGAAGTGATTGCGATGTTCCACCGGGTCGATACCGAACTGGGCCGCGTCACTGCGCTGGTGAACAACGCCGGCACCGTCGGGCACAAGTCCCGGGTCGACGAAATGTCCGAGTTCCGCATTCTGAAAATCCTCAAGACCAACGTCCTGGCGCCGATCCTCTGCGCCAAGCACGCGATCCTGCGCATGTCGCCCAAGCACGGCGGGCAGGGTGGCAGCATCGTCAATGTGTCGTCGGTCGCCGCGCGGTTGGGCGCACCGGGGGAATACGTGGATTACGCGGCTTCCAAAGGCGCGCTGGATACCTTCACGATTGGCCTGTCGAAAGAAGTCGCGGGGGAAGGGATTCGCGTCAACGCGGTACGTCCGGGCTATATCTACACCGATTTCCATGCGCTGAGCGGCGACCCGGATCGGGTCAGCAAACTCGAATCGGCGATCCCGATGGCGCGTGGCGGGCGGCCGGATGAAGTGGCGGAGGCGATTGTGTGGTTGTTGTCGGATAAGGCTTCTTATGCGACGGGGACGTTTGTGGATTTGGGTGGTGGGCGTTAGGCCTTAACTTAAGGTTTGCGTTGCTGCAGCGGGCCTCTTCGCGAGCAAGCCCGCTCCCACAGGAGGTTGGTGGCGTTCACAAATGATGTGTTCACCTCACTCCCCTGTGGGAGCGGGCTTGCTCGCGAAGGCTCCAGTCCAGACAACACACGGCTGTCAGAACGACCGCACAATCCGTCCCAATGTCTCCATCGCCTTCTCCGACGCTTCATCCCACGGGCTGCCGTAGTTCAAGCGAATGCAATTCCTGAAGCGCTGGGTCGGTGAAAAGATCGGCCCCGGCGCGATGCTGATGCCTTGGGCCAGCGCCATCTGGAACAACTTCAACGAGTCCATCTGCGGTGGCAGTTCCAGCCACAGGAAGTAGCCGCCGGCCGGTTGGCTGACGCGGGTTTGCGCCGGGAAGTAGCGGGCGATGGCCGCGAGCATGGCACTTTGCTGTTCTTCCAGGGCATAGCGCAATTTGCGCAAGTGCCGGTCGTAGCCGCCGTGTTGCAGGTAATCGGCAATCGCCGCTTGGGCCGGCATCGAGGCGCAGAGCGAGGTCATGAGTTTCAGCCGTTCGATTTTCTGCGCATAGCGCCCGGCGGCGACCCAGCCGATGCGGTAGCCGGGGGCCAGACTCTTGGCGAACGAGCCGCAGTGCATCACCAAGCCTTCGGTGTCGAACGCCTTGGCCGGTTTCGGCGCTTGCTGGCCGTAATAGAGTTCGGCGTAGACGTCGTCCTCGATCAGCGGCACCTGATGGCTGCGCAGCAACTCCACCAGTTCCTGTTTTTTCGCCTCGGGCATGGTCGCGCCCATCGGGTTCTGAAAACTGGTCATGCACCAGCAGGCCTTGATCGGATGCCGTTCCAGGGTTTGCGCGAGCACGCCAAGGTCGATGCCGTCTCGGGGATGGACCGGAATTTCCACCGCTTTGAGTTTCAGGCGTTCCAGCACTTGCAGGCTGGCGTAGAACGCCGGGGCTTCGATGGCCACCAGATCACCGGGTTCGGTAACGGCTTGCAGGCACAGGTTCAGGGCTTCGAGGGCGCCGTTGGTGATCAGCAGTTCCTCCATCGGCAACATCAACCCACCGACCATGTAACGCAGGGCGATTTGCCGACGCAGTTGCGGGTTGCCTGGCGACATGTCGGTGACGACCATGCGCGGGTCCATCTCCCGGGCGGCACTGGCCAGGGAGCGCGACAGCCGTTGCAGCGGGAACAGGGTCGGGCTGGGGAAGGCCGAGCCGAAGGGGACAGTGTTTGGGTCCTTGATCGAGTCGAGGACCGAGAACACCAGTTCGCTGACGTCGACTTCCGTGGACTCGTTGACCTGAGTGCTGATCACCGGCTCCGAGAACGGGCTTGGGGCGTGGGTATTGACGAAGTAGCCGGAACGCGGTCGGGCGCGGATCAGGCCGCGACGTTCCAGCAGGTAGTAAGCCTGGAACACCGTGGACGGGCTGACCCCGTAGGTCTGGCTGGCGTAGCGCACCGACGGCACGCGCTGGCCGGGGCCGAGGACGCCGGAGCGGATCAGTTCAGCGATGTCATCGGCGAATTTTTCGTAGCGTTTCATCGTGTGCCCGGGTTGTGTCATTTAGAGAATTGGCGCGGTCGAAGCCGTCAAGATCGCAGCCTTCGGCAGCTCCTACAAGGCTGTGCATCTTAATGGCTCAACGATTCATCGGCGCAACAAACCGGCTCTTGGCCACGCTATAAATGTCCGATTCATCACTGTCGACAATCTTGAAGCTGATGGTCTGTGAGCTGCTGCTGGGCCGTTCCGTGGTCATCGCCACCGACACCGGCACATCGACAATCTCGCCCGGCGCCAGGCTCAACTCGGTCTTGCCTTGCAACTGGAAGCCCTCACCATCCTCCAGGCTCAGGCGGTAATCCTGACGCTGCTGGGTCTTGTTGATCACTTTCAGGCTGTAGATGTTCTCGATCTGGCCCTGGCTGTTTTCACGGTACATGCCACGGTCCTTGGTGACGTCCAGCGACACCATCGGCCGCTCCACCAGCGCCAATGCCAGCGCACCGATCATCAGCAACAACACCGTCGTGTAACCGATCAGCCGTGGCCGCAGCAGGTGGGTCTTGCCACCTTGCAACTCATGCTCGGAGGTGTAGCTGATTAGCCCGCGAGGGTAGTTCATTTTGTCCATGATCGAATCGCAGGCGTCGATGCACGCCGCGCAGCCGATGCATTCCATCTGCAAGCCGTCGCGGATGTCGATGCCGGTCGGGCAGACCTGCACGCAGAGCTGGCAGTCGATGCAATCACCCAGGCCAACCTCGGCCGGTTTCACCTCCCGTTTGCGCGGGCCGCGGTTTTCGCCACGGGCCACGTCGTAGGAAATGGTCAGGGTGTCCTTGTCGAACATCACGCTCTGGAACCGCGCATACGGGCACATGTGCATGCACACCGCTTCACGCAGCCAACCGGCGTTGATGTACGTGGCGCCGGTGAAGAAGATCACCCAGAACAGGCTGACACCGGCCATTTGCAGGGTCAGCAGCTCTTCGGCCAGTGGCCGGATCGGCGTGAAGTAGCCGACAAAGGTCAGGCCAGTGAGCAAACTGATCGCCAGCCACAAGGTGTGCTTGGCCGAGCGCCGCAGCAGTTTGTTCAGGCTCCACGGCGCGGCTTGCAGCTTGATCCGCTGGTTGCGCTCGCCTTCGGTGATCTTCTCGCACCACATGAAGATCCAGGTCCAGGAACTCTGCGGGCAGGTGTAGCCGCACCAGACCCGGCCCGCGAACACGGTGATCGCAAACAGGCCGAATGCGGCAATGATCAACAGCGCCGAGAGCAGGATGAAATCCTGGGGCCAGAAGGTCGCGCCAAAAATGTGGAATTTGCTTTCGGACAGGTCCCAGAGCACTGCCTGGCGGCCGCCCCAGTTCAGCCACACGGTGCCGAAAAACGCGAGGAACAGAAAGCCTGCACCGCTCATGCGCAAGGTGCGGAACAGGCCGGTGAAGCTGCGGGTGTGGATCAGGTTGTCGCTGGATTTGGCCTTCATCTTTGGACGCGAAGGCTCGAATGTTTCTACGGTTCGGACGGGGATTCTCTCGCTCATGGTCGTTCGCTCATCAGCCTCCATCAGGCCGGTGCACTATGAGCGTCGATCTGTTTGCATAACAGACTCAGGTATTGCAATAAAAAGCGGATCAGATGGGTTTTCAGTGGCGGCCTGCGACAAGTTGATGCACCCGGCGGCAAAGGCTGCGGGCGCCTATCTCAAGCGTGCGCAGCGGTTGTTGATCCGGGTCAGTCAAATCACCGAATCACTGTCGGTGGCCTTCAAATGCTTACGGCCGTCGACCGCGCCTGCTACGGTCAATGCGTCGGCTTCTGCTTCGGTGATGTAGATCCGCTGGCCGTCGAGCTCCACTGCCGACATGGCGACTTCCGAGTCGGTGATGATGGTGATGTCGGGGCACAGGCGAATCTCTTCGCCGTTTTCGGTCTTGAAGAAGCAGGTCTGGTTTTCGATGCGTACGGTCATGGGACTGTCCTTATTTTGGCGGAGACTAATACGTTAGGGCGCCAGGAATGGGCATGGTTCTGTGCAACCGATTAGTGGTCGGTGCGGTCCATCGTTTAACAACGACTACAAGGACTGGCCCATGGACGCCTGGTGGCATGAAGTTTGGGTGACGCTGCAAGCGGAGTTCGCCGATGTGGGGGATGCGAAGCAACTGACACAGATCACCGTGCGCCTGCTGATCGCGGCGGTGCTGGGCGGCATTCTCGGTTTTGAGCGCGAACACAAGGGCAAGGCTGCCGGGGTTCGCACCCACATGCTGGTGGCCCTGGGCGCGGCGTTGTTTGTGTTGGTGCCGCAGATGTCCGGTTCCCAGGCCGATGCCATGAGCCGGGTGGTGCAGGGGGTGATTGCCGGGATCGGTTTTCTCGGCGCCGGGACGATCCTGAAGAATTCCGAGGGCGACGAGGGGCATGTGAAAGGGCTGACTACCGCCGCCGGGTTGTGGATGACCGCCGCCATTGGCGTGTCGGCCGGGCTGGGGCGAGAAGCGACAGCGGTGCTCAGCACGTTGTTGGCGCTGGTGATTTTCAGCGTGATGCCAGCGGTGGTGCGAATGCTCGACAAGGATCGCAACCCGTAAGAAGACCAGCACCATCGCCTGGGTAGGAGCTGCCGAAGGCTGCGATCTTTTGATCTTGTTCTTCGGCGATTTCCAAGACGCCAAAAGCTTAAGATCAAAAGATCGCAGCCTTCGGCAGCTCCTACGGTGGGGTGTTCATGTTATGGATTGACGATCACCGGGGGCATGGTGGTTGGCGGGTCTTCACGAGGTGGCGGGGTGGTGCCCGGCGGCTCTTGCTCGGGCACCGGAGCCGGTTCAGTGTCGGGAATGGCCGGGTTGTCGATGTTCGGGTCCGGGGTTTCGGCGGGGAATGGATTGTTCATCGTTCAAGCTCCTTGTGGCACATGGCGTGAGTCGTGCTTAAGTGGATTGACCACCGCGCAAAGGTTTTGATTCCCATGAATGCCAGGCAAATCCCCGTGAACTTTTAACGGCGCCTGTCGCTCGGAACCTAAGTGAGTTCATTCCGGGACGGACCGGCCCACGGGGATGAACATCTGGCAAATGAGCGTCCTTGGGGCGTAAAGGAGAGATGCTCGATGATCGCTGAAAAACCGACAGAACTCAGTTACAACCCGCACATGCCGCTGTCGCAGGCCTTGTTGTTGCCGCGCATCGCAATTGAAAACACCATGCCGACCCTCGATGGCGGGCAGTTCGCTGTCAAAGCCGTGGTCGGCCAGGACGTGCTGGTGACCAGCAAAGTGTTTGCCGACGGCCACGACAAACTGGCCGTGCGCATTCGCTGGCGCAACGAGGGCGAGGAGTCCTGGCACAGCGAAACCATGGTGGAAGTGGGCAACAACGGCTGGCAGGGCCGGTTCCGGGTCGAGCGCCAGGGCCGTCATCTGTACTGCATCGAAGCCTGGATCGATCAGTTCGCCAGCTTCTGTTACGAGCTGGAAAAGAAACACACGGCCCGGGTGCCGGTCAGCCTGGAGTTGCAGGAAGGCCGCACACTGGTCCAGCAAGCCGCCGAACGCAGTGACGGACCGCTGAGCGAACAACTGGCCGCGCTGCATCACGAATTGGCCGGGCTGCTCGAAACCGAGCAGGTCGCGTTGTTTGTGCACCAGCGTAGCGCCGAGCTGATGGCCCAGGCCGATCACCGCGCCTACCTGAGCCTGAGTCCGGAATACCCGCTGGACGTTGAACGGGAGATTGCGCAGTTCGCCAGTTGGTATGAGCTGTTTCCGCGCTCGATCACCGACGATCCCGCGCGCCACGGCACCTTCAATGATGTGCACTCGCGCTTGCCGATGATCCAGGACATGGGTTTCGACGTGCTGTACTTCCCGCCGATCCACCCGATCGGCCGCAGCTACCGCAAAGGCCCGAACAATTCCCTGACCGCTGGCCCCAATGATCCGGGCAGCCCGTACGCCATCGGCAGCGCCGAAGGCGGGCATGAAGCGATTCACTCCGAACTGGGCACCCGCGAAGACTTCCGCCGACTGGTGGTGGCCGCTGCTGAGCATGGGCTGGAGATTGCTCTCGATTTCGCGATCCAGTGTTCTCAGGACCACCCGTGGCTGCAACAGCATCCGGGCTGGTTCAACTGGCGCCCCGACGGCACGATCAAATACGCCGAAAACCCGCCGAAGAAATACCAGGACATCGTCAACGTCGATTTCTACGCCGCCGACGCGATCCCCAGCCTCTGGGTGGAACTGCGCGACATTGTGCTCGGTTGGGTCGAGGAGGGCGTGAAGATCTTTCGCGTCGACAACCCGCACACCAAACCGCTGCCGTTCTGGCAATGGCTGATCGCCGATGTCCGGGCGCTGCACCCGGAGGTGATCTTCCTCGCCGAAGCCTTCACCACGCCGGCGATGATGGCGCGCCTGGGCAAGGTCGGTTACTCCCAGAGCTACACCTACTTCACCTGGCGCAATACCAAATACGAGCTATCAACCTATTTCAGCGAGCTCAACGAGTCGCCGTGGCGCGAATGCTTCCGCCCGAATTTCTTCGTCAACACCCCGGACATCAACCCGGCATTCCTGCACGAATCCGGACGCGCCGGTTTTCTGATCCGCGCAGCGCTGGCGACCATGGGCTCGGGCCTGTGGGGCATGTATTCGGGTTTCGAACTGTGTGAAGCCGCTGCAGTGCCGGGCAAGGAGGAATACCTCGATTCCGAGAAGTACGAAATCCGCCCACGGGACTTCAATGCGCCGGGCAACATCATTGCCGAGATTGCCCAGCTCAACCGCATCCGCCGGCAAAACCCGGCGCTGCAAACCCATCTGGGGCTGAAGCTCTACAACGCCTGGAACGACAACATTCTGTACTTCGGCAAACGCAGCGCCGATGGCAGCAATTTCATTCTGGTGGCCGTCAGCCTGGACCCGCATAACGTCCAGGAAGCCAATTTTGAATTGCCGCTGTGGGAAATGGGCTTGCCCGATGACGCGCACACCCAGGGCGAAGACTTGATGAGCGGGCATCGCTGGACCTGGTACGGCAAGTATCAATTCATGCGGATCGACCCGGCGCATCAGCCGTTCGGGATTTGGCGCATCACTACCTCTTGAACGCCAACGAAAACGACACCTTCCCCAAGGCGGGCAAGTAACCCCGCAGGAGCTGCCGAAGGCTGCGATCTTTTGATCTCAAGCTTTTGGCGTGCTGCAAATCGCCGAAGAACAAGATCAAAAGATCGCAGCCTTCGGCAGCTCCTACAGGGGAACTGTCTTGCGTCGTGTCGGCGTTATTGAATTCAGCAGGAGTTTCAAATGGCGAAGAAACCCAAGGCAGCCACCTTCATCAAAGACCCGCTCTGGTACAAGGATGCGGTGATTTACCAGGTTCACGTTAAGTCTTTTTTCGACTCCAACAATGACGGGATCGGCGACTTTCCCGGCCTGATCGCCAAACTCGATTACATTGCCGAACTGGGCGTCAACACCATCTGGCTGTTGCCGTTCTATCCTTCGCCGCGCCGGGACGACGGTTACGACATCGCCGAATACCGTGGCATCCATCCCGATTACGGCACCATGGCCGACGCCAAACGCTTTATCGCCGAGGCCCACGACCGTGGTTTGCGGGTGATCACCGAACTGGTCATCAACCACACCTCCGACCAGCACGCCTGGTTTCAACGTGCGCGCAAAGCCAAGAAAGGCTCGGCAGCCCGGGACTTCTATGTCTGGTCCGATGACGATCAAAAGTACGACGGCACGCGGATCATTTTCCTCGACACCGAAAAATCCAACTGGACCTGGGACCCGGTCGCCGGTCAGTACTTCTGGCACCGTTTCTACTCCCACCAGCCCGACCTGAACTTCGACAACCCGCAAGTCATGAAAGCGGTGCTGTCAGTCATGCGTTACTGGCTGGACATGGGCATCGACGGGCTGCGCCTGGACGCGATCCCGTACTTGATCGAGCGCGACGGCACCAACAACGAAAACCTGCCCGAGACCCACGACGTCCTCAAGCAGATCCGTGCCGAAATCGACGCCAACTACCCCGATCGCATGCTGCTGGCCGAAGCCAATCAATGGCCGGAAGACACTCAGCTGTACTTCGGTGACGCCGACGCCAAGGGCCAGAACGGCGACGAATGCCACATGGCGTTCCACTTCCCGCTGATGCCGCGCATGTACATGGCGCTGGCCCAGGAAGACCGTTTCCCGATCACCGACATCCTGCGCCAGACCCCGGAAATCCCCGCCAACTGCCAATGGGCGATTTTCCTGCGCAACCACGATGAGCTGACCCTGGAAATGGTCACCGACAAGGAGCGCGATTACCTGTGGAATTATTACGCCGCCGACCGTCGGGCGCGGATCAACCTGGGGATTCGCCGCCGTCTCGCACCGTTGATGGAGCGCGACCGCCGCCGTGTGGAGTTGCTTAACAGCCTGTTGCTGTCGATGCCCGGTACACCGACGCTGTATTACGGCGATGAAATCGGTATGGGCGACAACATCTACCTCGGCGACCGCGATGGCGTGCGCACGCCGATGCAGTGGTCGATCGACCGCAACGGCGGTTTCTCCCGCGCCGACCCGGCCAGCCTGGTACTGCCGCCGATCATGGACCCGCAATACGGCTACCTGTCGGTCAACGTCGAAACCCAGGCCGGCGATCCGCATTCGCTGCTGAACTGGACCCGACGCATGCTCGCGGTGCGCAAGCAGTCCAAGGCGTTTGGCCGTGGCACGCTGAACATGCTCTCGCCGAGCAACCGGCGGATTCTGGCCTACACCCGGGAATTCACCGGCGAGGACGGCAAACACGAAATCATCCTGTGCGTGGCCAACGTGTCGCGCAGTGCGCAAGCGGCGGAACTCGACCTGTCGGCCTACGCCGGGATGGTCCCGGTGGAGATGCTCGGCGGCAACGCCTTCCCGCCGATTGGCCAGTTGAATTTCCTCCTGACCCTGGCGCCGTACGGCTTCTATTGGTTCGTGCTTGCAGCGGAAAACCAGATGCCGAGCTGGCACGTGGAGCCGGCGCAAAGCCTGCCGGACTTCACCACCCTGGTGCTGAAAAAACGCATGGAAGAACTGCTCGAGGCGCCGTCCCGGGACACGCTGGAGCAGGGCATCTTGCCGAACTGGTTGCAGAACCGTCGCTGGTTCGCCGGTAAGGACGCCACCATCGACAGCGTCAGCCTGGCTTACGGCGTGCGTTTTGGCGATCCGTCGCACCCGGTGCTGTTGAGTGAGATCGACGTCACCAGTGCGGGTGTGACCAGTCGCTACCAACTGCCGTTCGGTTTTATCGCCGAGGACCAGGTCGGCGCGCCGCTGCCACAGCAACTGGCGTTGTCTCGAGTTCGGCGCGGGCGGCAGGTCGGCTTGATCACCGATGCCTTCAGCCTGGAAACCTACATCCGTGCCGTGCTGGCGGGCATGCAGGCCAGCACCGTGTTGTCCTCCAGCGACGGCGAGATTCGTTTCGAGCCGACCGCACAACTGGCCAAACTCGGCTTGGGTGACGACGCGGAAGTGCGTTACCTGTCCGCCGAGCAATCCAACAGTTCCGTGGTCATTGGCAAAAGCCTGGTGCTGAAACTGATCCGTAAACTCGCCTCGGGCGTGCACCCGGAACTGGAGATGAGCGCGTACCTGACGGCCGCCAGTTTCGGCAATATTTCGCCGCTGCTCGGTTCGGTGATTCGTCGCGATGCCAAGGGCGAAGACACGTTGTTGATGATCGCCCAAGGCTACTTGAGCAATCAGGGCGACGCCTGGGAGTGGACGCAGAACAACCTCGAACGGGCGCTGCGGGACGAGCTGGCCAATGCCATGTCCGAGCAGGAGCAGCACTACAACGCCCTCGGCGAGCTGAAAGATTTCGCCGGCATGCTCGGCCAGCGTCTGGGGGAAATGCACGTCGTGTTGGCCAAACCGACCGATGACCCGGACTTTGCCCCGCGCGTGACCTCGCAGAAAGAGGCCCTGGCCTCGGCCAAGGACGTGGCGGCGCAACTGGAACACGCCTTGAAGTTGCTCAAGCAGCATCAAAGCGAATTGAACCCGGCAGATGCGGCGCTGGTCAGCCACTTGGTGGACAACAAAAAAGCCATCCTCAGCCATGTCCAGGAACTGGGCAAAAAAGCGGCGGGGGGCTTGCGGATTCGTGTCCACGGCGACTTGCATTTGGGTCAGGTATTGGTGATCAAGGGCGATGCGTATTTGATCGACTTCGAAGGGGAGCCGGCGCGGCCGCTCAGCGACCGGCGCGGCAAGCACAGCCCTTATAAGGATGTCAGCGGCGTATTGCGCTCCTTCGATTACGCAGCGGCGATGACCGTCAACGTGCACAGCGTCGATAACACCGCTGATGCCCAGGCTGCCCGCCAGCGGGTCGCCGACCGCTATTTAGTTGAAGCACGACAGGCATTTATCGACGCTTATCGGCTGGCGGCAGCTAGTCTTGCTCATGCATGGCAAGATCCCGAGGGCGAAGACGCTGCGCTGGCGTTGTTCGGTTTGGAGAAGGCGGCCTATGAAGTGGCTTATGAGGCGGAAAACCGCCCCACTTGGCTGCCGGTGCCGTTGCACGGTTTGTATGGGTTATTGAGTGGGCTCAAACCCTTTTCCGATCTTGGTGGAGAGTAGTCATGAGTTTCTCGAACAAGGAACAGAGGCATCACAAAGAAGCGCTGCTACCCAGGGCGCGGGACATTGATGCGCTGGTACGCGCAGAACACCACGATCCGTTTTCCATCCTCGGCCCCCACGGCGATGAGCATGGCGGGCAATTCATTCGGGCCTATCTGCCGGACGCGTTAAGCGTTCAGGTGCTGGCCAAGGACTCAGGCGAAGAGCTCGGCAACCTTGAGGCCACCCAGACGCCGGGGCTGTTCGTCGGCCACTTCGACCGGGCCCAGCCGTACCTGCTGCGCACCCGCTGGGCTGGTGGCGAACAAGTCGCGGAGGACCCTTACAGCTTCGGGCCGCTACTCGGCGAGATGGACTTGTACCTGTTCGCCGAAGGCAATCACCGAGACCTGAGCGCCTGCCTCGGCGCACAACTGAAGAACGTCGATGGCGTCGATGGTGTGCGCTTCGCCGTGTGGGCGCCGAACGCCAAGCGGGTGTCGGTGGTCGGTGATTTCAACGTGTGGGACGGACGTCGGCACCCGATGCGCCTGCGTCATCCCACCGGGGTCTGGGAGTTGTTTATCCCGCGCCTGCAAGCGGGGGAGGCGTACAAATACGAAATCCTCGGGGCCCAGGGCATTCTGCCGCTCAAGGCTGACCCGATGGCCCTGGCCACGCAAATGCCACCCGACACCGCCTCCAAAGTCGCCGCGCCACTGAGCATCGACTGGCAGGACCACGCGTGGATGCAGTCCCGTGAAGAACGGCAGAAACCGAGTGCGCCGCTGTCGATCTACGAATTGCACGCCGGTTCGTGGCAATGCGAACTGGATGATCTGGGTGAGGTCGCCCGCCAGTACACCTGGCATGAACTGGGCGAACGCCTGATTCCGTATGTGAAGGATCTGGGGTTCACCCACATTGAGCTGATGCCGATTATGGAGCACCCGTTCGGCGGCTCCTGGGGTTATCAGTTGCTCTCGCAATTTGCCCCAAGCGCCCGTTACGGCACGCCCGATGACTTCGCCGTGTTCGTCAACGCCTGCCACCAAGCCGAGATCGGCGTGATCCTCGATTGGGTGCCAGCGCACTTCCCGACTGATACTCACGGCCTGGCACAGTTCGACGGCACCGCGCTGTATGAGTACGCCAACCCGATGGAAGGCTTTCATCAGGATTGGGACACGCTGATCTACAACCTGGGCCGCACCGAAGTGCACGGCTACATGCTTGCTTCGGCGCTGCACTGGCTCAAGCATTTCCACGTCGATGGCCTGCGGGTCGATGCCGTGGCCTCGATGCTCTACCGCGATTATTCGCGCAAGGCTGGGGAATGGGTGCCGAACAAGCATGGCGGTCGCGAGAACCTGGAAGCCATCGATTTCCTGCGCCATCTCAATGACGTGGTCAACCTCGAAGCGCCCGGTGCGCTGGTGATCGCCGAAGAATCGACGGCATGGCCCGGTGTCAGTCAGGACACCCAGCAGGGTGGTCTCGGTTTCGATTACAAATGGAACATGGGCTGGATGCACGATTCGCTGCACTACATCCAGCAGGACCCGGTGTACCGCGCCCATCACCACAACGAACTGAGTTTCGGCCTGGTGTACGCCTGGTCCGAGCGGTTCATCCTGCCGATTTCCCATGATGAAGTGGTCCACGGCAAGCATTCGCTGATCGACAAGATGCCTGGCGACCGCTGGCAGAAATTCGCGAACCTGCGGGCTTACTTGAGTTTCATGTGGGCGCACCCGGGCAAGAAGCTGTTGTTCATGGGTTGCGAGTTCGGCCAGTGGCGCGAGTGGAACCACGATCAGCAACTGGACTGGTACCTGTTGCAGTACTCCGAGCACAAAGGTGTGCAGAAACTGGTCGGTGACCTCAACCGCTTGTACCGCGAAGAGCCGGCACTGCACGATCAGGACGACGCACCGCAGGGCTTCCAGTGGTTGATCGGTGACGATGCGATCAACAGCGTCTACGCCTTCATGCGCTGGAGCAAAGAGGGGCGGCCGGTGCTGGTGGTGGCCAACTTCACGCCGGTGCCGCGTCAGGCCTATCGCATCGGCGTGCCGTTTGCCGGGCGCTGGACCGAGCTGATCAACAGCGATGCCAGTACTTACGCCGGTTCCAACTTTGGCAATGGCGGCGGGGCGTTTACCGAGGAAGAGCCGAGCCATGGCCAGGCGTTATCACTGGTGTTGAACCTGCCGCCGCTGGCGGTGTTGATTTTGCGGCCGGAGGGCTGATCCAGACCCGCGTCGCGGCTATTCGCGAGCAAGCCCGCTCCCACACTGGAATGCATTTCCAAACGGTGGGAGCGGGCTTGCTCGCGAAGGCGTCAGTCCAGACACCACATTCTCAACCCGAAACCCTCACCACCGCATCCGCACCCCCAAACTGCCAATCAACCCATTCAAATCATTGTCATCCACATCACTGCTGTAATCGGCGCTGACGTACAGGCTGACATTGGGGGTGACTCTGGCGACCAGGCCCAACCCCAATTCGACCGTAGACGAATTGCGGCTGCTGCTGATCTTGTCCACTTGATCCAGGGTCACGGTATTGCCGGTGTACACGGTGTGCCACAGGTTGGTCCGCACGTAAGGTTCGACGGGTAAGCCATTGATGTCGTAACTGCCTTTCAACCGTGCACCGACCCGACCGCTCCAGGAGGTCAAATCGCTGGATGAGGCGTTATTGGCGCCGGCATAGGGCGTGTCCAGGGTGATGCGCTGATTGACCAATTGCGCCTGGGGTTCGACCACCCAGTTCTCGCCCAGGCCAATCGGAAAACCACCCTCCACCGACACGGTCATCGCGCTGCCCTCGGCGGTTTGGCGCATGCCCTGGGCGTCGCGGCTGTAGCCGTTGACGCGTCCGCCGCTGGCGGTCAGGTCCACGTGCCAGCCTTGGGGCCCGGTCAGGCTCCAGTAGGCGCCGAGGCTCTGGCCTTGCAGGTTCAAGGTGTCGTTGCCGGGGTCGGCAAAGCCGCGATTGGGCAGCAAGCCATTGCTGTTGCCCTGGTACTGGCTGGTGCCGCCGATCAGCCCCATTCGCTGCACATGACCACCGCTGCTTTGCAGGGTCAGGATGGCCGGGCCTTTGAATTCGTCGGCGCCGGGGATTGCATAACCCTCGGCTTGATAATCGCTTTGTGCTTGTCGCGAGGCCTTGCCATAGAGCTGATCCCAGGCAGCCGGGGCGGCGTCTTCGACGGTGAGGCGCGAACTTCGCAAATCGGGGCGGGCGGCGAAATGGCCGGGGTAGAGTGTTGCGACGTCGGGCATGGTCAGTGTCGATACGTCCTGGCGATACCAGGGAGTGGCTTCATCCTCAGCAGGCACGGCCTGCACCTCCATGGATGAACACAGCAGGAGTGAGCTCGAGACTGTGCAGAAGGTGATTTTGATCTCTTGTGGGGTGAGTGAAGTTTTCATGGAGGTCTACCTTGCAAACGCATGCCGAATCTCGCTTTGGCGTCTCTCCTACCCCGAATGAGGGGCGACCGAATGGATTGAGGCAAGCCTGTGGCCGCCCGTTTTTGCGGGTGTCTGAGGGCTTGCCCCTGGTGGTGTTTCCGGGGGTAGTAAGGTGTAGCTAAGAAGACCGGCGACCCTGCGTCAAGAAAATGGCCGATAAATGGTAGGGCTATTTTGGTGATTGCAAGTGGCTGATTTGACGGAATTCCATAAGTGGTTGTTTGTACAAAAAATCATCAAAAAACCACCGTGCCAGAGGCTTTTGATAGCTGGCTATCGGCTTACCAGCTCACCCGGATACCCGCATTGCCAACCATGCCGCGCAGCGGATTACTGTCAATATTGCTGGTGTAGTCCGCGCCGGCATACACGCTGACGCTAGAGGCGAGGCTCACGACCACCCCGGCGCCGAGATCGGCCGAGGACGATTGCTGCTGTGTTTCGATCCGGTCAGCGCGATCAAACGTCACCGTGTCAGTGCCGGAAAAGGTGTGCCACAGATTCGCCCGCAGATAAGGCTCCAGCGGCCGCCCACTGACTTCGTAGCGACCCTTCAAGCGAGCGCCGAGGCGACCGGTCCATGCACCATCGGAGTCGAAAGACACCCGGGAAATACCGTCGTCCTGGGTGTCCAGGGAGATGTTCTGATGGATCACTTGTGCCTGGGGCTCCACCACCCAGTTGCCGGCCAGCGCAATCGGGTAACCGGCCTCGACCGAGAGCGTCAGGGCGTGGCCACGGTTGTCGAGTTTGAGGCCGCGATCGGAACGGTTATCGCCGTCGAACCGGGTGCCCATGACCACGGTATCGACGTACCAGCCCTTGGGATCGGTCAGCGTCCAGTACAAGCCGTAGCTGTCGCCTTCAAGCGCTATGCTGCCGGCGTGCTGGCCTCTGAAGCCTTCATTGAAACCGTCGACATCGCCTTGCAAACGGGTGTGGCCGACGAAGAACCCGGTGCGCTGGGTTTGTCCACCCGATGTTTGTGAGCTGTACAGATCGTTGCCGACCTGAAAACCGTTCAAGGAGCCATTGAGTCGCGGCGTCACTGTGCCGGCCCAGGTCTGGTCGAAGTTTTTGCCATAGACCCGAGCCCAACCGGCGCCGAACGTGCCGGTTTCGGTCAGCAGACGTTGATCACCTTGCCGATCATGGAAGGTGCCCAAGGCGCTGAGGGTCAATTGCGCGGCGGCGGGAGGCAGCACCGACCAGGTCGGGACTTCCGGGCGGTACAAGGGAATCGGCGCGGCGCCGGGCACTGCCGCTGGCAACACCGGGGCGGACGACGCCACTGCGACGAGGGTCGGTGGCAAGGTCGGGTCGGCGTTGGGAATGCTGATGATTGTCGGCGTCGCTGCCGCCACGGGGGTCGCCACCGCCGCCACGATGATGGGTGGCAAGTCTGGATCGGGATTGGGAATGCTCGTGGCCGCTGCGGGTGCAACGACGGCCGAACGCAGGTACCAACTGTTTTCGCTGCCCGCAGTCACGCCACCCTTGAACAGGTGGTAATCGTAGGCGCCAGCCGACACCGGGCCCCTGAGGACAAACGCCGAGTTGTCGCTGATCGCCGTGCCTTGGGCCTGGACCAACTGGATGCCGTTCTGCTGAGTCAGTCCGCCAACCCCGCCCAGGTTGCTGATGCTGATGAGGGTGATGCCGGTCAAGGTCCCGTTGTTCACCACCAGTTTGTCGCTGGGGGAATTGTCATCGCCGATCACGCTTTGCAGCAGCAGTTGGCCGCCATTGCCGGTGTAGTTGCCCTGCACCGTCAGGGTGTCGTCGGTGCGGCTACTGCCGCTGGCCAGGTCGATCACACCTGCGTTGTTCAGGGTGACCAACTGGCCGGAAGTGAAGGGCGAGAGGTTGCCTTGGCTGGTCGCCAGGGTGCTGCTGCCGTCGATATTGAACACACCGGTGCCACTGGCGCTGTCGCCGAGGACAAAGTTGCCGGCGAGGTTGAATTGCGATCCGTTGCTCAGGTTGACGGTCTCCCAGTTGATATAGCGGGCGGGCGTCGCAGCGGCGGAGTGATCAAAGGTCAGCAGATCATTGCCGGGACCGCCGTCGATGCTCGGGGTCAGGGCGAGGAGGCTTTCATTCAGATTGCTCAGGGTTGCGCGGTCGTTGCCTTCGCCCATCAACACCGCCGAGCGGATGATCCCGCCGCCACTCCAGGTCAGCGTGTCGTCGCCGGTGCTGGCGCGGATTTCGCCGACGATCTCGCCACCGGTCACGGTGATGCTGTCGTTGCCGCCGCTGACACTGATGTTGCCGCCGATTCGACCGCCCGACACGATGATGGTGTCGGTGCCGAAACCGGTTACCAGGTTGCCGAGGATTTGCCCGCCGGACAGATCAAAAATATTGTTATCGAGCTTCATGTCGACCCGGCCGATGGTGCCACCGGTCATCCTCGCCACATCGCCGTCCTCGAACGCGCCGGTGATCGTGCCGCCGGTCATCAGGAAGGTGTCGCGACCGTCGCCCTGGGCGAGGGACTGGATCGTCCCGCCGCTCATGACGAAATCATCGATACCGTTGCCCTGACTGACCGCCCCGGTGATTTGCCCGGCGCTGATGCGCAGGCTGTCATTGCCATCGCCCAGATCCAGCGCGCCCGCGAGCGTCCCGGAATTCATCTGCACCGTGTCGATGCCGGCGCCGAAGGTCACATTACCGTTGATGCGCCCGGTGCCGTTGGCGGGGAAGGTCAGGCTGTTATTGCCCGCCAGATCCGTCAATGCACCGCTGGTGCCACTGTCGCAGGTGAAGGTGTCGTTGCCGGGGCCGGCGATCAATGTGCAGGCGGCAGGGGCGGGGGAGCTGATAAACATCAGCAGTGAAGCGGGGACAGCAAAGGCCTGCGGCAATGCCCGCAGCAGCCCGGCGTAACGATTCATGGCGAATCCCTTCTCGAGTTTCGGGATGTCATCCTTGGTAAATCGCCGGACTCTCAATCAACCCTAATTCATGAACTACGTGAGGCCTGTGCCCTAACGAATTGAACGCGCTGCTCCTTAGCTATTTGAAGGTGTAGACGCGTTTTTTTAACGGGTCGAGGGCGGCTGACGAATGGTTCTGTCAAAAGTGCGATTCACAGGTGCACTTCAACGGCCAACGGCAAGTGATCCGACAGGTGCGTCCAGGGCTTGTTGCCGAGTATTCGCGGGTTGTGGCTACTGGCGTTGCGCAGGTAAATGCGGTCCAGGCGCAGCAGTGGAAAACGGGCCGGGTAGGTCTTGGCGGGGCGTCCGTGGTGACGTTCGAAGGCTTCGTGCAAGTAGTCGCGTCGGGCGAGGGCGGCGTTGCCTTGCAACTGCCAGTCATTGAAATCACCGGCGATGATCACGGGCGCATCGTCGGGCAAGGATTCGAGCAATTGGCAGAGCAGTTGCAACTGCAACTGACGATGGCTTTCGAGCAGGCTCAGGTGCACGCAGATCGCATGGACTTCGGCATGGCCCGGCACGTCCAGCACACAGTGCAACAAGCCACGACGCTCGGGGCCGGTGATTGACACATCGAGGTTGCGGAACTCGCGAATCGGGTATTTGGACAGAAGCGCGTTGCCGTGGTGACCGTCAGGGTAGACCGCGTTGCGGCCATAGGCGAAATCACTCCACATGCTGTCGGCGAGGAACTCGTATTGCGACATCTGCGGCCAGGCGTGGTAACGGGAAGAATGCCGCTCATGTTCACCGACCACCTCCTGCAAAAACACCAGGTCTGCCGAGGTACTGCGCACTGCTTCGCGCAGCTCCGGGAGGATGAAACGGCGGTTGAGCGCGGTGAATCCTTTGTGGGTGTTGACCGTGAGCACCCGCAGTCGGTGAACGGCCGTGGGGGTGTTCAATGGCGCGGGGTTTAGCGAGTTGCGGGTCACGTTGGCTCCTCTGAATCAGGCTGCATAACTATGCGACTGACTCAGCGGCGGGCAGTTCAGCGGATTTGTGGTGATGCCGAAAAGATCGCAGCCTTCGGCAGCTCCTACAGGGTGAACGCCATTCAAATGTAGGAGCTGCCGAAGGCTGCGATTTTTTGATCTTTCTTCAGACAAACACAATTTCATACGGCAACCGCACCCGCTCCAGCAACACCCTCGGCAACAACGGCGCAATGCCGATGGCCGGTTCGCCGTCGAGCTGGCTGGCGTAGGCATGGATGGCGTGGCTTTTGCGGGCGACGGTCCAGGTGTCGAGGCGTACCTTGCGTGCCCGGTGCCAAGGGATCAGCCCTTGGTCACGATTGGGCCAGTGCCAGGCCCAGACCGGTATTTCATGACACGCCACGCCGACGATCGCCGCCGCCCTGGCGCAGGCCCGGCCGACCGCGTCATGGTCATCGTTGCCGTCTTCGCTCCAGGTACTGAACACCACGTCCCCCGGTCGCAGGTAGCGCGCAATGTAGTGGGTCAGTTGCTGTTCGCGCTCGGCCAGGGCGTTGTCGGTGAAGCCGCCGCGAATCCATTTCAGGCTGTGCATAGGCAACCCGAGGCGACGCAGGGCTTCGACACTTTCCTGGGGACGGAACACGCTCAAGCGTTTTTCCGACCACTGCTGCGAGCCCGGATGACTGGCGCTGCCGTCGGTGATCGAGATCAATTGCAGGGGGTGGCCGAGGCCGGAGAGTAACTGCAGCAAGCCGCCGCAGGTCACCACTTCATCGCCCGGATGCGGCGCGATGACCACAGCGCGGGCGCCTTCGGGCACCAGGGACTGGGTGTTGATGACCGGGATGTTGTCCAGTTGCGGGGCGCTGTTCCAGATCTGGGCGAGTGCGTTGCTTTCGCTGATGAAGACCGATTTCATGACCAGTACGTCCTTGTTCTGTCTCGCCCTCAGTCGTGCGCGGTGCTTGATTTATCAAGCCTGGCAGACCCGTGAGGGCTGGTTGATAGCAATGTACCGCGCTCCAAACCCTGGATTGCGGCGGGTAGAGTATTGCTCATGCGGCGCTATTCGTCGCCTCGCTGTTAAATTGAGTCGGTTTTTTTTAGTCGATCTGTACCATGTTTCGCAAAAAATCCCCGAAGCCACCCCGGGCACGGCTGTCCAGCCGGGCGCTGGTCAGCACCTGCGGGCGGTGGCTCCAGGCGATGTTCGCGCCACAGCGTTCCAGTTGCCGCACCAGTTGCACATCTTCATCGCAGGCCAGCGGTTCGAAGCCGCCGGCACGTTCATAGGCCTCGGCACTGATGCCCAAATTCGCGCCGTGGATATGCCGATGGCCATCGCGAGCCTGATAACCCTGGTGATAGCGAATCTGCGCCGCTTCATCGAACGCGACGTTCCACTGATCGACCGTGACCGTGCCACACACCGCGTCGGCGCCCAGGGCCAGTTGCGCCACCAGCCAGTCCTTGGCCACTCGGCTGTCAGCGTCCGAGCAGGAAATCCAGCGCACCCCGCGCTCCAGCAGAAACCGCGCCCCAGCGGCCCGGGCCTGGCCGACATTGCGTGCCTCGATCGTCAGGCTGTGCACCGGGTAGCGCTCGACAATCGCCGAAGATCGATCGGTGCAGCTATCGAGCACCACCAGCACCAGCACCGTTTCACCTTCCAGTCGCTCGTGGCACCCGGCGCGCAGGGCCGCGCGTATGCATTCTTCGATCAAGTCTTCTTCGTTGTGCGCCGGTATCAAGATGCCAATCATCGCAAGCCCTCCAGAGCCGCCACGGAGCGGGGTTCTCGGCTCCAGAGTTCCAACAGGAAATCCGCCTCTTGATGCAAGACCAGGCGCGGCAGGTGCAAATGTTCGTGGAGCAGGTCATGGACCTGGCGGGCATTCAGCGGGCAACCGTCGATGGGCGGGCGCCAGTGGCAGGCGAGCAATTGGCCGTCCGCCGTGAGTGAATGTTCGGCCTGGGCGATCAAGCGTTTGAGGTCGTCGGCGTCCAGGTAATAGCCGACTTCGCTGATCACAATCAGGTCGAATTTTTCCTCGGGCCACTCCGTCGGTAAACGGCTTTGACGAACGTCGGCGTGGTCGAACAGGCTCAACCGCGTGCGGGCCAATGCGACAGCGGCAGCGGCAGTGTCGCAGCACAGCAGGCGATCACAGCGGGCGGCCAGTGCAGCGCTAAGTTCACCGTTGGCGCAACCGGGCTCGAAGATCGCGCGGTAGTGGGGCCGGGGCAGGGCGGCGAGGGTGATGGCGCGTTTGCGTTGTTCGTACCAGCGTTCGCGGAACGCCCAAGGGTCGTCATTGCCCGCAAACAAACCGTCGAAATAGCGATCCTCGACACTCATAAAAACACCACTTCAAACGGTTGCAGCAATCGGTCCAGCACATAGGGCGCGAGCACGGGCGGCAGACCGACCTGCGGGTCGCCTTCCAACTGGCTGGCGAACGCATGGATCGCATGGCGCTTGCGGGCGACCAGGTGCGGCGCCAGCAGAATCTTTCGCGCACGATGCCAGGGCACAAAGCTGTCTTCCGGCGTTGCCCAGTGCCAGGTCCAGACCGGTAATTCATGCAGGGTCGCGCCGACCCGTTTCGCCGCGTCGGCACTGGCGCGCCCCACGGCCTCATGATCGCAATGGCCGTCCTCGCGCCACGTGGTGAAGACCACGTCGTCGGGCCGCAGGTGTCGCTCGATAAACGCGCTCAACTCGGCTTCCCGCGCCGCCACTTGGCTGTCGGCAAAACCACCGCGCAGCCATTTCAGACTGTGCAGCGGCAGGCCGAGTCGATGCAGGGCTTCGACCGATTCCTGGGGGCGCACGGCGCTCAGGCGCTCCACTGGCCAACGCCGGGAGCCGGGGTGACTGGCGCTGCCATCGGTCACCGAAATCAATTGCAACGCTCGGCCAGCGGCGGCCAGCAGTTGCAGGAAACCACCACAGCCGAGCACTTCATCGTCCGGGTGCGGGGCGATAATCACGGCCCGGGCGCCCTCGGGAACCAGCTCCAGAATGTCGATGACCGGCAACTGCGCCAGGTGGCTGGAGGTTTGCCACAGGTGCAGGGGCGTGCCCTGGCCAACGATGGGATTGGTTTTCATAGCGTCCATGCCTCGTTGATGATTTTCTGGCCGAGGGCGGCGAGGTCCCGTTCGGCATGACTTTGACGCAGGAACACCGGCAAATCGGCGATCAAGCGGGCGAACTGCCGATCCTTGCAATACGGCCCGGCGCCGAGGGCGTGACCGACGTGCTGGATGACGAGTTCGGCGCTGTGCTCGACCACCGCACGGGCACGCCGGGCCAGTAGTTCAGCGTCTTCCGTGGGCGCCGCATCGATGGTCAACGCGCTCACGCGCAATACTTCAACGGCGGCGTGCAAGGCACTGTCGACGGCGCCGAGGTGGGCCAGGGCATGGGGTTCTTCACGGGTTGCGCAGTGGCGGCGCAAGCGCTCGGCAATGCTCTGCGCCGCGCCATACCAGCAGGCGGCAATGCCGATCCCGCCTTGCCAGAAACCCGGTCGCTGCAAGTAGTCGCCGGGATGGCCGATGGCTTGCGCCTCGGCGCCTTCAAACAGCACCTCGACGCTGCCGGTGGCGCCCATGCCCACCGCTTGCCAGCCGTCGGTCGTAACATTCACGCCGGGTTGATCCAGCGCCACCGCGACCAGTTGCTGACGGTCCTGCTGATCCCACGCGGTGAGCAAGGCATGGCTGAGCACCGCCGCGCCCGAACACCAAGCCTTGCGCCCGTTGAGCAGCACCCTGTGCCCTGAGGGCGTGACCCGAACCCTGGCTTGCGGCGGTTCGGCGGCCCACATACCCCAGGTGCTGGCGGGCGTTGGCGAACCGCCGAGTTGCTGGATAATCGCCAACGCGTCGGTGTGCCCCTCATACAACTTGCACAACCCCAGATCATGCCCGCCGACCTCGGCCAGACGCTGAAACCGCTCCAGTGTCTGGCCGTTGCCGGGCAATGGAAGCTGATCGAGACCGGCCTCCACCAGTGCCCGCAGGCATCGGCCTAGGGCCTGGGTATCGGCGTAGTCCGGTGGCGAGTGTTGAAGAAACGCTTGAAGGTCCATTTCACTCTTCATCCTCATGCTGCAATTCGAACAGCAACAGCGAGCGGCCAGTGACCGAATATTCGTGACCGAACTCAAAGCGTTCCTGGCCGCGAATCGATGGCTGATTGGTGTCGATCATGCAGGTCCAGTGACCGCCGTCCGGCACTTCCGGCAGGCTGAAGTTGACGATGTCGTGATGGGCGTTGACCACCAGCAGCAACGTCGCATCGCCACCCTTGCGGCGGATGCCGGTTTCCTGGGCGCGACCGTCGAGCAGCATGCCGAGGCAGCGGCCGTGACCTTCCTGCCACTGTTCGGTGCTCATCTCGTTGCCGTCCGGAGCCAGCCAGGTCACGTCTTTGACGCCGATGTCCTCGTTGTAATTGCCGACGAGGAAGCGTCCGCGACGCAGGATCGGATACGCCAGGCGCAACTTGATCAGGCGTTTAACGAACTTGAGCAACGCCTTGCCGTCCTCGCTCAGGTCCCAATTGACCCAGCCGATGTCGCTGTCCTGGCAATAGGCGTTGTTGTTGCCGTCCTGGGTGCGGGCAAATTCGTCGCCGGCCACCAGCATGGGCGTGCCCTGGGACAGCAGCAGCGTGGCGAAGAAGTTGCGCATCTGCCGCTGACGCAACGCGTTGATTTCCGGATCATCGGTCGGGCCTTCGACGCCGTGGTTCCAGGACAGGTTGTTGTTGCTGCCGTCCTGATTGTTTTCGTCGTTGGCTTCGTTGTGTTTGTCGTTGTAGGACACCAGGTCGTTGAGGGTGAAACCGTCGTGGGCGGTGATGAAGTTCACCGACGCATACGGCCGGCGCCCGCGCTGGTTGAACATCTCGCCGGAAGCGGTCATGCGGCTGGCGAAGTCCGCCAGTTGGCCGTCATCACCTTTCCAGAACGCGCGTACGGTGTCGCGGAATTTGTCGTTCCATTCGACCCAGCCCGGCGGAAAACCACCGACCTGATAACCACCGGGGCCGCAGTCCCAGGGCTCGGCGATCATCTTCACCTGGCGCAATACTGGGTCCTGGCGGCAAGCGACGAGGAAGCTGTGACGCTCGTCAAAACCGTCGTGATAACGCCCGAGAATGGTCGCCAGGTCGAAGCGGAAACCGTCCACGTGCATTTCCGTGGCCCAGTAGCGCAACGAGTCGGTGACCATTTGCAGCACGCACGGGTGACTCAAATCCAGGGTGTTGCCGGTGCCGGAATCGTTGATGTAGAAGCGTTTGTCATCCGGCATCAAGCGGTAGTACGAGGCGTTGTCGATCCCGCGCATCGATAGCGTCGGGCCTTGCTCGTTGCCCTCGGCGGTGTGGTTGTAGACCACGTCGAGGATCACTTCCAGATTGGCTTCGTGCAGGTGCGCGACCATTTCCTTGAACTCGGCGATCTTGCCGCTGGCCAGGTAGCGCGGGTCCGGGGCGAAGAAGGCGATGCTGTTGTAGCCCCAGTAATTGGTCATGCCTTTGTGCAACAGGTGCTGGTCGTTGACGAACGCGTGGATCGGCAGCAATTCCACGCTCGACACGCCGAGCTTGCGAATGTGTTCGAGCACATCATCGACCATCAACCCGGCGAAGGTGCCACGCACGTTCTCGGGGACGGAAGGGTGACGCATGCTGATGCCGCGCACGTGAGTCTCATAAATGATCGTTTTGTCCCACGGCACGCTGACCCGATGGTCGTGGCCCCAGGTGTGCGCCGGGTCGATGACTTTGCATTTGGGGACGAAGGGCGCGCTGTCCCGCTCATCGAAACTGAGGTCGGCGTCGGGATGGCCGATGGTGTAGCCGAACAGGGCCTCGGACCATTTCAACTGGCCGACCAATTGCTTGGCGTAGGGGTCGATCAGCAATTTGTTGTGGTTAAAACGATGGCCGTTGGCCGGGTCGTAGGCACCGTAGACGCGGTAGCCGTAGATCAGCCCTGGATGGGCGTCTGGCAAGTAGCCGTGGTAGATCTCGTCGGTGTATTCCGGCAGCTCGATGCGCTCCAGTTCCACTTCGCCGGCGTCGTCGAAGATGCACAGTTCGACTTTGGTGGCGTTGGCGGAAAACAGCGCAAAGTTGACCCCCAGGCCATCCCAGGTCGCGCCCAGCGGGAAGGGCAAACCTTCACGGATTCGCGAGGCCTCGGCTTGAGGTTCTGGCGCGGGTTTTTTCGGACTGGTCATAGATGCTCCTGCAAAAAAGGGGTGACAAAAACGGTATCGTGTCGGTCGGTCTCAATTTGTAGGAGCTGCCGAAGGCTGCGATCTTTTGACTTTTCAAAGCAAGATCAAGAGATCGCAGCCTTCGGCAGCTCCTACGGGGGAATGCGTAATGCTCTTTATTCCGGGCGAGTGCGCCCACAGTGGCGAGTGGGCTCGCCACGAGTTCAATCAGGACAATTCAGTGAAGCGTCAAACCGCTGGTGGTTTTTTCACCGTGCGAGGTTTTTTCTCGGCGGCTTTTTCACCCGGCGGAGTGACCTTTGCTGCGGCAGCAAGTTTGACTTTGGCTTTCGCTGCCGAGGGTTTGCCCGCGACACCGTTTAGCTTGGAATCAGCCTTGGCCGCGGCCGGTTTCGCGGCAGCGGCTTTGCTGGCGGCAGCCTTCGGTGATTTCTTCGGTGCCAGTGCTTCCGCTTCGGCCAGCTTGCGCGCCATCTCCCAGTGGCGAGCGTCCTGACCTTCGGGCTTTCCTTCGGATTCCCAGATTTGATAGGCAAATTCACGAACGCGTTTATCTTCGGTACTCATCGCAATGCTCCTGAACTGAACTCAAATGTCGATAGTTTGGATAAAGAGATTGACCGGGAAGTCCCCCAGCGCGGCGCTGATACTCAGCTCCCTGTGATTTGTGACTACTGCGTTTGAAAAAAGTCCCTTCAGGTTTTCGTCCGGGGCGGCGAACGGTAATTTCACCCGAGTATCGCCCCACAGCAGCGCGTCAACCCGAGGTACGGCACTGTTTTCCAGCAACCCGGCACAGCGTATCGGTACGATCACGATGGCGCGTTTTCCTTCGTGCGTGCGCGTAAACGCCAACACGCGATGGGCTTCGCTGCCGAGCACTTCAAGGGCTTGATAGGTCCCTTGGCGAAACAGCTCGGCATGTTCGGCCCGCCGGTTCAGCGTAGCGGCGATCAAGCGTTGCTTGATGCGCCCGTCACGCCAGTTCGCCAACAGTTCGGGCACCTCGAACGGTGCTTGCAGCGACTGCTGACGGCTGGCGTAATCCACCGGCCGGCGGTTGTCCGGGTCGACCAGGGTGAAGTCCCAAAAGTCATCGCCCTGATAGAGGTCCGGCACCCCCGGCACAGTCATTCGCAGCAAGGTTTGCGCCAATCCGTTCAGCGCCCCGGGCGTGGCAATCGCCTGGGCTGCTTCACCGAGGGCGCAGCGCAACAGCTGACCTTCGGCGCTGAGCAATAGCCGATTGAGGAAGGCTTCGCAGGCCTGTTCGTAGGCCTCGTTCGGTGCGCTCCAACTGCTTTGCAACTTGGCTTCGCGCAGGGCTTTTTGCTGCCACTGCCACAGGCGCTTGGCGTAGTCCTCAAGGGCTGGTTGATCGTCGCTGCGCAAGGTCAGCGGCCAACTGCCGAGAATCGCTTGATAAAGGATCAGCTCATCGCCGGCCGAGGGGGCGCTGTCATCGCTGCGCAGTGCGCGGGCCAGGGTTCGCCAATGCTCGACCTGTTCGGCGTACCAGCCACTGCGCTCGCTCAACACCGCGAGGCGCGCGCGGGTGTCTTCGCCACGCTTGTGGTCGTGGGTCGCGGTGGCCAGCAGGTTGTTCGGGAAGGCGTCGAAACGCTGTTGGCAAGCGTCGTGGAAATCGCTGACCGGCGCACTGAACTGTTCGGTGCTGAACCCCACGTCGTTGCGCGACAGCAACACCGCCGAGCGATAAAACGCGGTGTCTTCCACAGCCTTGGCCGCCGCAGGCGACGTCAGTTGCTGAAAACGCACGCAGGCGTGCTTGAGGATCTTGCGCTGGCGGCCCACCGGACGTTTGCGCCAAGGCTCGCCGCCGAGCCAGCCGGCCAGGCAATCGAGCACTGGCCAGTCGGCCTCGCCCAAGGTTTGCCGAGCACCGTCCATGGCGTGCTGGAAAAACACGTCGTCCTCGGCCGAGCGGCCACGGGGGCTGATGTAGGTGCGGTACACCGGGAAATGCACGATCAATTCCTGCAACGCCCGGCGAATCGCGCCCAAGGTCAGGTCGCGGGTCATCAGGTCATCCCGGGCCACTTGCAGCAAGGCCTGGGCGACGCTTTCAAAATCCCCGGCCAGGGAACCGTTGAGGATTTGCTGACGGGCCAGTCGCGCTTCGACGATAAACTCGGCGGGCCGTTCACTGTGGCGGCTCCACAGTTCCCCCAGGGTTTCGGCGCCGGCCGGGTCGTGTTGCAGCAACGACAACTGGTTCATGAATTCATAACCGGTGGTGCCATCCACCGACCAGTCGCGGTGCAGGGTTTCGCCTTCGCCGAGGATCTTCTCGACGTAGATCGGCAAATGCCGTTGCGGTGACAGGCTATCGACCCGACGCCGCAGTTTTCGGCAATAACCCCGAGGGTCAGCGAGGCCGTCGATGTGGTCGATGCGCAGACCGTCCACCAAACCTTCGGCAATCAACTCGAAGATTTTCGCGTGGGTGGCTTCGAACACCGCCGGACGCTCGACCCGCAGGCCGCCGAGTTCATTGACATCGAAAAAGCGCCGCCAGTTGATGTCGTCCGCCGCCGTGCGCCAACTGGCCAGGCGATAACTCTGGCGCTCCAGCAGGTTGTGCAGGTTTTGGAAGCCTTCTGTTGTCAGTGAGTCATACGTGCTGATGTGCTGTTGGATGGTGTGCAGGATGGCCGGGTCGCCCGCCAGTTCACGCAGTTCGGCTTGCAGGGGAATCGCCAGGCTGTGGGCATCGGTCTGATAGCTGAGCGCAGCAAAACGATCGGCCAGGTATTTCAACTGCTCGGTCTGCTCGGCATTCAGGTGCTCGTCAGGCTTGAGCAGTTCGCCGTAGTTTTTCGGGCAGATCGGGAAGTGATGATCGTAATGCTGGACATAGAAAGCGCCATGCTCGGCATCGAAGTGCAGGGGCAGGGTGCCGTCCTGCAACGCGACGCCGTAGTCGCTGCCCAGGAATGGCAGCAGCAACTGGCCTTCCATCAACGGGTCGGCGGAATGCCACTGGATGTCGAAAAACTCGCCGTAAGGACTCAGCCGTCCCCATTCCAGCAAGTCCAGCCACCAGGGGTTATCGCCACCGCCGACGGCCATGTGATTGGAGACGATATCGAGGATCAACCCCATGTTCTGCTGGCGCAGGGCCTCGACCAAACGGCGCAACGCCGCTTCGCCACCGAGTTCCGGGTTGACGCTGGTCGGGTCCACCACGTCGTAGCCGTGCATGGAGCCGGCCCGGGCGCGGAGCAGCGGCGAGGCGTAAATGTGGCTGATGCCGAGGCTGGCGAAGTACGGCACCAGCGGCACCGCATCGTCGAGGGTAAAACCTTTATGAAATTGCAACCGCAGGGTCGCCCGCAGCGGCTGGATAAGGGCTTGATTCATTGGTCACGCTCGCCCGCCTGAAGCCGCGCGCAGGCGAGCAGTTCCAGGCGCCGGGCAGCGTCCGGGTCATCGAGCAAGGCTTCGCTGTCACCGGGCAGGCGCCGCGACCAGTTGGGGTGGGTGTCGGTGGTGCCGGGCAGGTTGGCTTGCTGTTCGATGCCCAAGGCATCTTCCAGCGGTAGCAACACCAGCGGCGCGCGGGTATGGCCGAGGAAGCGGATGGCGGCGTCGAGCACCTGATCGGTCTCGTGGTGTTCTTCACGGAAATTCTGCGGGTCTTCGCCGAGCACCCGACGCAGGCCTTCACGCTCCCGTTCGCGGTGGCGCCGCCATTCGATTTCACCGTTGGCGTCGATCAGCCCGAGGCGGGCATTCCAGTCGATGTCGTGGCCATGCCACCAGCCGTTGATTGTTGGCAAGTCGTGGGTGCTGGTGGTCGCCAGGGCGTTGTCCGGCCAGTCGAGGATTGGCTTGAAGTGGGTGTTGTCCTGTTCAAACAGCAACACCCGCATGCCGAGGATCGAGCGCGCGATGAGTTTTTCCCGCAGGCCTTCGGCCACGGTGCCCAGGTCTTCACCGAGGACAATCGCCTGATGCCGATGGGATTCCAGGGACAACAGGCGCAGCAGGTCGTCCACCGGGTAATACAGGTAAGCGCCGTCGGCGGGGGATGCACCGTTTGGGATCACCCACAAGCGTTGCAGGCCCATGACGTGGTCGATCCGCAGGCCTCCGGCGTGGGCGAAATTGGCGCGCAGCATTTCGATGAATGCGCGAAAACCGTTGCGCACCAGGCCTTCGGGGGAAAACGCGGAAATGCCCCAGCCCTGGCCGGAGCGGTTGAGGATGTCCGGCGGCGCGCCGACGGTCAGCGAGGCGAGCAATTCGTCCTGGCGACTCCAGGCCTGGCTGCCACCGCCGTCGGCACCGACCGCCAGATCAGCGACCAGCCCGATGCCCATCCCGGCGCTGCGCGCAGCGGTTTGCGCACGGGCCAGGCAGCGGTCGATCAGCCATTGGCAGAAGGCGAAGAAGCCGATGCGCCCGGCGTTTTCCTCGGCGAAATCGGCGAGGGCGGCGCTGCGCGGGTCTTGCCATTCTTGCGGCCAGTGACGCCAGTCGAGGTCTTCACCACGGGCGGCGCGAGTCTCTTGGATCGCTTCAAAGCGACAGTGGTTTTCCAGTGCTTCACCGCCGGCATGGCGGAAACTGCTGAAGTCTTCGTGCAAGGGGTGTTCGCCCTGGACAAAGCCTTCGTAGAGCGCCTGCAATAGTTGATGTTTGGCTTCGGCTGCCACCGGCCAGTCGATCAGTGGCAAGGCTTCCAGGTGTTGCAGTTGTTCGGCCAGGCCAGTGGCGTCGATCGCATCGCGCAAGGCGCGTTCGCCGAGGATCGCTCCCGGTGCGGCGTAGAGGCTGTTGAGGAACAAACGGCTGGACGGTGAATATGGGCTGTAGCGATGGGTGTCACTGCTGAACATCGCGTGCATCGGGCTGATGGCCAATGCTTCGGCACCGCGCTCGCCGGCCACTCGGGCCAGGTCTTCCAGGGCCTGGGTATCGCCGAAACCGCCATCGCCGGGGCGGCGCAGCGAATACAACTGCACGCTCAAGCCCCAGGTGCGGGGGATCGGGCTGTCGACGGCATCGCCAACGCTGTAGCAGCGCTCGGGGGCCACGGCCAGGGTGAAAGATTGTCCGTCGATGCTGACATGCTGGTAGCCGACCGGGATCAAACCCGGCAGGATCGCCTCGGCATCGAGTTTCAGGTGCAGGCGCGAGCCGTCTTCAAGATGCACCTCGCAGGGCGTTTCAGGCGCGAAAAAACGCGCCAGGTCGAGGCCTTGGCCGACGTCGGTGGTGATCAGCGGCGGCAAGTGCCGGGTCTGTTGCACGTGCTGCAATTGCAACAGGCTGGCGTCGATTTCCTGAGCACTGCTGGCGGGGTGGCCGAGGCCGGTCAGGACGGCGCGGAGCACCGACGGGGCGACTTTTTGTGGGCGACCATTGGCGTCGATCCAGTCGACGGCCAGGCCAGCACGGCTGGCCAGTATTTCCAGTTGCGCGTCGCTCATAGGCGCTCTCCATCCGGGGGTAGCAAAGGGGTTGCGGCCGTGAGGCTGACTAGCGCGCAATACGGGGCGAGGCTGCCCTGGTTCAACAGGCCGGACGCGGGCGGGTGTTCGAACAGCAGCAACGCGTCGGCCTGTGGGGTGTGGACCACCGGCGTGTCGCTGAGGTTCAGGTCAATGCGCAGCAGGCTGCCGTTGCCGAGCCGCCAGCGTGCTGTCACCGCACCTTCGCCCAGCACTTCGGCGCCCAAGGCCTGAGCGCCGGGCAGGTGTGGGACGATGTGCCGATGACGCAGTTGCAACAGTTGCCGATACAGATCGTGCATGGCTTGCTGCGCCGGGTTACCCGCATGTCTGGGTTGCGAGTCCTCGAAGGTTTGCGGGGCATTCGGGTCGGGGATCTGTTCGCGTTTTTCAGGATCTTTGAACGCACTGAACGCGGCGAATTCGTTACGCCGGCCTTCGCGGACCAATTCGGCCAATTCGCCGTGGTGGCTGGTGAAAAACAGGAACGGTTGCTCGGCGGCGAACTCGTCGCCCATGAACATCAGTGGAATCATCGGCGACAACAGCAACAGCGCGGTGGCGGCCTTCAGCGCATCGGTGGGGGCCAGTTGATGCAGCCGTTCACCGAAGGCGCGATTGCCGATCTGGTCGTGGTTTTGCAGAAACAGCACGAAGGCACTGGGCGGCAGGTGACCACTGGGCTCGCCCCGTGGCTCGCCGTGGCGGGTGAGGTGGCCCTGGAAGACGAAACCCTGGCTCAGGCAGCGCGCCAGTTGTTCGGTGGGGTTGTGCGCATAGTCGGCGTAGTAGGCGTCGGTTTCGCCGGTCAGTAGAACGTGCAAGGCGTTGTGGCCGTCATCGTTCCACTGCGCATCGAAACCTTGCTCCAACAGGCTGGCCTGATTGTGTTCGTTTTCCACGGTCAGCCACACGTGGCGCCCGGGATCGGTCTGGTGACGCACCCGTCGCGCCAGTTCCTGGAGGAAGTCCGGGTCTTCGATGGCGTGTACCGCGTCCAGGCGCAACCCGTCGAAACGGTATTCCAACAGCCACATCAGCGCGTTTTCGATAAAGAAGTCCCGCACCTCGCGGCGGCGGAAGTCGATGGCCGCGCCCCACGGCGTGTGTTTGTCTTCGCGAAAGAAGCTTTTGGCGTAGTGATGCAGGTAATTGCCGTCGGGGCCGAAGTGGTTGTAGACCACGTCGAGCAGCACCGCCAGGCCATGGCCGTGGGCGGTGTCGATCAGGTGTTTGAGTTGTTCGGGTGTGCCGTAGGAGGCTTGGGGCGCGTAGGGCAGGACCCCGTCGTAACCCCAATTGCGCTCGCCGGGGAACTGCGCCAGCGGCATCAGTTCGATGGCGGTGACGCCCAGTTCCACCAGGCGTGTCAGGTGCTGCTCGACGGCAGCGAAACCGCCGAGGGCGCCGACGTGCAGTTCGTAGATCACCGCTTCATTCCACGGCCGACCCTGCCAGGCGCTGTGTTGCCAGTGGTAGGCGAGGGGATCGACCACCACGCTGTGGCGGTCGAGGTCCCCGGCCTGGGCACGGGAGGCCGGGTCGGGCACCTCCAGTTCGCCGTCGATGTTGTAGCGGTAACGCGTGCCGGCGGGGCAGCGGGTCTTGATCACGAACCAGCCATCGGCCTGGGGCAGTAGCGGCAAGGATTGTCCATTGTCCAGTTCGACACTGACGTAAAACGCATCTGGCGCCCACAAGGCAAAACGCGTGTGTTCTGCGTCCAGCATGATTGCGCCGTGGGGCCAGGTTTCAAGGGTCCGTAACGGCATCTTTGAAAACCTCTTGTTTATTTGTGGCCCGATTTACCCAGGGCTTTAGCCACCAATTGTTCGTAGAGTTCGGCGTAGGGTTCGACCGCTTTGCACCAGTTGAACGGTGCGGCCATGGCGCGGCAACGCATGGCGTGCAGCAGATCGGGGAAAGCGAAGACCTTGAACGCGCGGCTCAGGGCCTCGCGGTAACTCTCGACGGTGGATTCGTCGAACAGGAAACCGGTCACGCCGTTTTCGATGGTGTCGGCCAGGCCGCCGGTATTGCGCGCCACCGGCAACGAGCCGAAGCGCTGGGCGTACATCTGGCTCAGGCCGCAGGGTTCGTAACGCGACGGCATCAGCAGGAAATCGCTGCCGGCGAACATGCGCCGGGCGTCGGTTTCGTTGAAGCCGATGCGCACGCCGACCTGGCCAGGGAAGCGCAGGGCCAGTTCACGCATTGCTTGTTCTTCTTCCGGTTCGCCCCGGCCGATGATTGCAATCTGGCCGCCGTTTTCGACGATGTATTCGGCCACCGCTTCAGTGAGGTCCAGGCCTTTCTGGTAGACCAGCCGCGAGACCACGGCGAACAGCGGACCTTCGGAATCTTCCAGGCCAAACAGTTCACGCACGTGATCGGCGTTGACCGCTTTGCCGTCCCAGTCGCCGATGGTGAACGGGCAGAACAGGTGCGGATCGGTGGCGGCGTCCCAGCTCTCATCGATACCGTTGGGAATCCCGCTGAGCAGGCCTTGCTGGGTCTTGGCGGCGAGAAAACCGTCGAGGCCGCAGCCGAAGGCTGGCGTGGTGATTTCCTGGGCGTAGGTGGCGCTGACCGTGGTGATGTGGCTCGAATAAGCCATGCCGGCCTTGAGGAACGACATCTTGCCGTAGAACTCCATGCCTTCCTGTTGCAGCGCGTGCATCGGGATGCCCAGTTCCGGGCAGGAGCCGAGGCTGGTCACGCCCTGATAGGCCAGGTTGTGGATGGTGAACAAGGTTGGGGTGCGCTGCCCGCGCCAGTGCATGTACGCCGGGGCCAGGCCGGCCGGCCAGTCGTGGGCGTGCACCAGGTCCGGGCACCAGTGGATTTGCGCAAGATTGGCGGCGATATCGGCAGCCGCCAGGCCCAAACGGGCGAAACGAATATGGTTGTCCGGCCAGTCGCGACCGTTGTTGGCGCCGTAGGGCGAGCCTTCGCGCTCGTAGAGCTCAGGGCAAATCAACACGTAGATGACCAGGCCATCGGGCATGTCCATGCGCCCGATCTTGCAGGGTGGCAAGGCAGCATGACCGCCGAGCTCGCCGATGATATGAATCGGATTCTCGCTGTGCAGCACTTGCGGATAGCCGGGGATCAACACACGAACATCGTGCAGATGAGCCATGGCGCGCGGCAGCGCGGCAGACACGTCACCCAAACCGCCGGTTTTCACCAGATCGGCGATTTCCGAGGTCACAAACAAGACTTTCTTCTTGTTGGGGTTCTGACTGGCGGCTGGAACAAGTGCCTTGGGAGCGCTGATCGTCTTGCTGCTCGGGGCATTCACGGCGCTCGATTCGCCGACCTGCTGATGAGCACGTTCTCCCTGAATATCTAAAGCCGCACTGATCATATGAATCTCCCGTGTTGTTGATCTAATTCTGGCCTGGCACAAACGGTGTTCGTGGCCAAATCCTGTGGCCGGGCGCGAACGCGCTACGCATCGAAGAGCAAAGCTGCCCGATACGCTGAAGCACAAAGGGTGAAAGGGCTACACAAAGGGCTATTGCAAGGATTGCACCAGTCGTAACGGCCCTACCTTTAACCTGACCCGTCGCGACAAGTAAAAGTTTCGACTTTTTTACCTCTTTGTGACCGACCGGTTTCGCCTCGCGAAAATCAGTCTAGGCCAGAACTAAGAGCGTCACAGGCCAGATGGCAAAATTGTTCGACAATCGGTTTAAAGAGGTACGGACGTGCCGATTCGCGGGGTAAACGCACCGACGAAGTGCAGGTTTATTTGGGTTGGCGGGCCAAAATGTCACGTGGACGACACAGTAATGTGCAAGGGCGGAATGGGGTTTTGCACTGTGTTGGTGCACAGGGGCTTTGAAGGGTAGGGGGTGATTGTGAGGGCCTCATCGCGGGCAAGCCTTGCTCCTACAGAGGGCGGCGCACAGCTTGCTCGCGATGAACGATAACGCGGTCTCAGGTGAGCAGCCGAACCGGCGCACCCGCCGCCCACGCCTGAATATCCTCGATCATCTGGGAAAAGAACTGCTCGTAATTCTGCCGGCTGACGTACCCGACATGGGGCGTGGCCAGCACGTTATCCAGTGTCCTGAACGGATGCAGTTCAGGCAGCGGCTCATGCTCAAACACATCCAGCGCCGCGCCGGCCAGGCGCTTTTTCTGCAACGCCTTGATCAGCGCCGCTTCATCGACAATCGGCCCACGGGCCGTGTTGACCAGCAGCGCGGTGGGTTTCATCCAGTCCAGTGCTTGGGCGTCAACGATCCCGCGACTGCGGTCGCTGAGCACCAGATGTACCGACAACACATCGGCCTGTTCGAACAATTCCTGCTTGCTGACATAGGTCACGCCAACTTCGGCGGCCCGTTCGGCGGTGAGGTTTTCGCTCCAGGCGATCACCCGCATGCCAAACACCTGACCGAACTGCGCCACCCGTTTACCGATGCTGCCCAAACCGAGAATGGCCAGGGTCTTGCCGTACAGGTCGCCGCCCAGGCCTTGCTGCCACTGGCCGGCGCGCAACGCATTGGCTTCGACCACCAGGTTGCGGGTCGCGGCCATGATCAGTGCCCAGGTCAGTTCCGGTGCGGCGTGCTTGTAGCTGTCGGTGCCGCTGACCTGGATACCCAGCGCGGCGGCGGCTTTGAGGTCCAGCGCCGCGTTGCGCATGCCGCCGGTGACCAGCAGTTTCAGCTTCGGCAAACGGCGCAGCAGGTCTTCGTCGAACCGGGTGCACTCGCGCATTACGCAAATCACTTCGAAAGCGCCCAGGCGTTCAGCCATGGCGGCGCTGTCGGCCGGGTAGTCATGGATAAAACCGACTTCGCCAATACTCTCCAGCACTGACCAGTCCACCACGCCGCTGGCCACGTCTTGCCAGTCATCGATCACCGCAATCTGCACAGCCATCAGCCTTACCTCATCAACGAACAGGGTTGGTTTTGTTCAGCCAGTCGAGCAGGGCCTGATGGAATTGCGTCGGCTCTTCCATCTGCGGCGCGTGGCCCATACCCGGGAATTCCACCAGGGTCGAGTGGGGAATCAGTTTCGCCACTTGCTTGCCGAGCACATCGTAGTGACCGAGCTTCGACTTGACCTCGGCGGAGGCGATGTCGCTGCCGATGGCCGTCGTGTCGGAAGTGCCGATCAGCAGCAAGGTCGGCATTTTCAGGTTCTTGAATTCGTAAAAAACCGGTTGGGTGAAGATCATGTCGTAGATCAGCGCCGAGTTCCACGCCACTTGTTTGTGCCCCGGACCTTTGTTCAGGCCCGCGAGCATGTCGACCCAGCGATCGAACTCGGGCTTCCAGCGTCCGCCGTAATAGGTATTGCGTTCGTAAGTGCGAATGCTGTCGGCACTGACTTTCAGTTCCCGTTCATACCATTGATCAACGGTGCGATAGGGCACGCCCAGGGCTTTCCAGTCTTCCAGACCGATGGGATTGACCAGCGCCAGTTGCTCGACTTGCTCCGGGTATTGAAGGGCATAGCGGGTGGCGAGCATGCCGCCGGTGGAGTGGCCGAGCAGCGTGGCTTTCTGGATGCCCAGGGCCTTGAGCAGCTTTTGGGTGTTGGTCGCCAGTTGCTGGAAGCTGTATTGGTAGTTGTCCGGTTTGCTGGAGGTGCAGAAGCCGATCTGGTCCGGGGCGATCACCCGGTAACCGGCCTCGCTCAGGGCCTTGATCGAACTGTCCCAGGTCGCGCCGCAGAAATTCTTGCCGTGCATCAGCACCACGCTGCGGCCGTTGGCTTTGCCATCGGCGGCGACGTCCATGTAGCCCATTTGCAGGGATTTACCCTGGGACTGAAAAGCAAAATGCTTGACCGTGTAGGGGTACTCGAAGCCTTGCAGCTCCGGGCCGTACTCCGGACCATCGGCGTGGGCCAGGACGGGCAATGCGGCGCTCAGCAACAGGCAGGGCAGCCAGCGGGAAGGGGGCATAGATAAACTCCAGGGCAAATGCGCCGATGCTGCAAGGGTGCGATTACGGCGACATTAATCTATCGGTCAAATGGCACCCATGTGGGAGCGGGTTTGCTCGCGAAAGCGCTGTGTCATTCAGCATTTGTATTGACAGTTGCACCGCTTTCGCGAGCAAGCCCGCTCCCACAGTTGCGCGCATTCCAGATGGAAATTAGGCACTGCCCTTCGGTGAACGTTCAGGACATCCAACCGAGTGTGATCAGGGCCAGCACCGCATAGCGCGCGCCCTTGGCCACGGTCACGATTAGCAGGAAACGCCCCAGCGGCTCGCGCATGACGCCGGCCACCAGGGTCAGCGGATCGCCGATTACCGGCACCCAACTCAGCAGCAAGGACCAATGACCGTAGCGCCGATAATGCTTGCGGGCGGTTTCAAGATGCCCGGGGCTCACCGGGAACCAGCGCCGTTCACGAAAGCGCTCGACGCCGCGCCCCAGCCACCAGTTCACCAGCGAGCCGAGCACATTGCCCAGGGTCGCCACCGCCAGCAGCGACCACAGCCAATAGCGATCACTGACCAGCAAACCCACCAGCAGTGCTTCGGACTGCAATGGCAGGAGCGTCGCCGCCCCGAACGCCGCTAAAAACAGCCCGGTGTAAGCGCTGAAGATCAATGGGCGGGGTAGTCCGCCACCACCACGTCAGTGCCGGTCTTGGTCAGGCCGATCACTTGGTAAGCGTCACTCATGCCGTCCATTTCCATGCCGGGCGAGCCCATCGGCATGCCCGGCGCAGCCACCCCGAGCAGGTCATCACGTTTGCTCAGGGCCAGCACTTGCTCGGCCGGCACATGGCCTTCGACAAATTTGCCGTTGATCAACGCGGTGTGGCAGGACGCCAGGCGCGGCGGCACGCCGTGCTGCTGCTTGAATTCGCTCATGTTGGCTTCGACGTGGTCCTCGACCTTGAAGCCGTTGGCCTCCAGGTGGCTGATCCATTTTTTGCAGCAGCCGCAATTGGCGTCGCGGTGCACTTCAATAGGAATCAGGTCGGCCGCTTGGGCCAGGGAAGAGATAAACAGGGCGCTCAGGGCGACCAGACGCAGGTGGGTTCGCATGGCAGGGTCTCGACTCGGGTGGCGGTCAAAAAAAGAGGCATTTTGACTACTTTAGCCAACAAAACGGGGCGAGAGTGTTTCGAAGTACTACGACGTACGCTGAGCCCTTGTGGCGACCGGGTTTGCTGTGACGAGGAGGCAAGCCCCCTCGCCACGGGGAGCTGCCTCTCAGTCAGATCATTACCGGACTTTGAACCGGCCCATGATTGCACTCACGCGGCTGTTGGCTTCCAGCAATTGCTGGGTATTGAGCTCGCTGGCGTGACCGCTTTTGACCAACTCATCCACCATGTGGCGGATTTGCACCATGCTGCGGTTGATCTCTTCAGTCACCGCGCTTTGCTGCTCGGCGGCGGTGGCGATTTGTGTGCTCAGGCTGTTGATGTGGCTCACGGAGCCGGCCATTTCATCCAGCCCGGAGTTGACCCGCGCCGTCGCATCGGCGGCGGACTGGCAACTGGCCTGGGTGTTTTCCATCGCTGACACCGACGAGCTCACGCCTTGGGTCAGGCGCTTGAGCATTTCGTTGATTTCCGAGGTGCTGGCCTGGGTCCGGGCGGCGAGGGCGCGGACTTCATCGGCCACCACCGCAAAACCGCGACCCTGTTCACCGGCGCGGGCCGCTTCAATCGCGGCGTTGAGCGCCAACAGGTTGGTTTGCCCGGCAATCGCGCCAATCACCCCGAGAATCTCGGTGATCCGCTGCGCATCCTGCTGCATGTTTTCGACTTTATGGGTGGCGCTGGCCACTTCATCGATCAACGCCACGACACTGCTGGACGCTTCGCCCACCACGACCCGGGAACGGTCCGCATGTTCGCTGGCGCGCTGGGTGAACGCGGCGGTTTCGGCGGCGTTCTGCGCCACGCTGTCGGCGGTGGAGCTCATTTCAGTGATGGCGGTAACGGTCTGATCGGTTTCCGAGGCGTGGCGCACCAGGATCTGACTGGTGTGCGCCGAGGTCCGTTGCAGGTTGTCCAGGCTGGAAGCCATGGCCCCAGTGGCCTGGGTGACTTCGCCGATCATGTTCTGCAAATAGATGATGAAGGCGTTGACCGAATGGCCGATGGCGCCCAGTTCGTCTTCCGCACGAATGGTGATGCGCTTGGTCAGGTCCGCGTCGCCGGCAGACAGCGCGTCGATGTTGGCCTTGAGGATTTTCATGCGCTGGATCAGTTGGCGGATCGCGTAGATCTGCAGCAGCACCAGCAGGATCACCATGGGAATCTGCAACAGGCTCAAGGTGTTCAGTACATCGTCACGCTGGGCGGTGATCAGTTTGGTCGGCAGGGCGGTGGCGAGATACCACGGCGTGCCTTCGATCGGGCGCATGAAGAAGGTGCTGGCTTCACCCTTGTTGTCGAATTCGACCCGCTGCGCCTGATCGCGGTTTTGCAGCCCGGCCTTGACCTGGCTGGCGAACGGCGAGTTAGCCGCCAGTTCGCTGATGTTCTTCAACACAATCGGGCCGCTGATGCGCGAACTGTTGCTGATGATTTTGCCGTCGGCCTCGACGATCAGCATCTCGGCGCCGAGGTCTTTTTCCTTGCGCGCGATCAGGTCATTGAAGAAGCCCAGGGTCACGTCGATGGTCGACACACCATACGCCGCGCCGTTTTTCTGAATGGCCATGGCGCAGTTGGTGCGCGGTTCGGCGCTGGCGTCATCTTTATAGGCGGCGGCCCAGGCGCACTGGCCGCGCGGGGTGGCCATGCCGCCCTTGTACCAGGTCTGGTCGTAATAATTGGGCGCGGCGTCGCTGTTCCAGAACGTGTTCACGGCCAGTTTGCCGGAGCTGTCACGGTGCCAGAAGGTACTGAACTTGTTGCGGCCCGCTTCACGCTGGCCGGGCAATGGCCAGATCCCGCCGCCGAATACTTTCAGTTCGCCGTACTGGTCCACCAGGCCGGGCAACACCGTATCGATCGCGGCGCTGTCGAGCAGGGGAATGGTCTGGGTGATGCTGCGTTGCTGGGCCTGCACCTTGTTCAGTTCGCCCTGGATTTGTTCGGCGACTTCGGCAATGCGGTTGAGGGCCACCTGTTCTTCGGTGTGGCGCAGTTTCGGCGCGACCAACTGGCTGATGCCGACCACCGTCAGCACCGATAGCAGCAGGATGAACAGGACCAGAAACAGCGTGTAGCGAGCCTGAATGGTACGGAATGCGGGCATGGGACCGGTCCTTGTGCTGCGTTTTTATTGTTGGGTTTGGAAGTCGGGGTATCCAGGGCTTATCGGCCTGCCGGGGGCGAGCTTTAGTACGGACGTGCAAGAAAGGACTCAAGGGGGACAGACGGTCAATAAGAGGTGAGTGTCAAAACCGCTACAAACGGAATAAATCTGTAATAAATGACAATCAGCAGGGCGGCAAGACCCAGAAATAAATTTGCTATAGGCCAATGAAACCGGGCACTTGGTGATTTGTATCGAAAATGTACGAAATTTGTAAAAAGTCGAAATATTAATAGGAGTACTGTCGTTTCGCGCCGATACTTCCCCGCAATCATCTTGCTCTAACAAGGATTTTTTATGCGTCAGTCGAAAGGAGTGCGGTCATGACTATTGGTTTGGTCGGCAACTGGACTGCTAAATCGGGCCTGCTGGTACGCCAGGGTTCGGAGAATGCCAAACCGGTGTCCCAGAGCGCCAAGGTGCGGGAAATCCTGAGCATGGTCGGCACCAACCCGACGATCCTCGATCGGACGAAAATGGATAGCTTGCAACTGTTCAAGCAGGTCAAGGGCTTCGATCCGACGAACATCTCGGCCAAGCAACTGGGCAACATGAGCACCTTCCTCAAGCAGAACGGCATCATCGGCGATGTGACCGCGCTGACCTTGCTCAATGCCGGCGACAAATTCGACAAATTTGGTATTCCGAACGACCCCGATGCCAAGTTCAATGCGCTGGATTACTTTGCCACGCAACTGGACTCCATCCAGAACAACAACCTCAAGGGCAACAAGTACGCCAACTACCTGGTGCCTGAGTTCAAGAAAGCTATTTACGTGCTGCAGAACTTGAAGACCTACGGCGAAGGTAACGGCACGACGGTCAAGAAAAAGGACAAATGATCTTCTGCCCCGCTCACTGCATTGAGCGGGGCAGACGTCGCGGGATCAGCGGTCGAGCATTTGCATCACCGCTTCCGGGTAACGCAAACCGGCAGTGGCGTCGGGGGAGAAAATCGCTTCCAGCCCCTGCAACTCGCCGGCACTGAGTTTTACTTCCAGTGCCGCGACATTTTCCTCCAGGTATTTACGCTGCTTGGTTCCGGGAATCGGGATCAGGTAGTCGCCTTGCGCCAGCACCCAGGCCAGCGCCAGTTGCCCGGCAGTCACGCCCTTGTCAGCGGCCAACGCCTGGACTTGCTGCACCAGCAGCAGGTTTTTCGCGAAATTATCCCCTTGGAAACGCGGGCTGAAGCGACGGTAGTCGTCGGCGGCAAAGTCCTCCGGGCTTTTCAGTGCGCCGGTCAAAAAGCCGCGCCCGAGCGGGCTATAGGGGACGAAGGCAATACCCAGACGCTGGCAGGTCGCCAGGCAACCGTTGTCTTCCTGGTCGCGGCTCCACAGCGAGTATTCACTTTGCAACGCGCTGATCGGATGCACCTTGTGCGCCCGCTCCAAAGTCGCGGCCGAGGCTTCGCTCAACCCCAGGTAACGCACCTTGCCGGCCTTCACCAGTTCAGCCATGGCGCCGACGGTTTCCTCGATGGCGACTTGCGGGTCGATACGGTGTTGGTAGTACAAGTCCAGGGTCTCGACGCCGAGGCGTTTGAGTGTGCCGTCGATGGAATGGCGAATGTATTCCGGGCGCCCATCGACACCCCGGGCAGTCGGGTTGGCCGGGTCGCGAACGATGCCGAACTTGCTGGCCAGGAACACCTGGTCGCGCTTGCCGGCGATGGCTTTGCCGATCAACTCTTCGTTGGTGTGCGGGCCGTACATGTCGGCGGTGTCGAGCAGGTTGATCCCCAGTTCCAGCGCCCGGTGCAGGGTGGCGGTGGCTTCGCGGGTGTCGGTGCCGGTGGTGTAGAAATCGGTCATGCCCATGCAGCCCAGGCCGATGGCGCTTACGTGCGGTCCGTTTTTGCCCAATTGACGTGTTTGCATGAAATCAGCTCCCTATGAATGTGAGCCGCCATTGTTAACCTCGACAGAAATCGGATAAACCGGCTAAATCTGCTATCACTATTCATCATTTCTAAATAATTGCCCGGTACTTCAGAACATGGACCGTCTTAGCGCCATGCGCGTGTTCACCCGGATCGTCGAATTGGGCGGTTTCGCCAAAGCGGCGGACAGCCTGCAAATGCCGAGGGCTTCGGTGACGATTCTGATCAAGCAACTGGAAGCCCATCTGGGTGTGCAGTTGCTGCAACGCACCACCCGACAAATCAGCCTGACCCTCGATGGCGCTGCTTATTACCCCCGTTGCGTGCGACTGCTTGCGGACCTTGAGGAAACCGAAGCGGTGTTTTCCGCCGCCCGGCACAACCCCAAAGGCTTGCTGCGCGTGGACATGCCAGCGGGGATCGGACGGCTGATCGTGATTCCGGCGTTGCCGCAATTCACGGCCAAGTACCCGATGATCGAACTGGAAATCGGTTTGAATGACCGCACGGTGGACCTGATTCGCGAAGGCGTGGACTGTGTGCTGCGCGGTGGTTCGCCGCTTGATGATTCGCTGGTGGCGCGGCCGCTGGTGCTGCTCGACCAAGTGACGTGCGCCAGCCCCGAGTACTTGCAGCGGCATGGCACGCCCCGGTCCCTGGCGGACCTGGAGGGGCATCAGATGGTGGAGTATTTCTCCGCCACCACCGGCGCACGCTTCGGGCTTGAGTTTGTGGTCGAGGGGCAGGTGCACCCGGTCAATCTGCCCAAGCAGGTGTCGGTCAACAGCGCCGATGGTTACATGGCCGCGTGTGAGGCCGGGTATGGGCTGGTCCAGGCGCCTTACTATCACGTTGCCCGGCAATTGCAGGAGGGGCGTCTGTGCGAGGTGCTCGGTGACGCGCCACCGCCAGGCATGCCGTTGACCGCGCTGTACCCGCCTCACCGCCAGTTATCCCGGCGGGTGCGGGTGTTTGTCGATTGGCTGGTTGAACTGTGCGCCCAGCCCGGCCAGCACTTTTACCGAAGCGACTCAGGCCGCTGAACGATTGGCCCGCCGGATTGCCTGGGTGCGCACGGCGTGCTGCAGGTTGTCGTGCAACTGTTGCATGTGCGGGCAATGCAGGTTCAGGTCACGTGTCTGGGCACCTCGATGAAACAGGGCAGACCACTCGCCCTGTTCAGGTGCTGGAAGCACGCCGGTGAAAGCGAATCCTTGAGCGGTCAAACGCTGAAAGTCCACGGCAAAGTGCTGTGACAGGGCAAGCCTGAGTGAAATCAGCCAATCGTCAGGCAGTTGAGTCAGATGATCGAACAGGCGTTTGTCCAGGCGCTCAATGACCACATCGACCCGTTGCTGATGCCGTGTCATTTGCAGCGGGCGCGAAGGGCAAACCGCTCCGGTGTTGCCGACGCCAAACACTGAACCCAGATGTTGCATGAAGGCCCGGCAATCTCCCGGCCACGCAATATCAGGCAGTGGCCGGCAGTGCCCCTTGGGCAGATGGACACCAATCACAATGCTTTCGGCCATCGGTTCGGCAAACGGTGACGGCACGTAATCCGGCAGCAAACCGGTGCTATGAAAGCCCAGCGTTTGCGCCATGCGTTGGCTGTAAGGGTGCTGGGTGACTTGTTTGATCAACACGCACGTGTCGCCCGCCGCGGCCGATTGCTCCAGTAACTCGCGACTCAGGCGGGTCGCGATGTTCTGTCCGCGAGTGGCCGGGTGCACAACGCCCATGGCCAGTTCGGGGCTGTCGGCGTCGCCATCGCGGCACAACGCGACATGCCCCAGGACCCGCGACCCCTCCACAGCCAGCATGGATTGCCAACGCCCGTCGTTATTGTTCTGGGTGATCAGCTTCGGCAAGTACACCTGTGGCTGTACGTAATGATCGGCGTAGATCAGGCGAAACAACTGACTGACGGATTTGGCATCGGAGGCTCTGAAGGGGCGGAAAATCAACGGATTCACAACCTGGGCTCCGGTGTGCACGTGTAATCCCGCAAATCCAGGACCCGCAGTTGTTTGCCCGAGCGTGGGTGCAATGTGAGGTCGCTGATGGCGCAAGGTTTGACCTGGAATTCCAGCAAGCCATCCTGACGCAGGCTGCCAATGCCGGGGGAGTGGGCGAGGAGCGCTTCGTGCAGCAGCCGATTTGTCTGCTCGATGGCCTCGGCATTCACCTCGGGGACCCAGATAACGCTCAGCAAATCTTTGTGCCCGAGGTGTTCGAGGCGCAGTTGCCACTGATCGCTTTGGGCCACACGCTGGACGATGTCCTGCAGCTCATCGGTGAACAGCGACAACACACCCACACGTACACGCTGGCTATGGACGCTGCGTCCCCTGAGGGCGAACTTGCGTCTTGGGCTGGCGGGGGGCTCCAGCCAGCAGGCGCGGTCGCCCACCGGGTATCGCAACAGAGGCATCAACCGCCGACTCAGGTTGGTGACGACCAACAGCCCCACACGGTTGCATTCATTGATCACCTCGCCGCTGTGTTCGTCGATGATTTCCAGCAAGGTCTGTGGTTCGAACACCCGATGCTCGCCCAGCGCACAGTCGCGGTCGCTGCTGCCAATAATCCCGGCATCAACGCTGGCATAGCCAATGGAGCTGACCCGTGCGTTGGGAAAGGCCCGGGCGAAGATCGCCAGTTGATCGGCAAAAAGGCTTTCCCCTCCATAGAGCAGGGTATCAACGCCCGTCAAAACACGCTGATGCGCCGTCAGGTGCGCCGCAAACTTCAGCAGCTGTGCCGGTACGCCGGCCAACACGTTGATCCGGTGGGCGCCAATGGCCTCGGCCAGTCCTTGAAGATCAACATTGCCGGTGAAAGGGAACTCACTGATCGAAACCCTGACGTGGGCCAGTGAGTCATGGATGAACAGGAAACTGGCGTAGAGATCACCGGAAAAAAACAGGTTGGCGACCCGGTCTCCATCGGTCAGTTGCATCGACAGGCTTTCACCGAATGCGCGGACCATGGTTTGCCATTCCGCGTGGGTGTAGACCGCCAGTTTGCCCTGGCCGGTTGAACCGCCGGTTTTAAACACCAACGCATCGTCGACAGGTGCTGTCAGTACCGGCCAGTCATTCAGGTCATGGCTGCCCACCCAGTAGTTGTTGGCATCGATCAACGGAATATCGTTTAACGTCAAATCTTCTAAAGCCAAATGTTTAAGGTGCTGGTTATAAAAGCGCGAGTGTTCGCGTATGTACTGTATTAACTGCTCAAGCGAAAAAAGTTCTTTCATGGGCGTTCGGGTCCAGGTATCAGGCATGTTGCACACGGTTTTTTATTGATGAAAATTATTGTTGTTGGCGTCGGTCGATAACTAACGGCGTTTTACCGCTGCGCTTGTTTCGTTCAAATTGAGTCGCCGCACAGGTATTAACTTCCAGTAGTAACAGTGCTTCAGTAACCGAGGTGTTCAGCGCGGTAATGCACAGCAGTTGTTCGCGTACCCATTGCGCGTCGGCATCGGCGCGGACCAACAGGCGTTCAACGCCGTCGGGGGCGTAATCCAGCACCATCTGAATGGGCATGCCGACGCATCGGGCCAGTTGGGCCGGTGAAATGAACTCGGTGCCGAGCCGCAGCCATTGGCCGTGTCGCTCCAGCAATTCGAACCGTGGCGAACTCAATCCGCAGGGACAAACCCCAGCCACCCAGCGACCGGTGTCACCCACCTCGTAGCGTTGAACGGTCTGACTTTGACGAGCGCGCGAGGTGAACAGCAGGCGCCCGACCTCAAGGCCCGAGACGGCGACATCCTGTTCCAGATGAACGATTTCCAGGTGCTGGGTATCGCTCATCAAATGAAACACGCCATCAGTGGTCGCAGCGCAGGCGTGCCCCAGCGGGCCGGCGTCGACGGAGCCGTAGATTGCCGAACGAATCGTCGAAACGCCGCAGCTTTCCATTAACTGGCGGCTGGCCTGCCCCGGGTGCTCGCCGCCGAGGAACACCTTGCGAATACCTGCATAGGCCCGCAGGGTCGTCTGTTCCTTTAAAAACAACCGGTGCAGGGTGCTGGGCATGCCCATCAGCACGGTGACCCGTTGTTGCACGATCAGTTGGGCGATTTCACTGAAATTGTCGTCATGGGGCGCGCCCATGGGCAAATGCACGGCGTCCATCTGCTGCAAGACCCAGGAAAAACTGGAAAAGCCACCGTAGAGGCCGCCGCCATAAAACAGATTCATGACCCGGTCCTGCGACGGGTCCAGTCCGGCGGCGAACAGCCCGTCGGCTGCCGCGCGCATTTGCCGCTGGAAATCTCGGTAGCTGTAACCGGCCAGTGCCGGGGTACCGCTGCTGCCGCCGGAACGAAAGTACAGTTGGGCGGTGGGGTTTATCGGCTGGGCCTGGAAGGCATTTTTGTCGATGATCGGCAGGCCCGCCACGTCCGGGATTTCGGGTAATGCGTCGAGGGTGGCATGGCTGCCAAGCACCTCCGGGGGCAGGCTCACCGAGAGCCGGCGACTCAGACGCGTCAAGGCGTACACACCATCATGGGGCTCACCGGCGTAACCCTCGTGGATCGACTGCGCAGGTGCGATGCGGGTGACGCCAGCATTGACTAGTGTGCGCACCAGCGCGGCCGTCTGCGCGGGCGAGCAGATTAATGCGCAACTTTGCAGGACCGTACGCCACGGCAGCAGCGTTTCGGCGATCAGGTGCTGCGGCACCGGCTTGAGCATCAGGCTGCGAAACAGCGGTGAAGGCGCGAGCGTCCGATGATGCTCCCAGATGACTCGCCAACCCGGCCCGTTCCAGACCTCGCCGATGTGGCCGGCAAAGCACTGTTCAAGCCGCGCCATCGTACTGCGAGTGGTGATTTCCGACGCTTCCTGACACGTGGGCTCCAATGCCGGCCACCGGGCTGCGCGACGTTCGAACGCCTCGGCCAGACGTGCGCCGATTTCTTGCAGAACGGCCGGGTCATCGCTGTCCACCAGCACCCATTGCGGGCTGGAGCAGGCCTGTTGGTCCAGGCGACAGACTTCATCGACCAAAGCATCGAGGGCGTCGGGTTGCGCCGCTTCGGGGCAAAGATAAGCAAAACTGATCCGGTGCCCCCAATCGATCCAGCGACATCCGCCGGGCAAGTGCTGACGAATCGCCTTGAGCGCGGTTTCGCCGCCCCACGCGGCCACCGCATCGGCGCGGGTGCACAGGCGTGCAATCTGCGCAGTGTCGACAGGCAACACCGCGATGTAATCGGCCAGCCTGCCGCTGTGGTCACACTGGCCGAGGGCGTCAAGCAAGCGAGCCGTCAGCCCCTGGTCGCTGGAGCTGGGGCGTAGCCAGTTGATGTTGCCGGCCAGCAGGCTTTCCAGCACCGCGCAAAACGCCAGCATCGGCGCATTGCCCGGCGTGACATGCACCACCAGCCCCAACGGGTGCCAACTCTCGAAGCGTGATTGCACGTAATCGATCCGCCTCAAGGAGCGCGGTTGTACGCCCAGTTCGCGTTCGAGTTTGCTGTTCAGGTGCTCGGGTTGGCAGAACTCGATCAGCCCTTGGCGTTGTTCATCATCGAGTCCGAAGTCGAGTTCACCGGCCAGCAATTGGCTGGCGAAACGAGTGGCCGAGGCCACGACGGTGTCACTGTCGAGCGGTGTCATCAGCAGGCGGGGCAAGACTTGATGCAGGCTGTCCAGGGCGCTATCGAGGCAGAGTTCGGCGTGCAATTGGCCATTAATCAGGTACATGTCAAACCCTCCCGATCAGTTCGGCCGCCGCCATGGCGCAGCTTCGGCCGGGGTGGGTGCCGGCGCGTCCGTGCAGCTCGAACCAGTCGGTGGGCAGGCCACAACCGCATGAGGCGCCGGGGTGCACGCTGGCCAGGTCACTCATGACCACGGCATGGGCCGGGCTCGACGAAATGTAGGGGGATACGAGGGCCAGCAGGCCGCGTTGGCCGTAAGGCTGGACGCTGAAGTCAGAGGGATTACGCACGAAAACCTTCGAGTAAACCGGTACATGAAAATGATGATGGGCGCATTCGATATAGGGCACCGCGTGCTCTACGGCGCCATAGCCGTCGCGGCAGCGGTCAGGCGCGATGCCCAATTGCCGTTCGATCCGTTCATACAGTTGCGCCCTCGGAATCTCCTGGGCGACGTGGTTTTTCCAGCCGCCCCCCAGAAAAACCAGGGACTCGGCAGGTAGTTCGAGCGGCGGTAACTGGGTCGCTTCCATGCGTTGCAGCACCTGCCAGAGAAACGCCGGAAAGCCAAAAATGCGCACTGGCAGTTGCTCTTCGGCGAACGCCTGCAAGGCGCGGATCACGCCGAACAGATCGAATTCGTAACCATTGCCGGTGCGACGCAAGGCGTAGACGACTTGATTGATCGGCGCATAACGGCACAGGAATTGGTCGGTGTAGGACGTGCCCAGGCGGTTGTCGACCTCGGGTTCGTAGCTCAGCAACAGGTAGTTGCACGGGGTGTCCGGGGTGTCCCAGCCATAGTGCTGAAAAATTTTCGTCACCATGCCTTGGGCGGCGGCGATGCTGCGCGCGTCATAGCGCATGCGACTTTTCTGGCCGCTGGTGCCGGACGAGGTCAATTCCAGGGCGTCTTCACCCGTGCGGCTCAACAGCAATTGTTGCTTGAAGAAATTGGCGAAAATCGCTGGCAGTCGTGACCAGTCGTCCAGTTGCTCCAGAGCCCGTGGATCAAGGCCATGGGTGTTCAGCCAGCGCTCATAGCCGGGGGTGTGGTGGCAGTGAAACAGGCTGATTTCAGCCATGGCACGATCAAACAGTCCTGGTGGAACTTTATCCAGGTCGTAGGGCTGCGCCAGCGCACACAGGGCGTCGGTGTAGGGAAGGGGCATCATCAAAAGTCCTTTTTGGTTCAGGTGGCGACGGGGGGGCTGCAATGCCGCAGGAAGTGTTGCAATGGCACGAGGCAGGCGAGCCCGGCGATACCGGCAATGCAGGCGAACGACTCAAGGCTGTCCCCGGCCCCGAGCGCTGCAATCAGCGACCCGGCGCCGCCCATGATCGAGATCGAAATCATGCCGATCATGGCCGACACCAGCCCTTTGCTGTCTTCGCTGGAAAACAGCGCCAGCCGATACAGCGCAGCGTTGCTCATGCCCAGGCCGACGGCGTAGATCGCCAGGCACGCCACCAGCAACCCGGTCGAGGTGCCGTAGAAACCGGCACTCAGCAGTGCGACAAGCCCGGCGCAAAAAGGCCAGAGTGCGTAGCGGATGAGCTGCGGCAGGGCGGTTGTGCCAATCAGTCGGTCAAGCAGCAGATTGCCGAGGATGACCGCGCCGAAGACTGGAATCTGCCAGAGCCCGTACTGCAACGGCGACAGGTCCTGACCCTGGATCAATAAGAGCGGTGACAGGCTGATCCAGGCAATCAGGGGCAAGCTCATCAGGCCCAGGGCGATGGACGACAACACAAACGACCGGTTGCGCAACAACCTGCCATAACGGCGCACGGTGTCGTGTAAGTCGAAGGGCTCGACGTTTTCTCGGCTGCGCGGGTTGCGTGGCATGAACGCATACAACCCCAGCCAGACCGCCAGCGCCGCAATGCCCAATGCCAGAAACAGCTCTCGCCACGAGAGCCATTGCAGCAGCAAGCTGCCGAGCAACGGGCCCAACAGCGGCGAAAGCAGGGCGATGTTCCCGAGCCACGCCATGATCCGCACGGCGTCGGCCTCCTCGAATAGCTCTTGCAAGGCGGGATAACTGACCGCAATGACAAAGCCCAGTCCCATGCCTTGAATCAGTCGCAAGCTGTTGAACGCCCCGATGCCCTGCACCCAATACGCCGCGCCGCACGCGGTGGCAAACAGCGCAGCCCCCAGGAGCAGCAGCGGGCGCCGTCCGTATTGATCCGACAACGGGCCAACCAGCCATTGCAGCAGAACACCCCCAGTCAGATACAGCGTGAATGCATAAGGCACGTGCTCCGGGCTGGCCTGTAATTGTTCGGTCACGGTCAACATGGCGGGCATGATCAAATCGCTCGCCATATACGTCAGGAGTTCGAATACAGCGATGGCCAGGCAAAAACCTGATAGTTGAAAAGAACGGATGTTTGTTGATGAGGTGCGCATGACTTCCTTATTGATATTTAACGTTTAAGGATGAGCTCCTATAACGGGCAATCAAGAGTAGTCACGGAGTACGCAGGGCTCTAGCGAGCGTTTGATGCTTGGGATTTCAATGGGTTGCCATGTGTTGCAAGTTGTCGGGTTGCGTAATGGGCAACGGATGTTATGGATCCAAACTTACATGAGTGGGAAAAATCGGTTGTAAGAAAAATGCCCGCAACAGGGCGGGCATTTCTTCAGGCTCATTAAAAAAGACTATTTGTCTGACGCGTTATTCAGGATATGGATTACCGGTGTTGGTAATAACCCGGTCCTCCACGATCATAATGGTGGTCACCGTGCCAGCCTCCGTGGGGGAAAATGATACAGCCGCTCAGGGACAAAAGAGCGATCAGGGGAATCAGCAGTGTGATTCGACGGAGCATTTCAAAATCCTCATGGTTGAAGCCGCATTGAAGCCAAATCTCTTCATCGGCTGTAACATGAGACTTCGTTTGCTGCCGTTCATCCCCGTCCGAAGGTAGGGGCTTGGCATGCAAACGGATACAAACCGGATACATTTCAAGGTTCAGGAACCCGCAATGACCCAGTCGCAACGTTTGAAATACTCGATTCTGATTTCCCTGGTCGTGCTGGCCATCATGTTTGGCCTGTCGTATCTGCAAAACACAGGGGTCATCAGTGAGAAGCTGTTCCAGTACATCGCCATCGGCGTGGCGGTGGTCGTGGTGGTGGTCAACGGCGTGATGCGTCGCAAGGTCAAGCCTTGAGCGACGCGCTCGACTCCGGATCGCTGTAGAGAATGGCGATAGCCTGCGGATGCAGGCTGTAGCTCTTGTCCGCGTTGAAGGTGATCACCCCCTCGCTGCACAAGCGCTTCAACACTTCCCGCACACTTAAAAAGGACAGTGGGATATCCAGGTCCAGCAAATAGGCGTGAACGCCGCGCACGCCCAGATTGCGCTCGCTTTCGGCGGCGTTCAGCAAGGCGTCGATGACTTTCAGGCGAATCAGGCTGGTTCTCAGGCCAAAGCTCTTGAGCAGCAATCTGATTCGTTCGTTTCCGTGGCGCTCGGCCCTTTGTTCGAACATTCCGGCGCCAGGGCTCATGGAAACACCCATTGACGCATGGCTACCGTCCGTTGGCAGTCGCGAGTTGTACATGCAAAAACTCCTTTTCAGAGCCTGATCAGGAAAAAGTGATGGTGCTCTCAATCATTAAGACGAACGAGCAACACAAATAATGAAGCCCCGGATGTAGAAAATTTGTCGCGAAGGTGTGAGCGATACGTGAGCGACCGCCAGAAAAGGGGATTCGGGCTAAATATCCTGTGGTTCATTTCGTTCCTAAGGCCAGGCACATTCCGTGTAGACGCGGGCTGTGATTTTTCCCAGGCTGGGTCCGATGCCGCTGTACCGTCATCAAGTCGCAGGCCCATCCTGGTTTCAGTTTTTCCTGGATCAGGAGCGAGCGTGATTATTTACAGGCAGTTAACCCGGTTAAGCCTTGCAGCGGCGCTGGTCGCGCTGAGTCTTGCGGCAAGCGCCCGCAGTCAGCCGCAAACCTCGGGCGTCGATATTCGCCGCACCAGTTTTGGCGTGCCGCACATTCGCGCCGAAAACGAACGCGGGCTCGGCTACGGCATCGGCTATGCCTACGCTCAGGACAACCTGTGCCTGATGGCCAACGAGATCGTGACCGTCAACGGCGAGCGTTCACGCTACTTCGGCCCGGATCAGTTCACCCTCGAAGAACGCTCTAACCTGGCCAGCGATTTGTTTTTCAACTGGCTCAATACCCCGCAAGCGGTGGCCGGTTTCTGGCAGGCGCAAACCCCTGAAGTGCGCGACCTTATCGACGGTTATGTGGCGGGCTACAACCGTTCGCTGGCCGAGCGTCAGGCCCAGGGTTTGCCGGCGCAGTGCCAAGGTGAATGGGTGCGCCCGATTGCCACCCAGGATTTGGTGAAGCTCACGCGGCGCTTGCTGGTCGAAGGCGGAGTCGGACAGTTTGCCGAAGCCCTGGCCGGCGCCACGCCGCCAGCCGCCGTCGCGCAGGTGGCGGGGGCTCAGGCGTTCCAGCTTGCGGATGCGCGTCAGCAGCGGTTTGCCCTCGACCGAGGCAGTAACGCGGTGGCGATTGGCAGCGAGCGCTCGTTCAACGGTCGCGGCATGTTGCTGGCCAACCCGCACTTTCCGTGGGTGGGCGGGATGCGCTTCTACCAGATGCACCTGACCATTCCCGGCAAGCTGGATGTGATGGGCGCAGCCTTGCCCGGTCTGCCGATGATCAACATCGGTTTCAACCAGCACCTGGCCTGGACCCACACGGTCGATTCGTCCAAGCATTTCACCCTGTATCGCCTGCAACTGGACCCCAAGGATTCGACCCGCTACCTGCTCGATGGCAAGTCATTGCCCTTGGACAAGCAGACCCTGACGGTGAACGTGAAACAGCCTGACGGCCAGATCAAAGCGATTTCCCACGTGGTCTACAGCTCGGTATTCGGCCCTGTTGTGCAATGGCCCGGCAAGCTCGATTGGGACAACCAATTTGCCTACAGCCTGCGCGATGCCAACCTGGAAAATGACCGCGTCTTGCAGCAGTGGTACGCAATGAACCAGGCCACCAGCCTCAAGGATTTGCAGGCCTCGGTGCACAAGATCCAGGGTATCCCGTGGGTCAACACCCTGGCGGCGGACGATCAGGGACAAACGCTGTACATGAACCTCTCGGTGGTGCCGAACGTCAACGCCGACAAACTGGCCAAGTGCAGCGATCCGCGCATCGGCTTGCAGATGATCGTGCTCGATGGCGCCAACAGCGCCTGCGCCTGGGACATCGATCCGAATGCGGCGCAAAAAGGCATCTACGCGGCGGACAAACTGCCGCAGCTGCTGCGCAAAGATTTTGTGCAGCATTCCAACGACTCGGCGTGGCTGGCGAACCCGGCGCAACCGCTCAGCGGTTTCTCGCCCCTGATCAGTCAGGACAGTCAGCCATTGGGGCTGCGCTCGCGTTTTGCCCTGGATCGCCTCGGCGCGCTGGCCAAGGCCGGGCCGGTGGTGGCGGCGGACTTGCAGCGCATGGTGATGGATGATCAGGTCTATCTGGCGGCGCAAGTCATGCCGGACCTGTTGCAGTTCTGTAGCGCCGATCCGGGCGCCGATGGGGCTGCACTTAAACCGGTGTGTGCCAGCCTCAACGCGTGGGACGGCCGGGCGAATCTGGACAGCGGCCTGGGCCTGGTGCATTTCCAGGGTGTCATGGAGGCGCTGCAACAAGCTCCGGATATCTGGCGCGTAGCCTTTGATCCAAAAGACGCTGAGCACACGCCTCGTGGCCTGGCGATTGATCGGCCGGAAGTGGCCAAGGCGATCCGCGAAGCGATGCTGGCGTCGGTGGAACAGGTCAACAAAATGGGGCTCAACGCCGACAGTCGCTGGGGCGAGATTCAGGTGGTCAGCAGCGGTGGTCAACAGACGCCGATCCATGGCGGGCCGGGCACCTTGGGGATCTACAACGCGATCCAGAGTGTTCCGCGAACCGACGGTAAACTCGAAGTGGTCAGCGGCACCAGTTACCTGCAAATCGTGACCTTCGACGAAAAGGGTCCGCACGCTCAGGGTTTGCTGGCGTTTTCGTTGTCCAGTGACCCGGCATCGAAGTATTCCCGGGACCAGACGCAGGCCTTCTCGAAGAAGCAGTTGAGTGTGTTGCCGTTCACCGAGCAGCAGATCGAGGCTGATCCGCAGTATCAGGTCCGCACGATTCGCGAGTCGGATGAAAAAGCCGGGAAGGTAGCGGCGCAGTAAGCACCGTTGATATTGCAGCAAACAGGAAGGCCGCACCCCTCAAGGGTTGCGGCCTTCAGCTTTTTGGGGCTTGCTGCGGAATCGAGTTGAGGACCGGGTTGCCGTCTTCATTGCGGGTCAGGTAGACCGGCAACACCCGGGGCAGGGATGCCACCAGGTTATTGAGTTCTTTGATGTTGTAGATGCCGCCGATGCGGATCGACGCGGTGGTTTTGTCGGCGACCATCACCGGCTTGGCCAGGTAGCGATTGATCAGCGGCAAGGCATCGCTCAGCGGCAGGTCATCGAGCACCAGTTTGCCGCTGCGCCAGGCCAGTGAGCTGTCGTTGGCGTAGGTCTGACTGATCTGCGGCATGAAGTCGCCGTGCTGGAAGCGGGCCTGCATCGCCGGGCCCAGGCGCAAGCCGTCACTGCTGAGTGCGTCGTTGCTGGACACCAGCACCGAGCCTTCAATCAGGTTAACCCGCACCTGATCTTCATACAGCCAGACATTGAACTTGGTGCCCGTCACCCGAATCCTGCCTTCGGCCGCCCGGACAATGAACGGGTGAGTCATGTCGTGGCTGACACTGAAGAACGCTTCACCTTTTTTCAGCGTGACCCGGCGTTCATCCTTGTAGTTGAGGAAGGTCAGTTCACTGCCCAGGTTCAGCTCCACCTGACTGCCGTCGCCCAGCGTGACTTGGCGAACATTGTTGCCGGCTTCGAAGTGCTGATAGCCGTTGGGCAACCAGCCAAGGTTCCAGCCGCTGTACGCCGCCAATGGCAGTGCCAGGGCGCAGACCGCCGCCGAAATGCCGAAGGTACGCCAGGACGACGAGGATTTGGCGGGCGGCAGCGGGAGGGCCGTTTCCGGGCGTGGCAGATCGCCGGCGACGTCCCAGATCTCCAGCATGGCTTCGAACTCGAAGGCATGAAGCGGATCAGCGTCGCGCCATTGTTCGAACGCTTCACGCTCCTCGGCGGTGCAGTCGGTGGCGTGCAGACGCATGCACCAGTGCGCAGCGGCATCGGTGATGGCGTCGTATTCGGCTTCCGTGAGGGCGTGTTCGGTCATTGACTCATCCTGATTTGCTGCATTCTAACCTTGAGGGCGACGTGACGAGAACATCCGTCATGGCAATTACCCATCAAAGTGGAACTTATTTTTCACCGCAAGGCCCTAAAAACAGGACTTCACCACGCAGTATCCACAAATGGAGTGAAAAAATGATCAAGAAAACCTTTGCCGCCGTCATTGCCGCTGCCACGTTGCTGAGTGCCGGCGCCGCCATGGCCGATCGCCCAGGGGCGGGCTGGATCTCGATCGAGAAGGCCATCGAAACGGCCAAAACCAAGGCCGGTTATGTCGAGGTCTATGAAATCGAAGCCGATAACAATGGCTACTGGAAGGGCGAAGGGCGCAAGGCCGATGGCGTGGTCTATGAGTTCCGTATCGACGGCGCCTCCGGCAACATACTGCGCGATCAGAAGGATTAAACCGTTCAGGGCACTGTCGCTACAGTGCCCTGATGCCTTGTTTCATGGCGTGCTGGTGTAGAGCTTGCGCCCCAGATGGCTGATCAGCCAGGCCACCGAGTCGGCATTACCCAGTTGTACCGCCAGCCGGACCATTGGATCGCTCTTGAAGGATTTGCGGGCGTCGTTCAAGGTCGTTTGACCGCTTAACTCCAGTACTTTGGCGTGTGCGCGGTCACTGTTCTCGAAAGACGTAGCCCCCAGATCCTCCCAAACCCCGCTGTCCGTATTGAAAATCGCGAAGAGCTCGTTCAGGGGCGATAGCCTCGACAGCGACGTGCGCTGAATTTGATTCAGTGTTTCTTTTAGCGTTATGGCGCGGCTATTGGTGGTTTCGATCAAATCGGCAAACGGCCGGGGCGAGTCCAGGTAGGCAATGTCCTCGGTCTTGCAAAGCAGGTGTGACAGCTCATGGATCAACGCTGTTGCACGGGCATGAACGTTGACGGGAAAAGACGGGTCTGTCAGGTAGTTGAGGTAGTAATCGAACTTGGGCAGAAAGAACTTCTCCGCCAGATAAAGCCTCTTCTGCTGGTCCGAAGGGATTGCAAAAGCAAAGATATTTTCCGGATCGTCTTTCGTTCTGCCGACGACAAAACGGCTGGATTTGGCTTGGCGCAGCGTCGGGTCCAGCAGTCCTCCCAGGAGCGGCTGGACCACTTTTTCGATCATCGTTATATGCCCTGGCAGCACCGTGGGCACATCGAGAAAATCCTTGATGAGTTGATGAATGGGTGTCGTTTGCGCCACCACAGTCTTTAACCATTGAAGATTGCGAAAGCTGTTCCAGGCGTAGGTGGTCGAAAGGTCGAGCGCCTCATCGATCAGCCGCGCCCTGACGGGGAAGAGCTGACGGATTTCCGGCATCCCGCTGGCTTCGACATTCATTCCATGATTCAAGGTGTTCCAGGTCTTGAACCGCTTGAGAAGGCTGTAGCGAGGCGTCTGCGTTTGCGCCTCAAACCCCCATTTTTTCAACGCGTCTTGCCGGACATAGGGCCCGTCCACATTGTGACTGCGGACAATCCAGCGACTGCCACGCTTCTTGAGCGGGTACACCTTGCCCTCAATCGGCGCGTAGTGCTGTTTGCTGGTCGATTGGGTGTAGAGCCCCAGTCTGGCGTCCAGCGTCAGTGAGCCCAAATCCACCTCGGTACTTTCGTGACGCTGCAATCGTGTGCGTTCCGGGGCCGTGCTGTCGATACGCTGCCATTGAGTGGCGGTGTCGTCGGCGGACGCCGCCGGTTCGCGACGTTCCATCGAACTGCGCAACATCGCCAACTGCGTCATGCCACTGATGAACGCCCTTAGCGCACGACCCCACTTATGCGCCTGCAGATCTTCGGCTGAGGTCTTGATGTCGCGGTAACTGCGCCACACGGTGATCGGATAGGCGAGTTTGCCGGACATGAAGGTAAACGCCTGATCAAGGTCTTCGCCCAACACCCGTTTCAGGGTCGCCCATTCGCTTTGCCGACTGCTGTCCGCCTGGCAGCCGAGCAGTCGGGTCAGCAGTTGAGCGTTATCGTTGAACAGCTGTTTGAACAACGGGCCTTTGAGGGCGTGCGATGCAAGGCTGGGGGTGGCGCCCAAGCGGGTCCGGCACCGGACTTGATCAACCGCCGCCAGCCCATCCAGCACCCAGCGCTGCAAGGCGCCGGCGGCTTTCAATTCGGCCAGCACTGCGTTTTCGTTTTCGTACTCTTTGATCCCGTGTTCCGGGCTGTAGGGGGCCAGCAGGATCTGCGGCCCGGCGGCGTCCTTTTTCGGTCCGATCAGATAGACCCCCGGCACGTTGATGGCCGCCTCACCTTTGGCGCCCAGCAGCCCAAGCGCACGGATGACGGCATTGCTACCGCCCACCGCGTCACGGGCGATGGCATCCGGCATGTCGATGACTTGCCGAATCAGATCAAACCCGGTTTCGCTCAAGCGCTCCTGGAGCTTCTCCGAATGGGCGTAGTGCAGCAGTTGCCAAGGCAATTGTGCGGTGAAGCGCTTTTTACGGGTTGACGCATCAGCGTGCTGCTCGGCGAACGCCAAGTTCAATTCCGTGCGTTGATGTTCACCGAGTTTGAGATCCCGTATCAGGCTGCGGACATAGCTTTCATCCATCCCGGCAGGCAGCTTCGAGGCAGTGAGCGACACGGGTTTGAACTTGAGGTTGTCCAGCTCATGCAGGTGAATCAGGGCAAACTCGGTCAAGGTTTGCGTTCGAGTGGCTGACATCGCGCGGGTGCTGATCTGTATCTCTACATGATCCGGATCAACCGTGAATGTGTCGGCGGCGAGTTGTGTCTGGAGTGCCTGATGAGCCGTGCGCCGCAGGCTGCGAATGCCGCTGAGGTAGTCCTTGTCGTCGGGCGCGTGATTCAGGTACTGCGCCAGCAGTTCGGTATGCAGGATCTGATCTTCCAGGGAGGCATTGCTCAGCCATGCCGGGAGCTTTTGCCGGGTGATCAGCGACTGGGCAATTGCCGTCGCCCGCGCCAATCCGGTCATTGGCTTGTCCAGTGCCAGCAGGCTGAGCAAGTCGGCACGTTCGGTCGTGGGCAGGGCCGAGGCCAGCGCATGTTCGACCGACGTTTTAGCCAGCTTCACATGGGGTTTTTGCAGTTCATCAAGAAAGTGCCCTTCAATCAGTTGCAGTGGCGCCAGGGTGAAGGCCTGACCGGGGTGTCGTTCGCTACGGTCGAGGTTTTCCAGGATCGCCAGGCGTTCGGTGTCACTGGCCAGGCGTCTGCCCAGTTCCGTGAGCAAAGGTGTCAGCGAGGCGAACGCTTCAAAACCGAGGGCCGGGGTCCACAGAATGGTTTTGCCAGAATGTTGCGGGTCCAGGCCGCCGCGCTCGCTCAAGACAAAACAACTGGCCAGGTGCAGCAGATCGGTCGAAGTGGCGGTTTTCAGTGCCAGGGAAAACACGTCCGGCAGAAAACCATTCAAGGCGCCGCGTTTGAGCCGCTCGGGCGTGTCGAGCACTGTCTGCACAATGGACTGCTCGACGGCGCCCAGTGTCCGCGCGATGGTTCGCAGCTTGAGCTCGCTGCGCAACGCCGTCGACAGCGTGTGGGCAAACTTGGGTTTGAGCAGCGCCAGCGAGGCGCGCACGCTGTCTTCGGCCTGCACCAGCGTCGTGGTCGCAGCGTCAATGGCCGGGTGTTTTTCCAGTTGTTGCTCCAGTGCGTGATCGACGCTGGCCAGCAGTGCCAACTGTTGTTTGGCCGAGTCCGCACGCACCGTGGCCGGTTGCGCGCTCCAGCGCTGGTCCGCACGGGTACTCCAGCGTCCGTTGGCCTCTATGCTGCGCAGGCGCTGATCGATCAAGCCCCGCACATCCAGCGCGTTATCGAGTAGCGCGTGAGGTTCCAGGGTCCCTGCGCTTTCACGGTAGCGGCTCAGGGCGTAACCGAGGTTGCTCAACTGCTTGGCGCGAATATCCGCCATCAATTGCGCAAACACCGGGCCGGCGATCGCCTCGCCGGTGATCAGCCGTTCGTGGGGTTCCAGCAAGATAAACTGGCCGCGTTCTTCATGGGCCAGAACGTTGAGCAGGTTATCGTCGTGGCCCTCGCTGTTCGTCATGGCCTGCAACGTATTCTTGATGCCTGCCAGGTTGCCATTGGTCTCTATGCCGCGAGCCTGGCGGTACAGGAACGTCGCTGTATCGGAGATGCCAATCATCAGTATGGCGGCGAGTGCCATGGGCGGACGTAAGGGCGGCATGACGAGGACTTTGTCGATTCGCACCGTGTAACCCGTGGCGGGCGCGTCGGCTGTGCCGGCCAGGTTGACGTTCATCAGTTGCAGGTACTCCTCGGTGGTCAGAACGCCTTGTTGGCGCTTGAGCAGGAGCTCCACGCAATAGCTGTCTTGCAGGTTTTGCGCAAAAAAGTCCGCCCGCGACTGCCCGCTGTTCATCGGGCTGTTCCAGAAGGTTTCGAGTTGGCTGCGCAGGTGTGGGGTAAAGCTCTGGGCGATCTCCTTGGTGGCGCTTTCCCAGGCCTGGTGATCGGCATCGCTGCTGGTTCCGTGCGCGGGGTTTTTGAAGACCCGCAAGTCAGCCTCCGGCCACTGATTGGTCAGGTAGTAATGCAAGACGGCCTCGCTCAACGACAGTGAGGACAGCCTGGGTCGATTGTCGGCGCTGCCAATGCCGGGGCTGATGGGCGCGCCGAAACTGTCCAGCCGGGTGTGGCGCTGATCCAGCGTCGGGAAGTGCCTGGCCAGGGTCATTTTCAGCGAGTCGTCAATCATTGTGCGCAGCGAGGGCGTCTTCAGCAGTTCGCCGAGCATGGCCGTGAGGTTGTGCTGTTGATTGGCCACGATGATCGTTTCCTGATCCTGAAGCACCGCGCCGTCGATCGGCTCTGTGGTCAGGGTCAGCGTCCCCGCCGCGAGCACTGTCCTGCGCTGCTCGATGGACAGATAACGCAGCAACTCACGCTTGCCGGCGGCGGCGTCCAGCCATTGCAGGACCTTGGCCTTGAGGTCGGCCATGTCGGCAAACTTGATCAAGCCCTTCCACGGGGTGTAGAGCGTGACCTCGCCATCGTCGGGCCGGCTCATGGCGAAGGCTCCCGCGAGGGCGATGGTCGGGGTCAGCATCAATCGGTCAACCTGCATTCCGGGGACATGAGCCCCACGGGCGGCCTGGGTGGGGAGGTAAACCGCCTTCAGCCATTTGAGGTCAGCAGTCGTAAAGCCCAGCGCTTTTTCACGCTCGCCAGGCTGCTTGGCATTGGAAGCCAGGGAGGCTTCGTCAAAAAAATACGGGAGCGGGGTAGCCGTCATGGTTTTTCCTCGGAGTGCTGCTACGGGCGGGACCGCAGGCAGTTGGCTTGAAGAAAAACAGTAGGGCCGGCATCGAGTCTCGGTGCGGTACATATTGCTTGAACCGAACATTCTTTCGAGGCTTGACAGGACGCCTCTAAAACAGCGCTTAATCGGCGATATTTTTGTGGGTTGCCGAGCAGCCCCGTTTCAGCCTGTTGCCCGAACTCAATAATAAAACTGGAGCCTCAGATGACCGCAACACCCGTCAGTTCGAACGCGCAAACCATCGATTTCGATTCACTCGTCCAGTTGCTCGAGCATGTTTTTGTACGCCATGGCACCTCGGCCGAGGTCGCCCACACACTGGCTCTCAACTGTGCCGGCGCCGAGCGCGACGGCGCCCACAGCCACGGCGTGTTCCGCATTCCGGGTTACGTATCGACGCTGAAAAGCGGCTGGGTCAATGGTCAGGCCGTGCCGGTGGTGGAAGACGTGGCCTCGGGGTTTGTCCGGGTCGATGCGGGCAATGGGTTCGCCCAACCGGCACTGGCCGCCGCTCGTGCCTTGCTGGTGGAAAAAGCCCGTAGCGCCGGGATTGCGGTGTTGGCGATTCGCAACTCCCATCACTTCGCCGCGCTCTGGCCGGATGTTGAGCCTTTTGCTTATGAAGGCCTGGTGGCCCTGAGCGTGGTCAACAGCATGACCTGCGTGGTGCCCCACGGTGCCGATCGTCCGCTGTTCGGCACCAACCCGATTGCGTTTGCCGCGCCGAGGGCGGATGGCGATCCGATTGTCTTCGACCTGGCCACCAGCGCCATTGCCCATGGCGATGTGCAGATCGCCGCGCGCAAGGGCGAGCGCTTGCCGGCCGGCATGGGCGTGGACAGCCTCGGTCAGCCGACCCAGGACCCCAAAGCGATCCTTGAAGGCGGCGCTTTGCTGCCCTTCGGCGGGCACAAAGGGTCGGCGCTGTCGATGATGGTGGAGCTGCTGGCGGCGGCGTTGACCGGTGGCAATTTCTCGTTCGAATTCGATTGGTCGAACCACCCGGGGGCCAAGACCCCATGGACCGGGCAACTGCTGATCGTGATCGATCCGAGCAAAGCCGCCGGCCAGAACTTCGCCGAGCGCAGCCAGGAACTGGTGCGGCAGATGCATGGAGTAGGGCTCAAGCGCTTGCCGGGGGATCGGCGTCACCATCAGCGCGCCAGGTCTGGCGCTGAAGGTATTTCGTTGGAGGCTGACGTGCTGGCGAATCTGCGGGAGCTGGCGGGGCTGTAAGCTGGTTTTTAACGGTGGGAGCGGGCTTGCTCGCGAAGGCGGTGTGTCATTCAACATTGATGCTGAATGACACACCGCCTTCGCGAGCAAGCCCGCTCCCACAGGGAGGGTGGTGTGCGGTTAGCGACGACCGAGCAGCAACCCGACCACCAGGCCGAAACCGGCGGAAATGGCCACGGTTTGCCATGGATGACCGCCGATGTAGTTTTCGGTGGCGTCCACCGCAGGCTTGGTCCGGTCACGCACGCTGGTGACTGATTCCAGCGCCTGTTGCAGTTTCTGGGCGACTTGCCCACGCAGGCTGTCGGCTTCTTCACCGACCAGCGAGGCGCTGCTTTTCAGCAGTTTGTCCGATTCTTCGATCAGCGCCTGAAGTTCACTGAATGCCTGATCCTTGATTTGGTCTGCGGCGGCTTGTACGGCGGTTTTGCGGGCCATTGAGTAACTCCTTGCTGATAAATGTACAGTGAACAATGGAGTCTTGAGGGATTGAAAAAGTTGCAGCTATTTTGCGTGCAGGCTCAATCCTTCGGAAAAATCCAGGGTCGGCGATTTCCTCCTACAGTGTAAGATGTCGCCTATTTACGCCGCAGGTATTTCCCATGAGCTTCAATCTGGCCGACAAACCCCTTGCCGAGCGCGCTGCGCTTGAAGACGAAAAATCCCGTCTGTTCGACCTCTGGCAAAGCAACCTGGGCAAGTCCAAGGGCGAAGCTGCGCGGTTGTTCGGTGAGCGGGCCAAGCGCAAAGGCAAATGGGCCGAATGGGTTCGCGCGGAACTCGACGCCATGTCGCCGCCCGAATTCGCCAACATGGTGCGCAGTGAAGTGAATCGCCTGATGGCCGCCAAGTAACGGGTTTCACGCAAAAATCGCGACAATCGCTTCGCGCACCTTCAGCACCACCGGATCAAGCTGCGTGCTGGTGCGCCAGCCCAGTTCGATCGGGTAACGCGGCAACGCCAAAGGGCAGGGCAGCAGCGCCAAGCCACTGAGCGCCGCGATGCTTTGCGCGGCGTGGGCCGGAATGGTCGCCACTGCCCGGCTGCCCTTGAGCAGGTGCGGCAACGCGGCAAAATGCGTGGTCGAGGCGCAGACCCGCCGACTTAGCCCCAGCGCCGCCAACCCCTCATCGGTGATCCCGATAAAACCGCCGGACGACACCAGAATGTGTTCCCGCGCCACGAACTCGTCGAGGCTGAGGGTCTGTTGCCCGTCGGCCAGGCTGAGCGGGTCCACCAGGCACAGATAACCCCCTTCACCGAGCACCTGACGACTGAGCAAACGCTCGGCAAAGCCGCCAGCGGTGATTGCCAGGTCGATGCTGCGCTCCAGCAATGCATGGCCGACGATCTGGCTGTGGGTCTGGCGGAAGATCAGCCGCAGTTTCGGCGCCCGACGGGCGATTTCCTCAATCAACTGGCGCCCGTAGGCGATCTCAAAGTCATCCGACAAACCCACGGCCACCGAACGGCCATCGTAGTGATGGGCCGACGGATCAACCATCGCCAGGCTTTGCCGGCATTTGTTCAGGGCGTCGCTGACCACCGGTTTCAATTGATTGGCCCGCAGGGTTGGTGCCAGGCCTCGGCCGGTGCGCACGAACAATTGATCGCCGTACACCTCGCGCAATCGGCGCAACGCCGCGCTGACCGCCGATTGCGTCACCCCCAGGCGCAACGCCGCACGGCTGGCACTGGACTCTTCGTGCAGGGCTTCAAAGACTTTGAGCAGGTTGAGGTCAATGTTGGCGATATTCATTGGGTTCATATCATTCAGCAGTGAATGGGGCTTTATTCATGATCTGGCGACGGCCGAGAATGAGCAACACCTCATTGCCCACGGAGTTACCGCGATGCCCAAGTCAATCGTTGCCGCCCTGCAAATCGGCGCCTTGCCCGGTGGCAAGGGCGACACCCTGGAACAGATCCTTTCCTGGGAAAACGCCATCGTCGAATCCGGCGCGGCGCTGGTGGTGATGCCCGAAGCGCTGCTGGGCGGCTACCCCAAAGGCGAGGCGTTCGGCACACAACTGGGTTACCGCTTGCCGGAGGGCCGTGAAGCGTTCGCCCGCTATTTCGCCAACGCCATCGACGTGCCGGGCGCTGAAACCGAAGCCTTGGCCGGGCTATCTGCGCGTACCGGGGCCAATCTGGTGATTGGCGTGATCGAACGCGCAGGCAGCACCTTGCATTGCACCGCGCTGTACTTTGATCCGCAGGCCGGACTGGTCGCCAAGCACCGCAAACTGATGCCGACCGGCACCGAACGGCTGATCTGGGGCAAGGGCGATGGCTCGACCTTACCGGTGATCGACAGCCAGGTCGGCAGGCTCGCGGCGGTGGTGTGCTGGGAAAACATGATGCCGCTGCTGCGCACTGCGATGTACGCCAAAGGTGTGGAGGTCTGGTGCGCGCCGACGGTGGACGAACGGGAGATGTGGCAGGTCAGCATGCGTCACATCGCCCATGAGGGTCGCTGCTTTGTGGTCAGTGCCTGCCAGGTGCAGGACTCGCCCGAGGCCTTGGGCGTGGAGATCGCCAACTGGCCGGCGGATCGGCCGTTGATTGCCGGCGGCAGCGTGATCGTCGGGCCGATGGGCGACTTACTGGCCGGGCCGCTGCGGGGCGGACCCGGTTTGCTGACGGCGCAAATCGACACCGACGAATTGATCCGCGCCCGTTACGACTTCGACGTGGTCGGGCACTACGCGCGCCCGGATATATTCGAGTTGAGCGTCGATGAACGGGCCAAACCCGGCGTGCGCTTCACCGCCTAACCCCCTAACCCCCTAACCCCCTACCCCCCGTAGGAGCTGCCGAAGGCTGCGATCTTTTGATCTTGTTTTTAAAGATCAAAGTCAAAAGATCGCAGCCTTCGGCAGCTCCTACGGGGATGTCATTTGCCTGATAGTTGCAGCCATTCTTCGCGGGTGATTTCCCAGATGTCTCGCGGGAAGCGTCCGCTGACGAAGTTGTCTTCGTCGCTGCGGATCAAACGCATGCCGCCGCGCTCCGAGAGTTTGCGCGAGCCAATATTGGGCGCGGCTTTCGGCACACGCATCAGCGGTCGGCCCAGGGTCTGGAACCAGTATTCGGTGACGGCCGCACTGACTTCGGTCATTAAGCCCCGGCCCTGCCAGTCTGGCGCGAGCCAGAATCCGCGGTTGTTATCCGGTTGGTCCATCAGGCTGACATTGCCGATCAGTTGCTCCGGTGCCGACTTCAGGCGTATCGACCAGTGCCACTCTTCGCCCCGGGCAATCGCCGGCAGGGCGATATCGCGCAGGTAGCTGAGCGCGCCGTCGGCCGGATACGGCCAGGGCACCAAGGCATTGAGGTAGCGCACCACGTCCCAATGGGGGAATTGTTGCTGGATGGCGTCGGCGTCCGCCAGTTCCAGCGGGCGCAGGATCAGGCGTTCGGTGTAGAGCGTGGGTGTGGCGTCCATGGGTTCTGGCTTCCTTGTGAATCTGTACTCAACGATAACGCGGCGGGCCAATTTACCAGGTCGCCGCACTCGACCCCGGGAAGCTGAGCTTGCCGGTATCGACAAAACGCATCGTGCCGAACAACCCGCCGGCCAGTTTGCCCCGCAGCACGTAGGGCAGGTTGTCGAGGGTTTGGGTCTGGCTCAGGCCCAGGGTCTGGCGCAATACCGAAAACGCCGAGACGCTCACCGGCACCGTCAGCACGGTTTCGGAAAATCGCGGGATGGTCCCGGTTTGATCGCTGACGCCGGACGCCAATGGCCGGCCGTTGACTTCCAGGTCCAGCGCCACGCCGTTGTAGTCGATCGGGGTTTCGTTGGGGTTTTGCACGCGAATCTTCACGGCGAAACGCACTTCCAGGTCCTGGCTTTGCAGCGGCTCGATGCCGACCACGTTGATGTTCAGCGGGTCGCGATTGGGGAACAGCGCGCAGGCGCTCAGGGAGAGCAACAGCAGGGAAAGGGACAGGGCAAGAAGTCTGCGCATGGAGGGGCTCTCGACAGAAAAAGGGACTGAGCCGCCAGTGAACAATCACTGGCGGCTCACCTGTGCGACCACGCTCACTGTGAGGGGTTCGCCGCAGGCTGTCACTTGTTCATGATTGTCGGCGGCGTCAGTTGCCCTTGATTGGTGTCGGTAAGGTCACCAGGTTCACGTAGCCATCCCAGAATTTTTTCTGATCGATGGCGAACACCACTTTGGCTTTTTGCGTGCCCACTGGCGGACTTTTCTTGTAGCCCAGCGCCCGGCCGTAATCGGCGCCGAACTGGGCGTCCACATCGACCCACAACTCCCGGGACTCGGTGACGATGTCCGGTTGCACCAGAAACAACGCGGGCAGGCTGTCCCAGGTGAAACTGTGATACGCCGGGTCCTTGTCGAACAGTGGGCCGAATTCGTGTTTGTACAGATCGGCAATCGGCCCTGGTTGCGCGATGACCCGTTTGTACACCGAGGCATCAAAGGTGACTTTCTCGCAGACATCGTTGGGGAATATCACGTGCTCAATGGGCGAGCGCAGGACGATCTTCGCCGCCTCGGGATCGAACCACCAATTGAACTCGGCAGCCGGGGTGGTGTTGCCCGGTATCTCCAGGGCACCGCCCATGTACACGATGCGTTTGATCAGCGGCACGATGTCCGGCGCGGAACGGATCGCCAGCGCAATGTTGGTCAGTGGCCCGACGGCCAGCAGCGTCACTTCATGGGGATTGGCGCGCACACTGTCGACGATGAACTGGGCAGCGGTTTCCTTGCGCAGTTTCGTGTGGGTGGCCAAGCCATCCGGCGGCGCGACCAGTTGCGCGGCGGCCGTCGGACGCGGCGCCTTGAACGCCCCCGGCCAACCGGCGCCGAACAAGGCTTTTTCCTGCTCATAGGAAGCGAAGTCATGCAGCAGCGGATACGCCGCGCCGGAATACACGCCGACCTGTTTTTCCACGCCCATGCGTTCCACGGCTTTGAGCGCATCGACCTGTTCCTGGTCGACCCAGGCGTTGCCGCTGACCAGGGTCATGCCGAGCAGGTCGATGCGTTTTTGCGCGTGAAGCTGGGCGAGCATGATGAAGGCCTGGCCGTCATCGTTGAGGACGTTGAAATCGGTGTCGAAGATGACTTTTTCCGCCGCTTGCAGAGAACCGGCGCACAGGCCGGCGGCGACGAGCAGGGCACAGCGTTTGATCAAACCTTGCATGGATACTCACCTGATCATTTGTATTGGATGACTGCCACATTCCCCGTAGGAGCTGCCGCAGGCTGCGATCTTTTGATCTTGCTTTTTTCAAGATCAAGATCAAAAGATCGCAGCCTGCGGCAGCTCCTACAGAGGCACCGTGCGTTACATGGCAGGGGCGCAGTTTTAGCGGTTTACCAGTTTGGCTGGCAAGGCGATCACCAGGAAGCTGCTGAGAATCAGGCAGCCGGCAAAGAACCACAGCGCTCCGGCACTGCTGCCGGTCACGTCAATCGCCACGCCCATCAACGAGTTGCTGACCAGCCCCGCGATGTTTGCCAGGGAGCACGCCAAAGCAAACCCGGTCGCCGCCGCCGTGCCTTTGAGGAAGGTCGCCGGCAGGCTGAAGAATACCGGCACCGCGCCGATGATCGCCGCCGAGGCGATGGCAAACAGCGCCACGGTCGCCACCACGTTGTGCACGAAGAACGGCGCTGTGGCCATGGCCGCCGAGCCGACCAGGAACGGCACGATGATGTGCCAGCGGCGTTCGCGGTGTTTGTCCGAACTGGCGCCGATCAGCAGCATACCCAGCAGCGCGGCGACGCTTGGCAGCGCAGTCAGAATGCCGATGTGGAAGGTGTCGACGATCCCGGCGTTACGAATGAACGTCGGCATCCAGAACCCCATGGCATAGGCGCTGAGCAGGATCGAGAAATCGATGCCGCCGAGCATCCAGACTTTCAGGTTGAAAAAACCGTCGCGGAAGCTGTGCTTGCTGTCACCGGCACTGGCTTCGTCGGCGCGCAGTTCCTGTTCCAGCAGGGTTTTCTCGTCGTTGTTGAGCCACTTCGCTTGTTGGTAGCTGTTGGGCAGCGCCCAGAAGGTCAGCACGCCAAGCAACACGCTGGGTACCGCTTCGATCAGGAACAGCCATTGCCAGCCGTGCAGGCCACCAAAATTGTCGAAATGGCTCATGACCCAACCGGACAGCGGCCCGCCAATCACGCTGGACAGCGGCAAACCGATCATGAACAGGGCAATGATGCGGCCCCGTCGATAGGTCGGGAACCAGGTGGTCAGGTAATACAAAACGCCCGGCAGGAAGCCTGCTTCAGCGGCGCCGAGCAGGAAACGCAGGATGTAGAACTGGGTCGTGGAGGTGACCAGCATGGTGCAGGCCGAGAGCAGGCCCCAGGTGATCATGATCCGGGCGATCCAGATCTTCGCGCCGACTTTTTCCAGTACCAGGTTGCTTGGTACTTCAAACAGGATGTAGCCGACAAAGAACAGCCCGGCGCCGAGGCCGAACGCGGTTTCGCTGAAGTGCAGTTGGTCAAGCATCTGCAATTTGGCGAAGCCGATGTTGATCCGGTCGAGGTACGCGGCCAGGTAGCAAAAGCACAGGAACGGAATCAGTTTCCAGGTGATCTTGTGGTAAAGCGCTTGAATCGGGTCGGCGACCGTGGTCGCAGGTGCTGCGTTCGCAATGGGCATTGGGTGTCTCCTGGCGGTGACTTATGGTTTTTATACAGCCGCTTTTTCCAGCGCTCTGGCGCGCTGCAAAAGCGACGTCCAAAGGCAGTGTCAGAAGACTGAGGTCGCACACCCTGTGTAGGAGCGAAGCTTGCTCGCGATGACGTCAGTGACATCGCCATCGCGGGCAAGCCATGCTCCTGCAACAGATCACCGTAGGAGCGAAGCTTGCTCGCGATGACATCCTTGAGACCGCCATCGCGGGCAAGCCTTGCTCCTGCAACGGATCACCGTAGGAGCGAAGCTTGCTCGCGATGACATCCTTGGGGCCGCCATCGCGGGCAAGCCTTGCTCCTACAAGGGTTGCGCCTCAGTTTTTTACCAAGACCAGCGCTCTATGGCGCGGTTCTTGTGGCACGCATTACATTTTTTCGAAGTGGGCGATGGCCTCCTGTTTGCTGACGACATCGCCGTACTTGCTGTCGATGTCGAACAGGTTGGCTTCATGCGGCGCCGGGTGGCGGTCGCCGACGCACTCGCGCACGACGATGGTGCGGAAGCCGTGCTGCACAGCGTCCACGGCGGTCGCCCGAATGCAGCCGCTGGTGGAACAACCGGCCAGCACCACCGTGTCGATCCCTTGGGCGTGCAGCATCGAGGCCAGGCTGCTGCCGAAAAACGCACTGGCGTACTGTTTGCTGATCACCACTTCATCCGCCGTTGGCAGCACCTCTACGCAGAACGCCGCCAAGGGATTGCCCTCGACCATGTCCTTCATCACCGGCGCCTTTTTTACCCAAATGCCGCCGTCGGCGAAATGGCCGGGATGGTAGCGGATATTGGTGTGCACCACCGCTATGCCTTGACGCCGGGCGCTGGCCAGCAGCTCGACGCTTTCAGCCACGGCGCTGACCACACCGGGGGCGAACAGCGGCGCGCCTTCGGTGGTGTAGCCGCGCATGAAATCGATCATCAGCAACGCGGCTTTCTGACCGAAACCAATGCGCTGGCCCCACACGCCTTGATAGTTGTCGTTGGCGGTTTGTTCGCTCATGTCACTCACCTCTCAGTAGGCGCCGGAGAGCAGGGCGCCCGCACCGGGAACAATCGGTTCCAGGTCCAGGGCCTTGAGCATGGCGTAGGTGGTGGCAATGGCGGCGGTGAGCACCGGTTTGCCGGTTTGCGCTTCGACTTGCGCCACCACCGGCAGCGACTGCATTTGCACGCAGGCCGAGAGCACGATCACATCCACCCCCTCCAGATTCATGCCCGCGACGATGCCGGGCAGGTTCGCCGGGTCGTGCCGGGCCACGGCCAGGTTGTCGGGGATTTCCAGCGCCCGCCAGTCCACCACTTCAAAACCTTCTTCGCGGATGTAATCGACCACCAATTCCGTCAGCGGCTTCATGTACGGCGCGACGATGGCGATGCGTTTGGCGCCCATGACTTTCAGGCCTTCGATCAAGGCGCCGGCACTGGTGATCACCGGGGCGTTGGCGTCGTTGTCCGCTGTGGCCTTGCGCAGCCGCTGCTCGGATTGACGGTGATAACCCAGGCCCATGGCCATGATTGCCACCAGGCAGGCATAACCCAGCACATCCACTTTGGCGTCGGACAGTTCTACGGCGCAGCGGTCGGACTCACCGTCCATCGCCGCCAGTTCTTCCTTGCGCACTTGCTTCATGCGCATGCGGCTGGAGTGAAAGGTGAAGCGCTCCGGGCGGATCAACTGGCGCGCGGTGAGCATCGCCGGGATCTCGGTTTCCATGGTGGTGTTGGAACTCGGCACAATCTGGCCGATGCGGTAAGGCGTGAGCATAAAAGTCTCCGAATTCGATTAGTTCAGGCGTGGGCCGAGGAAGTCACCGAAGGCGCTGAAGAAGCCTTCCAGGTCATCCCAGGGAATCATGTGCCCGGCGTTGGCAACGTGGACGCCGCGAATGTTCGGTTGCAGATCGAGGATTTCCGCTTCGTCCTCGGGGGCAATCACCCCGCCACGGCCAGCGATCATCAGCAGTGCGGGTTGTTGAAGTTTCGGCAGGTCTTGATGGAAATCCACGTCATGGAAATCGTTGAAGGCGCGCACGATCGCCGGTTCGTAGCAGGTATGCAGCCATTCGGCGCGCAGTTGCAGTTGTTCATCGGTCCAAGTGGCGCAGAAAGCACGCATCGCTTCCGAGTCCATCCCGATCAACGACTGGCGGATCGAATCGACGTACCACGGCAATTTGCTCGGGTACTCACGACGACCGGGGCCGGACACCGGCGGATCGATCAGCACCAGACGCTTCACGCCGGCCGGATGCTTCACAGCACTGCGCACCGCAAAACGAGCACCCATGGAGTGGCCGACCAAGTGGTAACTGTCGAGCTGCATGGCTGCGGCGAAAGCCCCGATATCGTCGGCGCAGGCGTCCGCGCTGTAGTCGAGTTCCGGGCCGGTGGAGGAGAGGCCGCGACCGCGCACATCCAGCACGTAAGTATCGAAATGCTCGCCGAGGCGTTCCGCGACAAAGCCCCAAGTGATCGCCGGGCTGGTGATGCCCGGAATCAGCACCAGCGCCGGGCCTTTGCCGCCGTAACGCAAGTAATGCTGGCGAATGCCGTTGGCCTGGACGTTGCCGCCATGGATGAACGTACTCACGCGGCCACCCCCGATTTCAGCGCTTGGGCGTACAAGTCATAACCGTAGACCCAGGCCGGATCTTCCTGGGTGCGCAGCCAGGTGTTGGCGTTGGACACCGACTGCACGCGGGAGGCGCGTTCCTTGCGGTTGGCTTCATAGAGTTCAAACGCGGTGCGGTAGTCGCCCAGGCCGGTTTCCTGCAAGCAGCGAGTGAGCATCGCCGCGTCTTCGATGGCCATGCCGGCGCCCTGGGCCATGTGCGGTTTCATCGGGTGGCAGGCGTCGCCGAGCAACACCAGGCGACCACGGCTCCACAGCGGCAGCGGGTTGCGGTTGCGCAGCGGCCATTTGGTCACGCTTTCAGTGGACTCGATCAAGGCCTGCACGGTCGGGTGATAACCCTGAAACGCCTCAAACATTTCTTCGCGGCTGCTATCGACGAACGCGCCTTGGAAATCCCACTCCGGGTGCGGCACGCCGGTCACGTAGTAGTACTCGTCGCGCTTGCCGGTGGTGTAGTAGACCATCATGTGCCGGTCCTCGGTCCACCACTTGATGCAGTCCTCGAACTTCAAATCGTATTTAGCCAGTTGGTCGCCACGAATCAGTGCCCGGTGCGCGACCCAGCCGCTGTACAGCGGTTTTTCCGCGCCCAGCAGCTCCTCACGAATCTTCGAATTGATCCCGTCGGCGCCGATCACGATGTCGGCGTAGGTGACTTCGCCGTCGCTGAAAGTCAGGCGCACCTGGTTGTCGGTTTCTTCGAGGGTTTCCAGGCGTTTGTTGAAGTGCACGGTGCCCGGTTTGATGGTCGACATCTGCAAGGCGTGCAAGTCGCCGCGATGCACGGTGACGTAGGACGCGCCGTATTCCTTGCGAGCGAAATCCCCCAACGGGATGCGCGACAGGTAATCGCCGCTCAAGCCGTCACGGCTGAACCAGTGATCCGGGTGCGAGCCCATCAGGTCGAGCTGCTGCTCGATGCCCATGCGCCGGAAGATTTTCATGATGTTGGGGCCCATGTGGATGCCGGCACCGAGGCGGGAGAACTCCGGGGCCTGTTCGTAGATGTCCACTTGAAACCCGGCTTGTTGCAACAACGTCGCGGCGGCTGCACCGCCAAGACCTGCACCGACGATGGCGATTTTTTGTGTGGGGGCCATGGGGCTTGTTCCTCTTCTTCGAATGGTCGCTGGCGGGGTCGCCGCAAGGTTTTTAAAGTGTATGCGCTGTATTTTTGAAAAAGAAAGACCCGCCTGGAAAATTTAATGTTCAGAGGTTTTTATCGGTAGTCACCGAATGTAACCTTTGTTTGTTGGGGTTGCGTGGGTTGGTAACGTTGTGGTCTGGCTCTTGCAATCCGATGTCATTTAAGGTCTTATCGCTAATAAGTGGCGTATACGCTATAAAAATGCACTAGGGTGAGGCGGGGTGCCTCGACTTGGTGCGCAGCAGACGATTGAGGAGAGAGGAACATGCCGGTAAGCGATTGCGAACTGACCCAGATGTTTGAACACGTGTTGAAGCTGTCGAAGGTCGACCCGACCCAGAGCGTCGCCGTGCTCAAGAGCCACTATTCCAACCCGCGCACCGTGCGTGCCGCGATGGACGCTGCCCAGCGGTTGGGCGCCAAGGTGTATGCGGTGGAATTGCCGTCGTTCAACCACCCGACGGCCATGGGCAACGACATGACGGCCTACTGCGGCGACACCGCGCTGACTGGCAATCACGCGGCGCAGCGGGCGCTGGAAGCGGCGGACCTGATCGTTGACACGATGATGCTGCTGCACTCACCGGAGCAGGAACAGATCCTCAAGACCGGCACGCGGATTCTATTGGCCGTCGAGCCCCCGGAAGTGCTGGCGCGGATGCTGCCGACCGAAGCGGATAAGGTGCGGGTGATGGCGGCGGAGAAGCTGCTGAAACAGGCGCGCTCGATCCACGTCACGTCCCGCGCCGGCAGCGATTTCCGCGCGGCGCTGGGGCAATATCCGGCGGTCACCGAATACGGTTTCGCCGATGCGCCGGGGCGTTGGGATCATTGGCCCAGCGGTTTTCTGTTCTCCTGGCCCAACGAAGAAACCGCCGAAGGCGTGCTGGTGCTGGACGTTGGCGACATCCTGCTGCCGTTCAAGACCTACACCCGGGAGAAGATCACCCTGGAAATCGACAAAGGCTTTATCACCTCGATCCACGGTGGTTTCGAGGCCGAATACCTGCGCGATTACATGAAGTATTTCAACGATCCGGAGGTGTACGGCATCTCCCACATCGGCTGGGGTTTGCAGCCAAAAGCCCAGTGGACCGCCATGGGCCTGCACGACAAGAATGACGGCATGTGCATGGACGCCCGTGCGTTCTACGGCAACTTCCTGTTCTCCACCGGGCCGAACACCGAAGTCGGCGGCAAGCGCAAAACCCCGTGCCACCTGGACATTCCGCTGCGTAATTGCGATGTGTACCTGGATGATTTGGCGGTGGTGATTGGCGGGGATGTGGTGGCGCCGGAGGCTTCCCGGGCTCGCTAAGTTCGCAGGAACACCCCCGTAGGAGCTGCCGAAGGCTGCGATCTTTTGACTTTGATTGTTAAAAACAAGATCAAAAGATCGCAGCCTTCGGCAGCTCCTACGGGGGGTGTGAATACTCGGTCAATGGGGCTTCTCTTGAGTCCGCCATCTAACCTGTCCATCATGCCTCCCCACCCCTCATCGTCTTTTCGAGTCCGCCGTGCCTGAAACTCCTGATTCTTCCTACGTTTTCTCCGAACAAGTCGGGCATTTGCTGCGTAAGGCCTATCAGCGGCACATGGCGATTTTTCAGCAGAATGTCGGCGATTCCCAGCTTACGGCGGTGCAGTTCGTGACGCTGTGCGCCGTGCGCGATCACGGTCCCAGCTCCCTGACCGAACTGGTCAAGGCCACCGCCGTGGACCAGGCGACCATTCGCGGCATCGTTGAACGGCTCAAGGCCCGGGAACTGATTACCCTCGAACCCGACCCGCAAGACCGGCGCAAAGTCATCGTTGGCCTGTCCGAAGCGGGCGACCGTTTGGTGCAACAAACCGTGCCCTGCGCCGGGAAAATCACCGAGTTGACCCTGAGCAATCTCAACCCGGCAGAACGGGTTGCGGTGTTGTTCCTGCTGCGCAAAATGATTGACGATCCGCAAGACTAACTCGCGGGACCTGTGGGAGCGGGCTTGCTCGCGAAGGCGTCGTGTCAGTCAGTATTTTTGTCTACTGACCCACCGCTTTCGCGAGCAAGCCCACGCACACACACATTTGATTTTCTGTGGCTGGCATCGTTTTTGCTCCTGTTTCATGTAGTAGCTACTTCACCAGTCGAGTGTGTCGCGTCGCCACAACCCCATTTGGGCCGCGACGTTTTTTTCGACCTTTTGGTGTAGTAGCCACTTCATCAAACGAAGCGGGCGAAGCGAATGAGCAGCCAGGAAATTACCGTAGCGCTTGAGGTCAATGGCCTCACCAGCACTGTCACCGCCATGGCGGACACCCCGTTATTGCTGATTTTGCGCAATGACCTGCAACTCAACGGCCCCAAGTACGGCTGCGGCCTGGGCGAGTGCGGGGCGTGCACGGTGATCATCGACGGGGTGGCGGCGCGTTCCTGCGTGTTTCCCCTGGCCGGCGCGGTGGATCGGCACATCGTCACCCTCGAAGGCCTCGGCACCCGCGCCGATCCGCACCCGGTGCAACAAGCGTTTATCGACGAACAAGCGGCGCAATGCGGCTACTGCCTCAACGGCATGATCATGACCGCCAAGGCCTTGCTCGACCGCATCCCGCACCCCAGCGAAACCCAGATCCGCAACGAGCTCTCGGCCAACCTCTGCCGTTGCGGCACCCATATCGAAATCCTCCGCGCGGTGCTGCGTGCCGCCCGTCAAATGCCTTGAAGGTGGATCAATGACCCTGACTGACTCCATCCCGACCCGCGACCAACTGCTGGCCAAGACCGGCGTGCTGTTGATCGTCGATGACATCCTGCCGCCGTCCGGCCCGGTGGCGAAGGGCGGTACTCCGTTGATCAAGCCCAAGGAACTGGGGTTATTCATTGCCATCAGCGATGACGGGCGCGTGTATGCGTTCAACGGTCATGTCGACCTCGGCACGGGCATCCGCACCTCATTGGCGCAGATCGTCGCCGAAGAACTCGACCTGCAACTGGAGCAGGTGTGCATGGTGCTCGGCGACACCGAGCGTGCGCCGAATCAGGGCGCGACCATTGCCAGTGCGACGTTGCAGATTTCCGCGATTCCGCTGCGCAATGCCGCCGCCGAAGCCCGGCGCTTTCTGCTGGAAACGGCGGCCGAGCGCTGGGCTGTAGAGCCCGGCATTTTGAAAGTCGACGCCGGGGTGATTCTCGCGCCGGATGGCCGTACCGCGACGTATGCCGAACTGGTCCGTGGCGAACACATCGAACTGCGCATCTCCGGCACGGCACCACTGAAACCCGCTGAAGACTATCGACTGGTGGGCAAGGGGGCCGCCCGGGTGGACATTCCGGGTAAAGCCACGGGCGAGTTGACCTACGTCCACGACATGCGCGTGCCGGACATGCTCCATGGCCGGGTGATTCGGCCGCCCTATGCCGGGCTCGATTGCGGTGATTTTGTCGGCAATAGCCTGCTGGAAGTTGATGAGTCCTCCATCGCGCACATTGCCGGGATCGTCGCGGTGGTGGTGATTCGGGATTTTGTCGGCGTGGTGGCGCTGCGCGAGGAACAGGCAATCAAGGCTGCCCAGGCCTTGAACATCACCTGGAAAGCCTGGAATCAGGGTTTGCCGGATCTGAATGATGTCGAGCAAGCGATCCGCGATAACCCGCGTGTGCAACGGGTGGTGCTCGATCAGGGCAACGTTGACGACGCCCTGGCCGGCGCCAGTCAGCGCATGCCGCGCACGTATCTGTGGCCGTATCAAATGCACGGTTCGATTGGCCCGTCCTGCGGCGTCGCGGACTATCAGCCATCCGGCAGCCGCGTGTGGTCCGGTAGCCAGAATCCACATTTGCTGCGGGCCGATCTCGCCTGGTTGTTGGAGTGCGAAGAGACAACCATCGAGATCATTCGCATGGAAGCGTCCGGCTGTTACGGGCGCAACTGTGCGGATGATGTGTGTGCCGATGCCTTGCTGTTGTCCCGTGCTGTGGGCAAACCGGTGCGGGTACAGCTGACCCGCGAGCAAGAACACCTGTGGGAACCCAAGGGCACCGCGCAACTGATGGACGTCGATGGCGGTTTGAATGCCGATGGCAGCGTCGCCGCGTATGACTTCCAGACCAGCTACCCGTCCAACGGCGCGCCGACCCTGGCCCTGCTGCTGACCGGGCGGGTCGAGCCGGTGGCGGCGATGTTCGAAATGGGCGACCGCACCTCAATCCCGCCCTATGACTACGAACACATGCGCGTAACCATCAACGACATGGCGCCGATTGTCCGCGCCTCGTGGATGCGCGGGGTGTCGGCGCTGCCCAACACCTTCGCCCATGAGTCGTACATCGATGAACTGGCCTTCGCCGCCGGCGTCGATCCGGTGGAATACCGGTTGCGTTATCTGCACGACGAGCGCGCCATCGACCTGGTGAAATCCACTGCCGAACGGGCCGCCTGGACCCCGCGCACCGCGCCGATGCAAACCCCGAATGAAGACCAGTTGCTGCGCGGTCGCGGCTTCGCGTATGCGCGCTACATCCACAGCAAATTTCCCGGTTTTGGCGCGGCTTGGGCGGCGTGGGTGGCGGACGTGGCGATTGATCGCCGGACCGGCGATGTTTCGGTCACTCGCGTGGTGATCGGCCATGACTCGGGGATGATGATCAACCCGGCCGGCGTGCAGCATCAGATACACGGCAACGTCATTCAGTCCACCAGCCGGGTGCTCAAGGAGCGGGTGACGTTTGAGGAATCGACGGTGGCGAGCAAGGAGTGGGGCGGTTATCCGATCCTGACTTTCCCGGAGGTGCCGCAGATCGACGTGCTGATGATGCCGCGTCAGGACCAGCCGCCGATGGGCGCCGGTGAATCGGCGTCGGTGCCGAGCGCGGCGGCGATTGCCAATGCGATTTACGACGCCACCGGGATTCGCTTTCGCGAACTGCCGATCACCCCGGAGCGGGTGTTGGCGGCATTGAACGCCGGTACTTGTGACGAGCCGCCGAAATCCCCGACCAAGCGTTCCAAGTGGCTGTTCGGCTCGCTGTTTGCAGCGTTCGGCGCGGTGCTCGGCATGGCGGCGACGGCGTGGCCATTCCACGGTGAAATCGCACCAATTGCGCCGCCAAGTGCCGGCACCTGGTCGGCGGCGACCCTGGAACGCGGACGGTTGCTTGCGGCGGTCGGTGATTGCGCGGTGTGCCACACCGCGCCCGGCGGCGCGACCAATGCCGGGGGCCTGGCGATGCAGACGCCGTTCGGCACGCTCTACAGCAGCAACATCACCCCGGACGTGAAAACCGGGATCGGCAGTTGGTCCTATCCGGCGTTTGAACGAGCGATGCGCGACGGCATCGGTCGCGACGGGCGCAATTTGTACCCGGCGTTTCCCTACACGGCGTTTCGCAACATCAACGATGCGGACATGCAGGCGTTGTACGCCTACCTGATGTCGCAAACGCCGGTCAGCCAACCAGCGAAGGCTAACGACATGCGCTTTCCATTCAACCTGCGACCGTTGATGGCGGGGTGGAACACGTTGTTTCTGCGCAAGGGTGAAATCAGCGTGCAACCGCAGCGCAGCGAGCAGTGGAATCGCGGCGCGTACCTGGTCAACGGTTTGGGGCACTGCGCGGCGTGTCATTCGCCGCGCAACGTGATGGGGGCGGAGAAGGGCGGTGCGTCGTTCCTCGGCGGCGGCTTGGTGGATGGCTGGGAAGCGCCGGCGCTGAACGGGTTGTCCAAGGCGCCGACGCCGTGGACCGAGGATCAGTTGTTCGCCTATCTGAGCACCGGTTATTCCGCCGAACATGGCGTGGCGACCGGGCCGATGGGGCCGGTGGTCACTGAGTTGGCGAAGTTGCCCAAAGCGGATATTCGGGCGATGGCGGTGTACCTGGCATCACTCAACGGCGCGCAGGCTGAGGCGCGCGTGGTGGAGAAAGCCACGCGCCCGGTGACGAGTCTGTCGTTGAACAATGGGCAACGGGTGTTCGAAGGTTCGTGCAAGGCCTGTCATGCCGATGGGCTGGGGCCGACGTTGTTCGGCGTGAGCCCGTCGCTGGCGGCCAACACCAATGTGCACAGTGACCTGCCGGACAACCTGATCAAGGTCATTTTGCAAGGCATCGATACCCCGGCGACCAAGGATTTGGGGTACATGCCGGCGTTCAAGGACAGTTTGTCCAATACCCAGGTGGCGGAATTGGCGGCGTATTTGCGCAGCCGCTTTGCCGGGAATGCGCCGGGGTGGGAAGGGTTGGAATCGAAGGTTGCGCATTTGCGGGCGAATCCGGGGAGCCATTAAAAGCTTCGCGGGCAAGCCTCGCTCCTACAGGTTCAGCGTTAATTTCAACATCGCGCTGAACCCGTAGGAGCGAGGCTTGCCCGCGAAGAGGCCGGCCCTGTCACCCGAGAATCGGCTCGGGCAACTTCATCACCCCCCGCACCACCAAATCCTGAATAAACCCCAACCAGTCCTGCTGCTGACCCTTGTCCGCCAAATCCTCCCCAAGGAATGAACTGAGGGTATGCCGGTTGGAGTTATAGAAATAACAGAGCGAGGCAATCATCAAATACACATGCTTGATGTCCAGCACCTCGCGAAACAAGCCCTGGGCCTGACCGGCTTCAATGATCGGCTTCAGCACCCCGACCGCCTCGCCAGACAGCCGCCGCAACTCGCTGGACTGCTGCGCATGTTTGCCGTTGTGCAGGTTTTCATTGCTCAGGATCGCGACGAATTCCGGGTGCTTGACGTAGTAATGCCAGACGAACGCCACCAGATCCTGCAATGCCACCAGCGGTTGGCTGAGGTCGAGTTTGAGGCGGCTCTCGGCTTTGTTGAATTGCTCGTAGGTGTGTTCCAGCACGCATATAAATAGCTGCTCTTTACTGCCGAAGTAGTAATAGAGCATACGGTCGTTGGACTCGGCTTCCCGGGAGATGCTCTCGACCCGGCCTCCGGAATAACCGTCGCGGGTGAACACTTTCACCGCTGCTTCGAGAATCCGCGTGCGGGTCTGCTGGGCCTGGGCGGCCCGGATGCCGGTCTTCTTGTTCAACGTTCAGTCAACCTTGTGCCAAGCGGAGTCGCTGGGAATGTAGCACGGTCCTTTCAGCGGTTCAGGCTTGGCGCCGTTTCGGTGGCTGGCGGGTTTTCCATGACTTGCAGGATCGATGCTTCCGGGTCGAAGTCATCCTCTTCCAGCGCCATGAATTCTTCGGGCAGGAATACGTTGAGGATGATCGCGCACAGTGCCCCGACGGTGATTGGCGATTCGAAGATGTTGTGCAAGGCCAGGGGCAATTCGCGCAACACCTCCGGCACCGCCGCGATGCCCAGGCCCATGCCCAGGGAAATCGAGACGATCAGCATGTTGCGCCGATGCAGGCCAGCCTCCGCGAGGATCTTGATCCCGGCCACGGCCACGGTGCCGAACATCACCAGCTCCGCGCCGCCGAGCACCGGTTTGGGCATCAGTTGCAGCACCGCGCCGATCATCGGGAACAGCCCCAGCAGCACCAGCAAGCCGGCAATGAAGAACGCCACGTAACGGCTGGCCACGCCGGTGAGCTGAATCACGCCGTTGTTTTGAGCGAAGGTCACCATCGGCATGCTGTTGAACACCGCCGCCATGGCCGAGTTGAGGCCATCGGCGAGCAGGCCGGATTTGATCCGGCGAATGTAAATCGGGCCTTTGACCGGTTGTTTGGAAATCATCGAGTTGGCCGTCAGGTCACCGGCCGCTTCCAGCGGCGACACCAGGAAAATCACCGCCACCGGCACAAACGCCACCCAATCGAAGTTGAAGCCGTACTTGAACGGCACCGGCACGCTCACCAGCGGCACGGCGGGCAGGCTGGCGAAATCGACATCACCCATCAGCCAGGCAACGACGTAGCCGAGGGTCAGGCCAATGACGATGGCGCCGAGGCGCAGGAACGGCACATCGACCCGGTTCAGCACCACGATAGTCCCCAACACCAGCGCTGCGAGGGCCAAGTGGTGACTGGCACCGAGGTCCGCCACGCCGAAGCCGCCGGCGATATCGGTCATGGCGACCTTGATCAGTGACAGGCCCATCAGCGTGATGATGGTGCCGGTGACCACCGGGGTAATCAGCATCCGCAGCTTGCCGATGAACTGGCTCAGCACCACTTCGATAAACGCGGCGAAAAAGCACACGCCGAAGATCGTCGACAGAATCTCATCGGTGCCGCCGCCCCGGGCCTTGACCATGAACCCGGCGCTGAGAATCACGCTGATAAAGGAAAAACTGGTGCCTTGCAGGCACAGCAACCCGGAACCCACCGGCCCGAAGCGCCGCGCCTGAACGAAGGTGCCCAGGCCGGAAACGAACAGGGCCATGCTGATCAAGTAGGGGATTTCGCTTTGCAGGCCCAGCGCGCCACCCATGATCAGGGTCGGGGTGATGATCCCGACGAAACTCGCCAATACGTGTTGCAGGGCGGCGAACACGGTAGCGGTCAGGTGCGGGCGGTCGTTGAGACCGTAGATGAGGTCGGAGCGGGGCTGGGGTTTTGCGTGTTCGGATGAGGTCACGAGGAAAGCGCCAGGGGCCAGGTCAGAAAAAAGGAGGCGCAGGATGCCAGAAAGAATGGAGGAACGGCAAAAGATCGCAGCCTGCGGCAGCTCCTACATGGGATCGCGGTACACATGTAGGAGCTGCCGCAGGCTGCGATCTTTTGATCTTGCATCAAATGCTTCCAAACGCCGCCAGCAAGTCCTCTTCAAAAGCTTTCTGCGCATCCCCCGGCTCTTGCGCCCGATGCCGCGCCAGGTGAAACCCCACCTCGAAACTCATGTCCCCGACCCGCACCGCCCGCAGCAACCCCTTGTCTTCCCAGCTTCGGGCAAAGTGGCTGGGCAAATACCCGACGTGTTTCCCCGACAGAATAAACGCCAGGGTGCCTTCCACCTGTTCCGACCGCGCCGAACACAACTTGCCCTGAAACGGTTCGTCACTGCGCAAAAAACGATACGGATGATCCACTCGGTCGCAAGCCTGAAGCGCCTCATCATCCGGCGCCTCATTGCTGAACAGCGGATGCCCCGGTGCGCAGTACAAATGCTGGGTTTCGCTGAACAGTTCCTGGTAGTCAAAAGCACTCTGCACCTGTGAGAAATAACCGATCGCCAGGTCCAGTCGTTGCAGCAGCAGACGCTCCATTTCCCCGGGCATGGCGCTGATCAACTCGATGCGCACCGATTCATCCCGTTCGCGAAAGCGCCGGATCGCATCCGCCACCCGTTGCAGCACCGATTGATCAAGGGCTTCGGACAGGCCCAGGCGCACTTCGCCAATCAAACGCCCGGCCACCCGTTGGATTGATGACGGAAGGCTTCGATGGATTCGAAGAGTGCGCGTGTGGCAATCAGCAGTTGCTCGCCCTTGGGCGTGATTTTGAAGCCGACCTTGCCGCGACTGCACAACCGATAGCCGAGGCGGGTTTCCAGCTTGGCCATTTGCTGGCTGATGCTCGACTGGCTCAGGCCCAGTTCGCCCTGGGCCGCGCTGAAACCGCCGCACTCGACCACGCTGACAAACAGACGCAACAGTTGCAGGTCCAGATCGTGGAATTGGCCGAGCATTAAACATTACTCCTGGATAAAGTCAGGTTAACAAACTTGATATTTTTCCAATGTATCCGACGGCGCACGCTGCAACCACTCCAACTGGTCAGGTGTTTGTCATGGCTCCTCTCTTCAAGCTGTGTTTTCCCGCGTTGTTACTCGCCATGGCTGTATCTGCCCAGGCTGAAGAACAAGTCGTCAACCTCTACAGTTGGGCCGATTACGTAGCGCCCGAGACCTTGCAGCGCTTCGAAAAGGAAACCGGCATCCACGTGCGTTACGACACCTTCGATGCGCCCGAAGTCCTGGAAACCAAATTGCTCACTGGCGGCAGCGGCTATGACGTGGTGGTGCCGTCCTCCAGCGTCCTGGCCCGTGGCTTGGCGGCGGGTGCGCTGAAGGTGATCCCCCACGAAGGGCTCAAGGGGTACGCCAACCTTGACCCGGACTTGCTGGAAAAACTCGCCGCTGTCGACCCCGGCAACCGCTACGGCGTGCCCTACACCTGGGGCACCCTGGGGCTTGGGATGAATGTCGAAGCGGTGAAAAAACGCCTGCCGGATGTGCCGCTCAACAGCCTGGATGTGCTGTTCAAACCCGAGTACGCCAGCCAATTGAAAGACTGTGGCATTGCGATCATCGATTCGCCGCAAGAGGTGATTGGCCTGGCGCTGCATTACCTGGGTAAAGATCCCTACAGCACTGACAAGAACGATCTGTCAGCCGCCGAGGCGTTGCTGCATCAGCTCCAGCCGAATGTGCTGTACGTCGCCAGCGGTCGCCAGATCAACGACCTGGCCAACGGCAGTATTTGCCTGGCCCTGACCTACAACGGTGACGCGAGCATGGCCGCCGATCAGGCGCGCAAGGCCAACAAGCCTTACGAAGTGGCCTACCGGATTCCCAAGGAAGGCACGCTGGTGTGGCAGGACAACCTGGCGATTCCCAAAGACGCGCCGCACCCCGAAGCCGCCCGCCAGTTCATCGAATTCATGTTGCGCCCCGAATCCGTCGCCGCACTGACCAATACGCTGTTTTTCGCCACGGCCAACACCGCCGCAACGCCGTTGGTGGATGAGGCGGTGCGCACCGACCCGGATATCTACCCATTACCCGAGGTTCGCGACCGTTTGTACGCCGACCGCAGCATGAACCTCAAGGACATGCGCCAGCGCACGCGCATGTGGACCACTTTCCGTAGCCGCCAATAATAAGGAACTCACCATGGATGTCCCTGTGCAAAACGACCAGGCCATGACCCGCGACAGCCTCTACGGGACTGCCGCCGAAAGCACCTACGCCGGTATCACCAGTTTCATGCGCCGGCGCTACAGCCGCGACTTGCGCGGGGTCGATGTGGCCGTCAGCGGCGTGCCGTTCGACACTGCCACCAGCAACCGCCCCGGCGCGCGTTTCGGACCGAGAGGGATTCGGGCGGCGTCCACGGGGATTGCCTGGGAACGTCATTGGCCATGGACCTTCGACCCGTTCGATCACTTGGCGGTGATTGATTACGGCGATTGCGATTTCGACTACGGCACGCCGCAGTCGGTGCCGGAAAGCATCGAAGCCCACGCCGAGCACATCCTCAACGCCGGCAGCGCGATGCTCACGTTCGGTGGCGATCACTTCATCACCTATCCGCTGCTCAAGGCCCATGCGCGCAAACATGGCACGTTGTCGCTGATTCACTTCGACGCCCACAGTGACACCTGGCCGGACGAGGAGGGCAAGCGCATCGATCACGGCACGATGTTCTGGCACGCGGCCAAGGAAGGGCTGGTGGACCCGTCGCGCTCGGTGCAGATCGGTTTGCGCACCACCAACGACGATCACATGGGGTTTCAGGTGCTCGACGCCCGGCAAGTGCATCGCCAGGGTTGTGAGGCGATTGTCGAAGCGATTCGGGCGCGGGTCGGGGATAACCCGGTGTACCTGACATTTGATATCGATTGCCTCGACCCGGCATTCGCACCGGGCACCGGAACCCCGGTGTGTGGTGGCCTGAGCACGGTGCAGGCGCTGGAGATTCTTGGCGGCTTGCGCGGGATCAATCTGGTGGGCATGGACGTGGTGGAAGTGGCGCCGGCTTACGACAGTGCGGACATTACCTCATTGGCGGCAGCGACTTTGGCGATGGAAATGCTGTGTCTGTATGCAGCCAGACATAAAGTCGACAGGTAATACACCGTCAAAAATGTGGGAGCGGGCTTGCTCGCGAAAGCGGTGGATCAGTCAACATCTCTGTTGAATGTGACGCCGCCTTCGCGAGCAAGCCCGCTCCCACAGGGCTTTTGTGTTTAGGCCACCGGAATCTTTGGCAAATCCAGCGTCTCAACCCCGGTATACCGCGCCGCCGATCCGGCAATCATCGCGTGGGGCACACCCGGCTCAACGCTGCTGCTCCCATCCAGCCGCGCCAGTTGCTCGTCACTCAACTGCACGTTCAACGCACCCAGCGTCGCATCCAATTGCTCACGTGTGCGCGAGCCCAGAATCGGAATCAGCGCCGTGGTCGAACGCTTGGCCTTTTCGCGCAACCAGGCAATCGCCACATGGGTCGGGCTGGACTCCATTTCGGCGGCGACCGCCAGCAACGTATCGAGCAGGGCGGTTTCCCGGGCGCTTTTCTCGGCGTGGATCAACATGCCCAGTTTGGCGGCGCGGTTGTTCTCGTCGCCGGTGCGGTACTTGCCCGTGAGAAAACCGCCGCCCAGTGGTGACCACAAGGTCGCGGCCAGCCCCAGGGCTTCGGCCATCGGCAGTAATTCCCGTTCAGCGGTGCGCTCGGCCAGGCTGTATTCGGTCTGGATCGCCGCTATCGGCGCGAAGCCACGCACTTCGGCCAGCACGTCGGCGCGAGCGATACGCCAGGCCGGGAAGTTCGACAGGCCGGCGTAGTGAATCTTGCCGGCGCGCACCAGGTCGTCGAAGCCCCGGAGAATTTCTTCCATTGGCGTGACGCCGTCGCTGATGTGCGCCCAGAACAGGTCGATGTGATCGATGTCGAGCCGTTTCAGGCTCTCTTCCACGGCGCGAATCATGTTCTTGCGGTTGTTGCCGGTGAAGGAGATGCCCGCCACCCGGTCAGTGCCCATCGTGTATTTGGTGGCGATGACCAGCCGATCCCGTTCGGCGGCGATGAACTCGCTGAGCATCACCTCGGACTGGCCATTCTGATAACCATTGGCGGTATCAATGAAATTGCCGCCGGCTTCCAGGTAGCCATCGAAAATCCGTTTGGCTTCCTCGCGCTCGGCGCCGTGGCCCCAACCGGTGCCGAAGTTGCCGGCGCCCAGCGCCAGTTCCGAAACCCGCAAGCCGGTTTTACGGCCGAAGACTTTGTAATGCATGGGACGACTCCTGAAAAAAATGCCGCGACTGGATATAAATGTTTAGCAACATGTATTTAATATGATGCGGGTAATATCCGTCGTCAAGACGCTTTTTCAAGGAGCGACCATCGGGTGTTCACTCCTGACAGTTTCTGACAGCAGCCTTTGTTAAGCTGCGAGCACTTTCCCGCACAGAGTGCCGACCGTGTCGCGAACCACTCGTTTACTCACCTTGCTGCAAGTGCTGCGGGGTAAAAGCCGTCCGGCGACCGCCGCAACACTGGCCAGTGAACTGGAAATTTCCGAACGCACGCTGTACCGCGACATCGCCGAACTCACGGCCCTCGGCGCGCCGATCTATGGTGAGGCGGGGATTGGTTACGTGTTGCGCAGCGGCTTGTTTCTGCCGCCATTGATGCTCAACGCCGACGAAACCGAAGCCATCGTGCTGGGTTTGCGTTACGTCGATCAGCGTGGGGATGAGGTGTTGAGTAAAGCGGCAGCGGATGCGTTGGCGAAGATTGCCGCCGTGTTGGCGCCCGAGGCGCTGGACGCGTTGCACAACCCGACGGTGTTGCCCGGCCCGCCGGGTTTCGGTTACGCGCAAAACGCCGTGCCGTTGAATGTGTTTCGCCTGGCGATCCGTCATCAGGCCAAGCTCCACATCGATTACGCGGATGCCAATCAGGTGCCGACCCAGCGGCTGATCTGGCCGTTGGCGCTGGGATTTTTGAACGAGGTACGAATCATCGTCGCCTGGTGCGAATTACGCAGCGCCTACCGGACCTTTCGCACGGACCGGATATCGGCGGCGAGCGAACAGGGCGAGCGTTATCCGGGCCGGCGCAGCGACTTGTTGCGCACCTGGCGTAAACAGATGGAACTGGATGACGCCGGGCGCTTCACTCCTGACAAGAACTGACACAGCGCTGCTTTAGCATGGCTCCAGAATCAAACAACAAGGAGCCTGCACCATGTCTAATCCCGCCGTTTCACTGGCACCGGCCATCGCTGATTACATCGCCGCCGCCAATGCTCGCGACACCTCAAAAGTCGCCAGTTTTTTCGCTGAAGATGCCAACGTCTTCGATGAAGGCGAGCATCAGGTCGGCACCCACGCCATCGCCCAATGGATGCAGGACACCGCCCAACGCTATCAGCCACGGGTCGAGGTGCTCGACGTTCAATTGCGTACCGGCAAAGTACTGGTGCACAACCTGATTTCCGGGACGTTTCCGGGCAGTCCGCTGGAATTGCGCTACACCTTTCGGCTTAACGAACAGGGCAAGATCGCCCGGCTAGACATCTCCCTCTGACACCACATCGGTCAATGTGGGAGCGCGCTTGCTCGCGAAGGCGTCCTGTCAGTCAGCATTTCTATCAACTGATACACCGCTTTCGCGAGCAAGCCCGCTCCCACAGGGGATTGCGGTGTTTCAAATGCTGGGTCGGCTGGCATACTGCGTGGCTTCAGACCTGAACCGCGGCCCTTATGACTTCCGATTCCCCCTTGAGCGCCTGGCAACACGCCATCGAACAGAAAGGCTTCGTCCAGGACGAAGCCCAGGAACATGCCGTCTGGGCCCTGCAAAAGTGCTACGAAGCGCTGCATGAAGGGCATAAGGCGATCACCGGGGTTTATCTCTGGGGCCCGGTTGGCCGGGGCAAGACCTGGTTGATGGATCAGTTCTACAACAGCCTGCAAGTGCCGGCCCGCCGTCAGCACTTCCATCACTTCATGGGCTGGGTACACCAGCGTTCGTTTCAACTGACCGGTACCTCCGACCCGTTGAAAGCCCTGGCCCGTGAATTGGCTCAGGAAGTCCGGGTGTTGTGTTTCGATGAGTTGTTCGTCAACGACATCGGCGACGCGATCATTCTCGGGCGTTTGTTTCAGGTGATGTTTGACGAGGGCGTGGTGGTGGTCTGTACCTCCAATCAGCCTCCGGACATGCTGTACGCCGATGGCTTCAATCGCGATCGTTTTACCCCGGCCATCGAGGCGATCAAGCAGCACATGCAGGTGATTGCGGTGGATGGCGGCGAAGATCATCGCTTGCACCCGGGCGCGGCGTTGCAACGCTATTGGGTGGATGCACCGGGGCAACCCAGTGCGCTGGCCGAAGCGTTCAAGGCCTTGACCGTCGGCCAATCGGTGTCCAGCGACCCGGTCCAGGTCGGCTACCGCAGCGTCCATGTGGTGCAGGCCAGCGCCACGGTAATCTGGTGTCGCTACGCCGATCTGTGCGAACAGCCTCTGGCCGCCATGGACTTCATGGCGCTGTGCGACACCTTCAGCGCTATTCTGATGAGTGACGTGCCTAACCTCAGCGCGCAAAAGCGCGAAGGACGGATTGCCCGTGGCACTGAGGATGGTGTGGAACGGGTCGTGGCCGGTGACCGCGAGTTGCCGCAGTTGTCGGTGCATGACGACGGTGTGCGGCGGTTTATCGCGCTGGTGGACGAGTGCTACGACCGCAAGGTGCCGCTCTACCTTGAGGCTCAAGTGCCGATGGACGCGTTGTACACCGAGGGCTATCTGGAATTCCCGTTCCGCCGCACCCTCAGCCGCTTGCAGGAAATGCAGCTGCAACGGTTTGCCGAAGTGTAAAAAATCCGGGAGGCGTGAAGATGACACAACCGCTGTCTCACCATTTGCTGACCATGGCCTACCAGAACGCCTGGGCCAATCATCGCCTGGCCAAGGCCTGGGGGCAGTTGAGCGCGGCCGAATTAGCCGCGCCGCGAGTCAGTTTCTTCCCCAGTATCGTTGCGACTCTTAATCACATCCTGACGTGTGACTGGTTCTATGTGGATGCTGTCGAGCGTGAGCTTCGGGGTGAAGTACCGCATCCTGATTGCTACGTGTTTTTCAAAGAAGCACAGCCGTTTACGAGCGGCGCCGATCTCCAGCGCGAACAGGCTCAGGTGGATCGGCGTCTGATCGCCTATTGCGAGCAATTGCGCGACGCCGACCTTGGGCGACTTGTCACTATCGCCCGGGAAACACCGCAACATGACAGCCGCTTGCGCATGCTTTCCCATCTGTTTGAACACCAAATCCACCATCGCGGGCAGGTTCACGGGATGCTCAGCGGGACTTCGGTCAAACCGCCGCAACTGGATGAGTTTTTCTGTGTCGGGGAGGCGGGGTTACGGGCGGGGGATTTTGCTGAGTTGGGTTGGACTGAAGAGTTGATTTGGGGGTATTGAACGTCGAAAGATCGCAGGCTTCGCCAGCTCCTACGCGCCTGTGGGCGCTGCCGAAGGCTGCGATCTTTTGATCTTAATGCCCCAGGCCGGGTTGTCGCCGCGGCAACGTCACGCTAAGGTCCATGGCCAAATTGATGTGTGATCGAGGGTGGAAATGGAATCCGCGGAAATACTTGTACTTCAAGCCAGCTACACCAATCCCATACACGCCGAGGCCATTTGCCTGGTGTTGAACCATTACGCCGAAGACCCGATGGGTGGCGGCGAGCCGTTGTCGGCGGATGTGTTGCGGCAACTGCCGGCGGAACTGGCCAAGCGTCCATATGCGTTCAGTGTGTTGGCCTTCGTCGGCGGTGAGCCGGCGGGGCTGGTCAATTGCTTTGAAGGCTTCTCGACCTTCGCCTGCCGGCCATTGGTCAATGTGCACGATGTCGCGGTAGTGTCGAAGTTTCGCGGCTTGGGGCTGAGCCAGAAGATGTTGCAAAAGGTTGAAGAGATCGCCCGTCAGCGTGGTTGCTGCAAGATCACCCTCGAAGTCCTGGAAGGTAATGCCATCGCCCAGGCGTCCTATGCCAAGTTCGGTTTTGCCCCCGGCATGTTCGACCCGGCACATGGCCGCATGCTGTTCTGGATCAAGTCGCTGTAAATCCCGGGCATAAAAAAGGGCGTCCATCTGGACGCCCAACGTGTTTACTCTGACGGCGGAGCAGGGCCGTCGGAGGTCCATCGGTTTACGGTTTGTAGAATTCGGTCACTTGCGCGGTTTGATCGTCCGGGACCCGGAGTTGAGCGCTTTTGCCTGGCTCGGCCTGGCTTTGCGCCGTATGGACCGGAAAGTTGTCCCAGTGATGCTTCATTCGCTCGGCGCCGCCTTCAGCAAAGGCGCTGGTGGAACCGAGGATGAACATTCCTGCGAGGATCAGGCTGACTCGTTTCATGATGTCTCTCCCACTAAGAATGACGGGGTGCCTTTCATCCGTGATTCAAGGGCGTGGGCGCAGTATTGGCAGGCCCCATTAAGTCGGGGTTAACGCCGGTCAAACGACGGAAACTCAAGTGCTGTGTTCGACGCAAATCCCTGTGGGAGCGGGCTTGCTCGCGAAGGCGTCCAGTCATCCAATTCTGATATTGCCTGACACGGCGCTTTCTCGAGCAAGCTCGCTCCCACGATCGATTTACGGCAGGGCTCAGAGTTTCCAGTCCAGGCTCAGCGTCACGGTGCGCGGGTCGCCCCAGAACACGCCGTTGTAGAACCCGACGTTGTCGTAATACTTTTTGTCGAACAAGTTATCGACGTTCAGCGACGCCGACACATGCTTGTCGAACTCATAGCGCGACATCAGCTTGACCACGGTGTACGCCTCCTGGCGGATCTTGGTGTTTTGAACGATGAGCGCCCCTGCGGCATCCCGGCCGACCGGGCGACGGGAATTGCCCCAGATATCGCTCTGCCAGTTCACCGCGCCACCGACGGTCAGTGCATGCCAGTCGCCCGGCAGGCGATACGCGGTGGAGAGGCGGAACATGTTCAATGGCTGGGTGGTATTGGCCCGCTGTTTATCGCCGTTGGCCGCGTGGGTGTAGGTGTAGCCGGCCGTCATGTTCCAATCGGTCATCACTTCGCCAGAGACTTCAGCTTCAAAGCCCTGGACCTTCTGGCCCTTGCCCCCGGACTTGTAGAACTCCTCGCCCGTCACCGGATCTGGCGGCACCGAGTCATCGAGTTCGGCGACGTTGTCTTGCTTGCTCCAGAACAGCGCCGTGGCGACGTTCAAGCGCTCATCCAACAGGCTGCCCTTGAGGCCCAGTTCATAGTTGCTGCCCACCACAGGTTCAAGGTATTTGCGGTTGGCGTCGCGATTGTCCTGGGGTTTGAAGATGTCGGTGTAGCTGACGTAAACGGTGTACTCGGGGGTGAGGTCGTAGAGTAATCCGGCGTATGGCGTCCATATGTCGCTTTGCTGCTGGGAGGTGGTTTCGACGCCTTTGAGTTGCAGGTTGTTATCGTAGCTGTAAGTGCTCTCCGAACTTTTCCAGCTGCCGTAGCGGCTGCCGAGCACCGCATGAAACCGGTCGGTCAGGTTGAGGCGGGTGGCCAGGTAGCCGGCCTTCTGACGGGTGCTGTCCGATGAGCCTTTAAGGCCGGTGACGGTGTCGGGGAACTTGGCGATACCGCCCATGTATTTCCAGTCGGGGATCGAGTCGTAGCCCGCAGGAATGGCGCCCTCCACGGCATAGGGCGCCTCTGAACTGCGTTCGGCTTCGCCATAGCCGAACATCAGTTCATGCTCGCGTCCGAACAGCGCGTAGGGCCCTGCGACGTTGAAGTCATAGGTTTTCATTTTTGGCGTGCCGATCATGTGCCCGCGGTAAGCAGTCATGCCGCTACGGTCATCATTGGGGAAGCCGCCACCGCCGTAGTAGACCTTGCCGTCGGTTTCGCTTTCGCGGTGGGTGTAGGCGGCCTTGAGGTGCCAGCCGCCGCCCAGTTGTTGGTCGAGGTTGGCGAAAGCGGTCTTGTCCTTCAGTGGCCAGGAACTCCAGGAGGTCGCCATGTTGGTGGAGCGTCCCAGGTTGGCCTTGCCGCCGGATGAGTTCCAGTAAGGCACCGTGCCCCAGGACGTGCCCTGGACCTGTTTGTCCTGATAGTCGTAACCCACCGCCAGCAGCGTGTCGTCGGTGAGATCGGCTTCCAGCACGCCGTAACCGACTTCCCGTTGCATCTGGTAGTGGTCGCGAAACGAGTGACTGTCGCGATAAGCCAACACGCTGCGCCCGCGCAAGCGCCCGTCGAACGCCAACGGCCCGCCGACGTCCACGTAGCTGTAGTAATCGTCATAACTGCCGCCACTGACGCCGGTCTGGGCCTGCCACTGCGCGGTCGGGCGTTTGCGCACCATGTTGATGGTCGCCGACGGGTCGCCCGCGCCGGTGGTCAGCCCGGTGGCGCCGCGAACCACTTCGATGCGGTCGTAGATGATGGTGTCGGAATCGGACTTCATCCGGCCGAAGGTGTTGAGCATCCCGTCGACCTGGAAGTTATTGATGCCGTAGCCACGGGACGAGTAACTCACGCGGTCCGAGTCATTGTGCTGGACCACGATGCCAGTGGTCTGGCCCATGGCTTCGGTGAGCGTGCCGAGCTTGAAGTCGTCCATTTGCTGACGGGTGATCACGGACACCGATTGTGGGGTTTCCTTGATCGACAGGTTCAGCCGCGTGGCGGTGCTCATGGCGCCGGTGGTGTAGGACTCGGTGTGTTCGGTGGTGTTGCCCAGTCCTTCGGCGGTCACGCTGGTGGACGCGAGCTCCAGGGCATTGGCCGCCGGGTCCTTGTCGGGATCGGTATCGGCCAGCAAATCGGGGCTCAGCGCTGCACTGCACAGGCCAAGGGTCAAGGTCATGGAACGGGTGATAGGCGCGAACATCGCAGCCGACTCCTTGTCGTCGAGGGAAAAATTCCGTTTGTTCAAAGACGAAGAGGAGTGGGGAGATTTAGCGATAAACGAGAATAATTGTTATCTGAAGATGTTTCGAAAAGCGACTGCAGGAGCGAAGCTTGCTCGCGAAAACGGTGTATCAGGCCACATCAATGCTGGATGTGCCGCCGTCTTCGCGAGCAAGCTTCGCCCCTACAGGGTTTGCGGGGTTATTGCTTAACGACTGCTGGTTCTGTCGTTTTGGGTTTCATCAGGCTGAAGTCAATCAGCGGACGTATCTGACGTTCGTAAGGGTTGCCGATCATCAACGGACGCGGCTTGAAGCTGTCGCTGACCAGGCTTTTGCTGCGATCCAGTTCATCGAAACTCAGGCCTGCCAGGTCGGCCCAGGTGTGAATCAACTGCGAGCTGCTGTAAGGGCGGCTCAGGTCGCCACCGAAGTTCCAGTCGTGGGATTCACGCCATTTCGGCGAGGCCCAGGCCATGAACGGAATGGTGTACATCGGCGCGGTCGGCTTGTTCTCGTTACGGCCCAGGGTGTCATGGCCCGCCGAGTCGAACACGTCTTCGCCGTGGTCGGAGAGGTACAGCAGGAAGCCGTTTGGATCAGCCTTGGCGTAGTCCTTGATCAGGCTCGAGACCACGAAGTCGTTGTACAGCACTGCGTTGTCATAGCTGTTGTAGGTTGGCACTTCAGCGTCATTCACGCCGGCCGGAACCCCTGCGCGGTCCTTGAACTTGTCAAAGGTCGGCGGATAACGGTACTGGTAGCTCATGTGCGTGCCGAGCAAATGCACGACGATCAGCTTGTGGGCCGCCGGATCGCCCAGCGCCTTGTTGAACGGCTCGATCACGTCGCCATCGTACTGGGCGGCATTCTGGTTGCGGTTGTTGTTCAGGTACACCTGCTCGTCGGCCTGTTCGGAGAAGGTCGTGAGCATGGTGTTGCGCTTGGTCATGGTTTGCTGGTTGGTGATCCAGAAGGTTTTGTAACCGGCCTGTTTCATCATGCTGACCAGCGACGGCGTCGACAGGTACAGGTCCGGGTTCTCTTCATCGGCGAAGGTCAGCACCTGTTGCAACGCCTCGATGGTGTAAGGGCGCGGGGTGATGACGTTGTTGAAAATCGCCAGTTGATCCTTGAGTTTGTCCAGCTCCGGAGTGGTGTCCCGGTTGTAACCGTACAGGCTCATGCGCTGACGGTTGGTGGACTCGCCGATCACCAGCACCAGGGTCGACGGTTGGTCGGCCATGGTGTTCTTGAGGTTTTTCAGCGGCGGGATCTTGCTCGCACTGTCGAGCATGTCTTGCATGCCGGCCAGTGTGTCGAGGTAACGGTGATAGGCCACGGCCATCTGCCAAGGCACGGCGGGCTCGATGCGGGTTTCAAACTTCTCGAAACCGCCGGCAAAACTGCCGGTGCGGGCTGTTTGCTTGATCAGCGGATAACCGACCACGGCCACCAGGATCGCGGTCGCGGCGACGAAGGCCTGCCAGCGCGGCAGGTACACCGGGCGCAAACGGGTCCACAAGAAGTAGGCAAACGCCGTGTGGGCCAGGAACGCCAGCACCATCCACCAGGCAAAGTACTGGGTCATGTACTCGCCGGCTTCAGAGATGTTCGACTCGAACATGATGAAGATGACGCTCTGGGAAAACTCCTGCTGATAGATGAAGAAGTAGCCCAGGCTGGCCATCGAGCAAGCCCACAGCACGACGCCGATCAGCGCGGCCAACAGGCGGGTGCGATTGGGGAAAAGCAACATCGGCGCAAGCCACACGGCACTCATCACGAACGCTTGGCGGAACCCGCTAAAGCCCGAGGTGCCCGTCAACTGGATCAGCAGTTGGGTGATGCCGGAAAAGTACCAGAAGAATACAAATAGCCAGATCAACCCGGCCCAATCGAAACCTTTCGCAGACGTTTTGCTGCGTTTGAGCAATGCCATTAAGTACGTACTCCCACCGGCGTCATGGAGTCACCGGCGTCATCAAACGAACCCACAAGAAACCGCTGTCCGAGAACCGAACAGCCACAAGGATCGGGAGTATCGCCAGACGAATGTGAAAACTTTGTGAGTTTCGTTCAGGCAAGCGACAGGAAGAGCTGGCCGCGATGGCTTTTCATGTGGGCGCAGAGGTCACGATGATTTTTGTTTGAGCGCCGTCCATGCGGGAGCGGGCTTGCTCGCGAAGGCGGCTTATCAGGTGATATTAATTTAGCCTGACACACCGCTTTCGCGAGCAAGCCCGCTCCCACAAAGGAGGACATCTGAGGAGAGAATCAGGCGTTCAGTGCGGGAACCGGTTGCCCGGACAATTGAGCCTGCTGCAACAACTGACGAAGCTGAGCCACCTGTTGCTTCAAGGTGTCTCGCTCATCTTTCAGTTGGCGAAGTTCGTCACGACGGATTGTGACGTACAACGTTTGTGGGGGACGTGCGGTAACGATTGTGTCCATTGCTCACCTCGCAAATGGCATGCATCAACTGTGATTGCGTCGTTCGTTTGACGACACCCTCACTATCGGCGCCGATTTTGATTTCTTTTGCCGGTGAAGGGAACTTTTTTATTTTTCATGGTCGTTGTGTCTTCAGCACGATTCCCGACGTTATCAGTCTGGATCGGGCACAATGCCCGGAAACTTCATCCCAACGCTCTGGACTAACTCACATTGGTCGCGTTGGGCTATAACCTTTGACACACATTATTTGCAGTAAGGAGCATCAGCACATGCAACTCGGGATTATTGGACTGGGCCGCATGGGCGGTAATATTGCGCGGCGCCTGATGCTCAACGGGCATACCACCGTTGTTTACGACCGCAATACCGCCTTCGTCGAGAACCTGGCGAAAGAGGGCTCCACCGGCGTTGCCGACCTGTCGGCCCTGGTCGCTGGCCTGGCCAAGCCGCGTGCGGTCTGGGTCATGCTGCCGGCCGGCGCACCGACCGAAGAGACCATCGACACCCTGAGCAACCTGCTCGAAGCCGGCGATACCATCATCGACGGCGGCAACACCTTCTATAAAGACGACATTCGCCGGGCCAAGACCCTGTCGGAAAAAGGCCTGCACTACATCGACGTCGGCACCTCCGGCGGCGTCTGGGGCCTGGAACGCGGTTACTGCATGATGATCGGTGGCGACGCCGAAACCGTAACCCGCCTCGACCCGCTGTTTGAATCCCTGGCCCCAGGCCTGGGCGACATCCCGCGTACCAAGGACCGCAAGTCCGACGACGACCGTGCCGAACGCGGCTACATCCACGCCGGTCCTGCGGGCTCTGGCCATTTCGTCAAGATGATCCACAACGGTATCGAGTACGGCATGATGCAGGCCTTCGCCGAAGGCTTCGACATCCTCAAGACCAAATCCAGCGAGAACCTGCCAGAAGACCAGCGCTTCGACCTGAATGTCGCCGACATCGCCGAAGTCTGGCGTCGTGGCAGTGTCGTGTCGTCGTGGCTGCTCGACCTGACCGCCGATGCCCTGGCCAGCGATCCGAAGCTCGAGGGTTACTCCGGCTCGGTCGCGGACAGCGGTGAAGGGCGCTGGACCATCGAAGCCGCCATGGAGCAATCGGTGCCGGTGCCGGTGCTGTCGAACTCGCTGTTCTCGCGTTACCGTTCCCGCGGCCAAGGGACCTTCGGCGACAAGATTCTCTCAGCCCAGCGCTTCGGCTTCGGCGGTCATGTGGAGACCTCGAAAAAATGACAAATTCGATCCGCAAGAAATCCAAGGCAGAACCCGCGCCACCGACCACACTGTTCCTGTTCGGTGCCCACGGTGATCTGGTCAAGCGCTTGCTGATGCCGGCGCTGTACAACCTCAGCCGTGACGGCCTGCTCGATGATGGATTGCGGATCATCGGCGTTGACCACAACGCCGTTACCGATGAAGCCTTTGCGCAGAAACTCGAAGATTTCATTCGTACCGAAGCGGCGAGCAAGGTCGGCAAAGGGGATCAGCTGCTTGATCCGGTCTTGTGGGCCAAGCTCGCCAAAGGCATCAGCTACGTCCAGGGCGATTTTCTGGACGACAGCACTTATCAAGCCCTGGCGGCGAAAATCGCCGACAGCGGCACCGGCAATGCGGTGTTCTACCTGGCCACCGCGCCACGTTTCTTCAGCGAAGTGGTGCGCCGTCTCGGCAGCGCCGGTTTGCTCGAAGAAACCCCCGACGCCTTCAGAAGGGTGGTGATCGAGAAACCGTTCGGTTCCGACCTGCAAACCGCCGAAGCCTTGAATGCCTGCTTGCTCAAGGTGATGTCGGAAAAGCAGATCTACCGGATCGACCATTACCTGGGCAAGGAAACCGTGCAGAACATTTTGGTCAGCCGGTTCTCCAACAGCCTGTTCGAAGCCTTCTGGAACAATCATTACATCGACCACGTGCAAATCACCGCCGCCGAAACCGTCGGCGTGGAAACCCGTGGCAGTTTTTACGAACACACCGGCGCCTTGCGGGACATGGTGCCCAATCACCTGTTCCAATTGCTGGCGATGGTGGCCATGGAACCGCCGGCAGCCTTTGGCGCCGATGCGGTGCGTGGCGAGAAGGCCAAAGTGGTCGGGGCGATCCGGCCCTGGTCGGTCGAAGATGCGCGGGCCAACTCGGTGCGCGGGCAATATGCCGCTGGCGAAGTCGATGGCAAACCGCTGACGGGCTATCGCCAGGAAAACAACGTCGCGCCCGACAGCACTACCGAAACCTACGTTGCGCTCAAGGTGATGATCGACAACTGGCGCTGGGTTGGCGTGCCGTTTTACCTGCGCACCGGCAAGCGCATGAGCGTGCGCGACACCGAGATCGTCATCTGCTTCAAACCGGCGCCGTACGCGCAGTTCCGCGACACCGAAGTCGATGAGTTGCAGCCGACCTACTTGCGTATCCAGATCCAGCCCAACGAAGGTATGTGGTTCGACCTGCTGGCCAAGCGGCCGGGGCCGGCGTTGAACATGGCCAACATCGAGCTGGGGTTTGCCTACAAGGACTTCTTCGAAATGCAGCCGTCCACCGGCTACGAAACCCTGATCTACGATTGCCTGACCGGCGACCAGACGCTGTTCCAGCGCGCCGACAACATTGAGAACGGCTGGCGCGCCGTGCAACCGTTCCTCGACGCCTGGCAGCAGGACGCGAGCGTGCAGAGCTATGCGGCGGGTGAAGATGGTCCACAGGCTGCCGAAGACCTGCTGACCCGCGACGGGCGCGTCTGGCACAGCCTCGGATGAGTGACACCGCGAAACATCCCATCCGTTTTCTGCTCAGCGACATGGACGGCACCTTGCTGCTGCCCGATCACAGCTTGAGCCAGCGCACTATCGACGCAGTGCGCGACTTGCGCGAGGCCGGCGTGCTGTTCAGCCTGGCCACTGGCCGCCCGCCCAAAGCCATGTTGCAGCAGATCGAAGCCCTGGGCGTCGATCTGCCGACGGCGGCGTTCAATGGCGGCACCATCGTCAACCCGGACGGCAGTGTGCTGGTCGCGCATTACTTGCCGGCAACCGCTGCCTTGACGGCGCTGGCGTTGTTTGCCGACCGATCGGACATCGAAATCTGGGTGTTCAGTGGCGGCGACTGGCTGCTCAAGGACCCGCACGGGCCGATGGTTCCGCGTGAACAGCACGGTCTGGGCTATCCACCGGTGGTGGTCGAGAGTTTCGAGCCGTACCTGGAGCGCATCGACAAGATCGTCGCCACCAGTCACAACACCGAGTTGTTGATCGAACTGGAGTCGCTGTTGTTGCCCGAAGTGGAAGGTCAGGCGCAGGTCTCCCGCTCGCAGCCGGTTTATCTCGACGTGACCGCGATGCAAGCCAATAAAGGCGCGGCGCTGGCGACACTGGCCGAGTATCTCGGTGTGCCGCTGGAGCACACGGCGGCACTGGGTGATGGCGGTAATGACCCGGCGATGTTCCATCGTGCGGGGTTGTCGATTGCCATGGGCCAGGCCGAAGAGGCTGTGAAGCGCCAGGCTGATGTGGTCACCGGGCCTAATACCGAAGATGGCGCGGCGCAGGCCATCGAGCGATACATCCTCCCTCGCGGATAACGATCGCACTGACGCTTGCGTAGGAGCTGCCGAAGGCTGCGATCTTTTGACCTTGATCTTTAAAAGCAAGATCAAAAGATCGCAGCCTTCGGCAACTCCTACGGGTTGGTGGGGGTTACAGCCAGAAGCTTACGGCGTACCAGCCCAGCGATCCCATCACCACGGTATATGGCAACGCCATCCACACCATCCGCCCGTAAGACAGGCGAATCAGCGGCGCAATCGCCGAGGTCAGCAAGAACAGAAACGCAGCTTGACCGTTGGGCGTCGCGACGCTTGGCAGGTTGGTCCCGGTGTTGATCGCAATCGCCAGGGTTTCGAAATGCTCGCGGCTCATGTGGCCGGAGATGAAGGCCTGTTTCACTTCGGTGATGTAAATGGTCGCGACAAACACGTTATCGCTGATCGCCGACAACAGACCGTTGGCAATAAACAGCATGCCTGGCTGTTGATCCGCCGGCAGCGCCAGCACCCATTGAATCAGCGGGGTGAACAGTTGCTGATCGTGAATCACCGCCACCACCGCAAAAAACACCACCAGCAGCGCGGTGAACGGCATCGCGTCTTTAAACGCGTTGCCGATCCGGTGTTCGTCGGTGATGCCGGTGAACGCCGTGATCAACACAATCACCATCAAACCGATCAGCCCGACTTCGGCGATGTGAAACGCCAGCCCGGCAATCAGGATCAACGCGGCCGCGCCCTGAACCAGCAGGGCGGCGCGTTGACGCGAGGTGCGTTCGGCATTGTCTTCGGCGGCATAGTTGGCCAGCACGGCGCGCACATTGTCCGGTAGCAGCGTGCCGTAACCGAACCAGCGCAGCTTCTCCAGCAGCACGCAGGTCACCAGGCCGGCCGCCAGCACGGGCAGTGACACCGGGGCGACCTTCAAGAAGAACTCGGCAAAATGCCAACCCATTTCATGACCGATCAACAGGTTCTGCGGCTCGCCGACCAGCGTACACACGCCGCCCAGCGCGGTGCCTACAGCTCCGTGCATCAACAGGCTGCGCAGAAAGGCGCGGAACTGGTCCAGGTCTTCGTGGTGCAGTTTGGGCAGGTGTTGATCGTCAGAAAACTCGCTGTCCTGTCGCGGATCATTGCCTGACGCGACGCGGTGATACACCGAGTAAAACCCGACGGCGGCGCTGATGATCACCGCCGTGACGGTCAGGGCATCGAGAAACGCCGACAAAAAGGCCGACAGAAAACAGAACATCAGTGCCAGCAAGGCCTTGGAGCGAACCCCGAGCAGCAGGCGTGAGAACAGAAACAGCAGCAGGTCTTTCATGAAGTAGATGCCCGCCACCATAAACATCAGCAGCAGGATTACCGGAAAGTTGTGCACCAGCTCATCGTAGAGCGCCTGCGCCGTGGTCATTTTCAGCAACAGCGCTTCGATCAACAGCAGGCCACCGGGCATCAGCGGGTAGCACTTGAGCGCCATGGCCAGGGTGAAAATGAACTCCAGGACCAGCAACCAACCAGCGGCTACCGGCCCCACGGTCCACAGCACCAGGGCGTTGAGGATCAGGAAACCGATGATGCTCGCCTTGTACCAGCGGGGGGAGTGCCCGAGAAAGTTATGCGCGAACGCCTGGGCCATTGAACCGGACATCGGCTACTCCTTGTATTAAGAAGCGCGCAACTTGCCGTAAGCCGAGGTGAAGATCAAGTGTAGGAAGGTTCGCTGGCTAACTCAGGTACCGCGCCACCACCGCCCGGTAATTGCCGTCCAGTGAATAACCGCCGACGACGATTTTGCCGTCGTCCTGCACCGCCAGGGACGTCGCGGTGTCCAGGCTGCGGCCCAAACGGGTGCGCACCCAGCCGATGCCATTGGCAAAGCGGCGATCCAGAGCACCCTGTGGCGAATACCTGGCCAGGATGAAATCAGCTTCGATGCCGCCAATAGTGGCGCCGACGGCCAGTACGCTACCGTCCGGCTGAACCTGGGCGGCGGTCCATTGACAGCCACTGTGGCCGATTTCCAGGCACTGCGGCTGGCCACCGTTGCAGTGATTATCCGGGCGACCGTTGCTGTGCACTTTCAGCGAGAGGCAGTGCATCGGGTCGCGGCTGCTGCCGAAGCAGTGCAAGTCGCCATTCTCCTGCTGGACGATTTGGCTGACCTGGGCGCTGCGTCCCTGCGCCTTGAACGTCATAAAGCCATCCACGGCAAAGCTGTCGTCCAGTCGGCCATCGGTGTGATAGCGCGCCAGCAGACCTTCCTCGGGGAAGTTGATCGAGCCTCCCGTCAGGATTCGTCCATCCGGTTGCAGCATCAGCGTGCTGAGCCAGGTGTTCATCAGCAAATGCCTGACCAACACAAACCCTCGGCCATTGAAGTCGTTGTCGAGGGTGCCGTTTTTGTTCAGGCGGATCAGCAGGCCGACGTGATCGGCCAATTCGAAATGATGATTGGCCAGCAGCAGGATTCGACCGTCCTCCTGCACGCAGATATCGCAGGCTTCGGCGCCCGGCACGCCCGGAGGCAGCCAGTCGTCGCGCAGGCCTTGGGACAGATCGCCGGGTAGGCGCACCACCTGCCGGCCATTGTCGCCGAAGTCGCGAACCGGGTGGCCGTGGGGGTCGAACAGCGCCAGGGCCGGCAAGGTGCGGTGAGCGTTTTCGTAGTGCAGGCCGGCCAACAGAATGGAACCGCAGGGCAGGACGTGAACCTTGCTGGCCATGGCCTCGAAACCCAGCGCGAACTGGCCGATCAGGCTGCCCTGATTGCCGAAGGAAAAGTCCGCCGAACCATCGGCTAGCAGGCGCGCCAGGCCAAACCGGCTGCCGCCGTGGGTGCCGACCTTGGCCGCGACCAGCAAGCGGCCTTCGGCATCGATGGCAATGCCGTTGGCCATGCTTGAGAAACTGCCGGCGAAATACACCTGGGTTTTGCCGGCGGCGGCGAAATCCTTATCAAGATGCCCGGCTGCGTTATGTGCTGCAGGGTAGGCAAAAGCGGTCTGGGTTGGCATGCACGCATCTCCTTGCCAGTCGACCTCAACCCGAAAACCGGGGGGTGACTGCATGTGCGAAACATTCAATCCCTGTATGGGTAGTTACACAACTGTCATAAGTTACAGGTGGAGAGTCGCTTTGTGCCAGAACAGTGTCTTTTTGAACCATTGGAGAGCCTGCCATGTAAATGAATGCGTGGCCGGCTTAATAAAGCAAAAAATCGCAGCCTTCGACGCTCCTTACATGGGATATATATTTCCCCGCAGGAGCTGCCAAAGGCTGCGATCTTTTGATCTGACTACGCCACAACTTTTAATGCGGCATGGACCACGACTGAAGTGTGTAACCATCTTCGCTCAGCGCCGCACGGGCCTGTTCCAGAAGATGTTCAAGTTGCGCCGGATCGGAATAGGCGCTGCTCGGGATCTGGGTGCGACCGATGCAGGTGTTGGTGCGGTCGATGACGCTCAGGCTGAGTTCGCCATTGCCGTCTTGTGGGGCCCAGGCCACGCATTGAAATGGCTTGAACGCGCGGTCGGCAATCAAAAGAGCTTCGTTGATACGGAGCGGGGCGGTCATGGGGTCTTCTCTCTGTATGCCCAATCAAGTGATGTGCCGTCGGTTGGGCTTACCGTTCGGCTGGTTACTTGTACTGATGTCCTCAATAGGGGGTTAGGTCACACACAATTCAAAGAAAATTCGACTTTCTTTCATATACTCAGTGTTCAGACAGTTTTTGAAAGCTGGCTGAAAGGTTCGACTCGTTAGGTAACTAACAAAGTGTCTTCTTATAACTAATTAGTTAACAGTCCTATAGTCAAACGATACAAGGCCCTGTCAAATTCTTGCTAATGTTACAGCCAGGTCCGCCAAATGACTGTTTTTAATAATATTTCCTAAAATTTGGCGCCAAGGAACAGTCATGATCGAAGCGCCTGCCTTACGACGTCTGTTAGTGGTCGATCCTTGCGACGATTGCCATCGTCTCTTGCCGGGTTTGCGTTCTGTGGGTTGGGATGTCGACAGCTGCACGCTGGAAAACGCCGCCGATCGAACGTGCGACGTTGGTTTGTTGCGTTTGCAGCCGTTTCACCTGGAACGCCCGGAAGCGGTCAAAGAGCTGATCAGCCGCAGTGGTACCGAATGGATCGCCGTGCTCAACCAGGAAGTCCTGCGACTGCAAAACGTCGGGGACTTTGTCTGCGAATGGTTTTTCGACTTCCATACCTTGCCGTTCGATGTTTCCCGAGTCCAGGTGACGTTGGGCCGGGCCTTCGGCATGGCGCGGCTGCGCGGGCAGGGCACCATTCACATTGATCAGCCGGAGCACGAACTGCTGGGTGACAGCAAGCCGATCCGCGAACTGCGCAAACTGCTGAGCAAACTGGCACCGACCGAGTCGCCGGTATTGATCCGTGGCGAAAGCGGCACCGGCAAAGAACTGGTCGCCCGCACCCTGCACCGGCAATCCCAGCGTCACAGCAAGCCGTTTGTGGCGATCAACTGCGGCGCGATTCCCGAACACTTGATCCAGTCCGAGCTGTTTGGCCACGAAAAAGGCGCGTTTACCGGCGCTCATCAACGCAAGGTCGGGCGGATTGAAGCGGCGAACGGCGGCACGTTGTTTCTCGACGAAATCGGCGACCTGCCCCTGGAATTGCAGGCCAATCTGTTGCGCTTCCTCCAGGAAAAACACATTGAGCGGGTCGGTGGCAGTCAGCCGATTCCGGTGGATGTGCGGGTATTGGCGGCGACCCACGTCGACCTTGAGGCCGCCATTGAGAAGAAACGCTTTCGCGAAGACTTGTACTACCGCCTCAACGTCCTGCAAGTGGTCACCGCGCCATTGCGTGAACGCCACGGCGATTTGTCGATGCTGGCCAACCACTTTTCCCATTTCTACAGTCACGAAACCGGTCGGCGCCCGCGCAGTTTCAGCGAAGACGCGCTCATCGCCATGGGCAAGCACGATTGGCCGGGCAACGTTCGCGAGTTGGCCAACCGCGTACGTCGCGGCCTGGTGTTGGCGGAGGGCCGGCAGATCGAGGCCCGGGACTTGGGGCTGATCAGCCAGCAAACCATCGCCGCGCCCATGGGCACCCTCGAAGACTACAAAACCCGTGCCGAACGCCAAGCGTTGTGCGACGTGCTGAATCGTCACAGTGACAACTTGAGTGTTGCCGCCAGAGTGTTAGGCGTCTCGCGGCCGACGTTCTACCGGTTGTTGCACAAACATCAGATCCGATAAACGCAAGTTCAAACAAAAGCCCCGCTGCGATACAAGTCGCAGCGGGGCTTTGTTATTGCAGATCAGAAGTAGTACGGGAATTTCAGGCTGAACTGGAAGTCCGGGGCATCGTCCGTCATGCCGATGGACAAGTTGGGAACGATGGTCAGGTTGTCGGTGGCCGCGATGGTCATGCCGACGTTGAAGTAACCGGCGTTGGCATCGCTGGACACCACCGATTGCCAGTCGCCGCCGTCCTGTTTGAGTTTACTTTTGCGTTGCACCAGGTCAGATACCGAGAACGACATACTCATCTTCTCGTTCAAGGCGAACGCTACGCCTGCACCGATCTGGAAGCTGTCGCCAATCTGTACCTTGCCCGGGGTTTTCTGGTTGACCGTGGAACTGATGTCGCCGAACGATTCTTCGAAGTTGTGGGTGTAGGAGAGCGTGCCGAACAGTACCGCCGGGTCGAAGGTTTTAACCAGCGAAATGCCCGGGGTGATGGACCAGACGCCGTTACCGGTCGGCAGGTCATCAGGCACGAACAGGTTGGTGTTGCCCGGCGATTGACGCAGCTTGATCCCGAACGGGTCCTTGCCGGTAGGCGCCTTGACCCGCAACGTGACCACGGCGTCCGGTGTGTTGACCGATTCGTCGAGGAACTTGTAGGCCACCCCGAAGTTGACGTCGCCCAGGGTTGGGTCCTTGGTGACGGTTTCTTCGCTGGTCACACCCGCAGCGCCGTTGTTGGCACCGCCGGACTGGTAGGTCGACTCGCGGTAAATCACGGGGGCGTTTATGTCGAACTGCCAGCGGTTGTTGAAGTTGTAGCGGCCGGTAAGGTCCAGGGTCCAGGTGTCGGCCTTGATGCGGTCCAGGTTGATGTTGCCCAGAAAGATCGAGTCCAGTGCGAGGAAGCCGTTGAGAATCAGCTGGCGGGTGTCATAGCGGGCATACGTAATGCCGGTTTCAAAGCTGAACTTGCCGCCGCCGAAGAATCCACTGGCTTCGTCATACAGGTTGGACACACTCTGCGCCGGTTGCGAATCGTCTGCCAGAGATTGCCCGTAGGAAGCGCCACTGCCCCCGGCGGCGCCTCCCGATGCTGCTGCGGCGCCAGTCCCTGTGGCGACCTTGGGATTGCCTTTCATATCAGATGGCGACTTGGCCAAGCGTTTAGGCTGTGGCGTTGCCGGTTGATCTTCTACCTGGCGGACCCGTTGCTCGAGGACCGCCAGAGCCTTTTGTTGTACTTCGTATCGTTGCTTTAAATCCAGAAGTTCCTGTTTCAGGGTCTCCACATCCGCATCGGGCGCTGCTTGCAGCATCGCCGCCGGAAAGAGAGTGCTCAAACAAACAACCGCTCGCAGTGATACTGATCGATACATGAAATAAGCCGTCCCTTTAAGCCCAATGATCGAGACTCAGCGTAGTTCAATATCCCAAAGTGCGTAGTCCTTTAAGTTGAGTCAGGTTGCAGTCCAGTGCGCCAGCGCTCGGGCCATTGTTATTGAGCACAACGTTGAGTTGAGTCATGTTGTTGACCATGTTGCTGCTGCCCAGAAGCCGTGTGTTCTGCAGCAAGCCACCTTGAGCGACTTGTTGAAGAGAGTTGCCTTGATTACCGCTGGCCTGGATGGCCATTTGTACACCGCCACCGCTGGCGGACACGGCAACGCTGCCAGCGGCATTGCTACCGGTGATGGTCTGGCCGCTCATGAGCGCCTGGCCCTGGCCCGGCACCAGGGCGGGTGCCTGGTTGGCTTCTTTGACGTTGATCGCGACGTCGTTGTAGGCGGTATTGCTGTCGCCTGCGGCGCGTACGCTCTGGGTGATGCCTTGGGTGCTGCTCAAGCCTGCACCACCAATCACATTGCCGGTGCCCAGCGTTGGCGTCGTGCCGTTACCGGTTTCCTTGATGGTTGATACATAGAATTCGGGTTTTACGGTTGCTGCCTGGATCTGCATGGAGGTCGATGCTCCGATCAGATCCCCACTGGCGTTGCGCCAGGTACTGCTCATGACAATGCCGAAGCTGATGATCCGCCCCGGCATGACGTAACGACCGCGTAACTGGGAAAGTTCGTTGTCGTTGATTTCGATGGGTTTGAATCCTGCATTGGCATAACCAGACGCGCTTGCTGCCAGGCAGGCGGCGGCCAACCAGTATGAGGTTTTCATCTGCTGCTCCCGGAGCATCCAGCCCCAAAATCATCATTTGGCGATTAAAAGAAGTCGCTCTGTATGAAACCGAAGTCCATCAATTCAGCATCTTTGACCGGGTTGAAGTTATCCAGCTTGTTCTTCGCTGACAGCGGCTGTGGCGGATCACGCAAAGCATTGGCTTTATCGTAACCGGGGCCGACGATGGCGAAGACGATGCCGTTCCAACCTTTGACAAAGTCATCGTGGGAGTAGCGTTTGTGACCCAGAACCGGGTCGCCTATGTAGACGAAGTTCTTGTCGGCACGCTGCAGCACCACGAAATGCTTGTAGCCGCGAATTTCCATCAGTACCACCACCGGAATGGTGACGTCGTTGAGCTTATCCGGTGGAATCTTGTAGCCCCGGGCACGCATGCCGATGCTTTCAACGTAGCGCTTCATGTCCAGCATGGAGAAACCTTGAGTACGAACAAGGTTCTGGTCAGCGTTGACCAGCATGCCTTTGATGATGTGCTCCTCATCGACGTCGAGCCAATAGGCCTGGCGCAGTACCGTGGCCAGTGCGGCGGCGCCGCAGCTGAAATCGGTTTTTTGTTCGACGATGTCGCTGAACTTGCGCTCACGCACGCTCTGTACATGCTTGTAGACGAGGACGCCGCCAGGCAGGGCGGCAATCGGCATCTGTGCGGCCTGGGTCAGGCCAGAGAAGCAGAGGAGGGCGAGAAGGGCAGTCTTACGCATGATCGATACGCCTGTGCGGACTGTGGAAAAGCCCCGTTTTCGGGGCTTTCGTTTCGATCGCGATTACATGCAGGCTTTGCAGCCAGCAGCGATGGACAGCGAGTTGCTTTGTTGGTTGCCAACGCCGGCAGCGTTGTTGAAGCCAGAGTTGCCGGAGAAGTTGTTGCCAACGTTACTGATGTTAGCACTGTTGGTTACAGGGTTTTTCCAGCCATCTGGAGTCAGCACTTGTTGAGTGGTCACGCCAGCCAGACCGAATACGCCTACTGCTACGAAGTCAGACTTGGTGTCTTTGCCACCGCCGTTACCGCCATGACCTTTGTCGTTGTTGCCATAACCGCCGCCGCTACCGCCGTGACCATGGTCGTCATCTTTAGTAGTTGCAGTACCTGCGGCTACAAATACACCAGCCGCATTGAAGGTGCCTTTAAGCTCGTCTTTTTTGTAGGTCTGGGTGCCGTAGTTGGAGACAGTCAGGCCAGTGGAGCTTTGGTTGGCTGAAGCAGCGGCTTGAGCCACACGGCCGCCCGATACTGCGATTGCCAGGTTGTTTTTCTGTTGGTTGAAGTCGCCGGCGGCGTTGTTCACACCGATGTTGCCGGAACCGCCGTTACCAACGTTGTTGAGGCTGGCCGAAGCAGTGCTCGAGTAGTTGGCAACACTGTTGTCGGTGTTGTACTGAGTGGCGCTGGAGGCGGACACTGCGGTGCCGAAGATGAAGCTTTCGTCAGCAGTGGCCAGTGCAGCAGCGTTGTCTTGTTGGTTGCCGTCGCCGCCGGCGTTGTTCATCCCCAGGTTGCCGTTGCTGCCGTTAGCCGAGTTATCGACATGGGCATCGTTTTTAGTGCCCTGATTGCCGACCATATTGCCTTCGCTGTTCTGCACGTCCAGCACGGCGGCCCCAGCGCCTGCCGTGATTTGCAGAATTTGTTCAAGGGTCGGACCTTTAGGGTCATGGTTGTTGCCATGGCCGTTGCCGTGCCCGTTATTATCATTACCGCCTGCTTGCGCGGCGATGGACATCACTGCTGCCAGAGCGAAAACCAGTGGTTTGAGAGCCATTGTAGGTTTCATGGTGTTTCTCCGTGCTTATTAGTTGGTTAAGTGTTGGTACTTTCTAATCGCACTGCGGTTTGGGTCAGTCAGCGACCCGGATGCTCAGGGTGTTAGCCATTCGGTTCCCCACCCCGGCACTCTGGTTCACCTGAATCACTCCCCGGCTGCCGGTGAAGGCCTGGTCGCTGGTAACGACCTGGCGACTGCCATTTGAAGTGCCAGTTGCTCCTGAGCTTGGTAGCAACGCCACGTTCTGTTGAGAAAGGGCGCTATCGTCGACGCTCTGCGGGTTAGCACTGATGCTGACGCGCATGGCGTTGGCCATCTGGTTGTTGGCCCCGGCGCTCTGGTTGACGCCCAGTACACCGTTGCCATTGCTGAAAGAGGTGCCGCCGATGGTGGCCGTCGCGTTCATCGACGGATTGGCGGGGGTGTTGATTTTCTGGATGACGCTGGTAGTCGCCGAGGCATTGGTGCCGATGGCGATGGCGCGGGTGTTGGTCTGTTGCGTTTGGTCGCCGGCAGCCTGGTTAACGTTGAAGTTGCCTTTGTACTGCGAGCCGGAATCCTGGAGATTGGCGTTGTTGATCACGGGTACGCTGGAATCGGCCATGGCACTTGCACTGGCGAGCAAGGCGAGGAAGATCAAGGTGCGATTCATGTCATTGGCCTCCAGCCATACGGGTCAGGGGGGCGAGGCCGGTGCTCAGGGAGCGGTTGATGGTTCCCGAGATCGCGCCGCCGCTGCCGCCGCCGTGGCCGGCACTCATGCCTGGCAAACCGTTGGGGTTGGTGACCACGTTCAGGCCGGGAACGCCGCTGCCTGGCTGATTGATGTTGTTGCTGATCGAGGAGCCACTGGCGATGCTGGCGAATTCGCCGTCGCTCAATTCGGTGTTATTGGTGGTTTGGACGATGCGTGCCGAAGGGTTGGCGTTGACGGTCGTCGGGTACGGGTCTTTACCGCCGTTACGGCCGATGGCAATCGGTTGCACATCCCGCTGAAGCACGATGACGCCGTTGCCGTCCGCCTGGACGTCGAGACTGAGTACCGAACTGGCGGCACATCCGATCAGCAGGAGGCGAGTTAAGCCTTTATTGAAAGTCCCCACGGCGGCAATTCCTTCTTGTGGTGGGCTGGCCCTTGTCAGCGTTGTGAAGGAGAGAGCGAAAGCTGTGCCGCTTTTTGATTGTTGTTGTATTTCAGATAGTTAGCGCAACGGTGCGAGAGGACGATGTTCGAACTGTTTCATCGCTGAGACACGGCCCCTCGGCCACATTCGTCTACAGCGGACCGAAAGCTCTAAAACAAGGGTTTGCACAAGGGTGTATCAGCCACTTAACAAGTGACGTGACAAGATGATGAAACGCTTTGAGACGGGGCTTTTTCAGAGGAGGGGTGTTTCAGAAATGGACACTTTGCCCCCAAAACAGGGGAAAACCCTGGGGCTTTCGCCCCAAAGGGCAGGTCAGGAGGCGAGCAGCAGATTGACGGCGTGCAGCGCTTGAACCCGGCGTTGCGCCCAGTCCCCTTGCAGCACTTTAAATGGTTGTCGATGTTGTTCCAGCCACGCCTGCGTGGCATTGAAAAATGCCCGGCGTTCATCCAGGGATGGCTGGCAACGTTGACCGTCGTCCGTCCAGTCGACAAGTTCGGGCGATAACAGCAGGTGCAAATCGTATTGGCGGGCCAGCAACGCGTGTTCGATCCAGGCCGGGCAGTCGCCGAACAGGGTTTGGCTCCAGAGAATGTTGCTCAGCAAATGCGTGTCGAGAATCAGCAAGCGCGGCTGCTTGGCCCGGGCCTCATCCTCCCATTGCAGTTGGCCACGGGCGATCTGCGGAATGTCCGCCAGGCAGGTGTCCCGGGGATTTTGCTCGATGAACCAGCGGACGTACTCATCGACCAGCACACCACCGAACTGCGTTTTCAGCTCGGCGGCGAGCCAGCTCTTGCCACTGGATTCGGGCCCGGTGAGCACCAGCACTTTCATGCGCGCAACGCCGGATCGGCGCGCCATTCACGCCAGCCTTGTGCTGCGATCACGGTAAACAAGCCGTAAAGGGTCGCGGTCAGGTACAGCCCCTTGTAAATGAACAACCCGACAAAAATCACATCAAGGAAGATCCACAGTGGCCAGCATTGCACGCGTTTCTGCGCCATCCATAACTGCGCGACCAGGCTGAAACCGGTCAGCGCTGCGTCGAGCCAGGGTTGGGCGGCATCGGTCCAGTGCGCCATGGCCGCGCCCAGCAGCAGGCTACCAACGGCCCCCACGGCCAGCCCGAGCCCTATCGAGCGGGCATCCAGTTCCGTGACCTTGCGACCGTTCTGGGTATCGCCTGCGCGCGTCCATTGCCACCAGCCATAGAGCTGCAACGCGGCGTAGATCACTTGCAGCAACATGTCCGAATACAGTTTCACTTCGAAGAAGATCCAACTGTAGAGCAGCACCATGACCAGGCCGATCGGCCAGCACCACGGGTTCTGTTTGACCGTCAACCAGACGGCGATCACGCCGAGGGCGGCCGCAAACAGTTCAAGCCCGGACATGGAGGTTCCTTGGGGGAAATCGAAGAGGGGGCGGATTGTAGCGGGAAGATCTAAAGATCGCAGCCTCCGGCGCCGATCTCTGTAGGAGCTGCCGAAGGCTGCGATCTTTTAAGACTAAACGCGAAACTGCTTTAGAAGCCCATTCAACTGCTCACTCAATTCCCTCAGGTGAACACTGGCCAGGCTCGATTGCTCGGCCGCCAGCGCCGTGCTGTGGGACAAACCGGCCGCTTGCGTCACGTTCTGGTTGATGTCTTCCACCACATGGGCCTGTTGCAGCGTGGCACTGGCAATCGACGCATTCAGGCCGTTGAGGTTGCGCAGGGCCTGGCCGATAGCGCTCAGGCTCGCACCGGCCAGCCCGGCTTGTTCAATGGTCAGTTGCGAGGCGCGGCTGCTGTCGCTGATCACCTTGACCGCTGCTTCGGAGTGGGTTTGCAGGCGTTCGATCATCGACTGGATCTCTGCCGTGGACTTCTGGGTGCGCTGGGCCAGCAGGCGCACCTCATCGGCCACCACCGCAAACCCGCGACCTTGTTCGCCAGCCCGGGCCGCTTCAATGGCTGCGTTGAGGGCCAGCAGGTTGGTTTGCTCGGCAATCGAACGGATCACCTCCAGCACGCTGCCGATCTGGGTGCTTTCGGCGGCCAGGGTGCGAATCACTTCGACCGCTTGATCAATGGTGCTCGAGAGTTTATCGATTTGCTGCAAGCTGCCATCGATGTTGACCTGGCCCTGTTGCGCCTGGGATTCGGCGTCGCGCATTTCGCTGGCTGCGTGCTCGGCGTTCTTGGCCACATCTTGCACGCCGTAGGTCACTTCATTGATCGCGGTCGCCACCAGCTCCATTTGCTGGGACTGCTGTTGACTGCGTTGCTGGGCCTGCACCGCGTCGTTACCCAGATCGCTGGACGACTGGCCGAGCGCGCTGGCAGACACCTGCAACTGGCTGATTACCAGGCGCAGCTTGGCGGTAAAGGCATTGAAATGCCGCGCCAGTTGGGTGACTTCGTCCTGACCGTGGGTATCGAGGCTGCGGGTCAGGTCGCTTTCGCCGCTGGCGATGTTGGCCATGGCGTTCACGGTTTCCTGCAACGGGCGCACGATGCTGCGGGCAATCATGATCACCAGCAACGCCATGATCAGCGCAATGGCCACGCCGATAAACGACGCTTGCCAGACCTGGCCGTAGAACTCGGCCTGCATGTCATCGATGTACACGCCCGAACCGATCACCCAGCCCCAAGGCTCGAACAGTTTGACGTAGGAGGTTTTTTCCACCGGCGCACTGGCGCCCGGTTTCGGCCAGCGGTAATCGACCATGCCGGCGCCCTTGGACTTGGCGATGGCGACCATTTCATTGAACAGCGCAAAACCATCCGGGTCGCGGATCGCCGAGAGGTTCTGGCCTTCGAGTTTCGGGTTGGCCGGGTGCATGATCATCACCGGCGTCAGGTCGTTGATCCAGAAGTAATCGTTCTGGTCATAGCGCAGGCCTCGAACCACGGTCAGCGCTTGTTTCTGCGCGGCCTCGCGGGTGAGGGTGCCGGCGGTTTCCAGGTCGTGGTAGTAATTCAGGACGCCACTGGCGGTCTGCACCACATGCTGGGTTTTCTGCACCTTGGCGTGGTAGAGGTCGTCGTGAATCTGTTTGAGCATCAGCATGCCCAACGTCAATAACATCACGATGGCCACGATCAAGATGAGCCACAAGCGTCGGCTGATCGACACACTGCGCAAGCTGTTCATAACGCTGTTACTCCAGGTTCTTATTCTTGTCATAAACGACCGCCAGCATCCAACCACGCTTTTGCGGTCGGGACTATGCGACGCAAGTCCAATTACGCAGCGGCGTTAATCAGGCATCTCTGATAGGATTTCGGCCTCGCACGGAAAAACCTGAATCCAAGTTGATTTTTCACGGAATTTTTACGGTTTCGTAGAGATCCTGTGCGCCCGCAACTTCAGCTACGCTCAGCGCAGTGGACGTTTTAAAAAATATTACCGGGCATGCCTTTACGCATCGCCTTTGGGGGATTGATGGATCTTTGGACGGCCTTTCAGGCACTGATTCTTGGAGTTGTAGAAGGGCTGACGGAGTTTTTGCCCATTTCCAGTACCGGACACCAGATTATCGTCGCGGACTTGCTGAACTTCGATGGCGAGCGGGCCATCGCTTTCAACATCATTATTCAGTTGGGTGCGATTCTGGCGGTGGTCTGGGAGTTCCGTCGCAAAATCCTCGACGTCGTGACCGGCCTTAAAACCCAACCGAGTGCCCGTCGTTTCACCGCCAACCTGCTGATCGCGTTCATGCCGGCCGTGGTACTGGGGGTGATTTTCTCCGACCTGATTCACCACTACCTGTTCAACCCGATTACGGTTGCAACGGCGTTGGTCGTCGGCGGGATCATCATGTTGTGGGCCGAGAAGCGCCAGCATGCAGTGCATGCCGAAACTGTCGACGAAATTACTTGGCAGGATGCGCTGAAAGTCGGTTTCGCCCAGTGCCTGGCCATGATCCCGGGGACCTCGCGTTCCGGCTCGACCATCATTGGCGGCCTGCTGTTCGGGCTGTCGCGCAAGACCGCGACCGAGTTTTCGTTCTTCCTGGCGATGCCGACCATGGTCGCGGCGGCGGTGTATTCGGGCTTCAAGTACCGCCACCTGTTCGTGCCGGCCGACTTCCCGGTGTTCGCCGTCGGTTTCATCACCGCGTTTATCTTCGCGATGATCGCGGTCAAGGCATTGCTCAAGTTCATTGCCAGCCACAGCTATGCCGCGTTCGCCTGGTATCGCATAGCGTTCGGTTTGCTGATTCTGGCGACCTGGCAGTTCGGTTGGGTTGATTGGGCTGCCGCCAAGCCATGAGTGATTCCAGCGCACGGAACAACCCCGGACGCCGTTCCGGGGGCGAGGTCCAGCATCCACGCTTGAAATTGCTGGTGTTCGCCGTGCTGTGCGCGTTGCCGCTGTATGGTTCGCTGTCATTGTGGCTGCGGGCGGTGTCAGTCATTCCCTTGGCGGCCTATGGCGTGGTCAGCGTGTTGGCGTTCTTCCTTTATTGGGGCGACAAGCGTAAGGCCCGCGCCGACACTTGGCGCACCCCGGAAAACGTCCTGCACGCCGTGGAACTTGCCGGTGGCTGGCCGGGCGCCTTGTTGGCTCAACAGGTGTTCCGGCACAAGACCCGCAAAGTCTCGTTTCAACTGGTGTTCTGGTTGATTGTGCTGCTGCATCAGGTGTTCTGGATCGACCAGTTGTTCCTCGGCGCGCACTTGCTCGCTTTTTTCTAAAGCAACAGCCCGACCTGAGTGCGCTTGGGCAACTTGCTCACCACCAGTTGGTGGGAGCGTTGCAGCAAGCCTTGCAGTTCTTCGGCGCCCAGCGGGTAGGGCGTCGCCATGATGATCCATTGCGCTCGCGCCAGGTACGGCGCCGGGTGAATGCCCGGGCGGTCGCAATGACCGAGAAACAGATCCTTGTCGACCTTGAACGCCAGGGACTCGCCCCGCAGGTTCTGCAACGCGAACATCTTGTTGCCGGCAATCGAAAACACCCGCACGCCGCCCCATTTGTAGTCCTCTCGCGCACCGGGCAGTGCCAGGCAAAATTGTGCGACATCCTCTTCGCTCATACGTCCAGCCTTCATATCAAACGGTCCCCACAGGCATTGAATGATTCGATCAAATGGTCGAGCCAGGCACGCACGGCCGGCATCACCCCGCGTCGATGAGGGTAGACCGCTTGCAGCCAGCCGCCAGGCAGGGACCAGTCGGGCAGCAACTGGATCAGCGAGCCGTCGGCCAACTCCGGTTCGCAGTACATCATCGGCAGAATGGTGAAGCCCTGGCCGGCAAGGGCACAGGCCCGGCGCACGATAAAGTCGTCGATGCCCAGCCGCGCCTCCAGCGCCAGGTCGCAGCTTTTGCCTTGCTGATCGAGCATGCGGATATGCACCATGCGATCGGCTTCCAGCGCGCCGAGTACCGGCAGGCCCTTGAGGTCTTCCGGGTGTTTGATCTCCCGCCCATGCAAGAACGCCGGGCTGGCGACCATGAGTGTTTGCGCCTGACGTAACCGGCGCGTCACCAGCAACGGATCTTCATCCCCCAATTCGCGAACGCGCAAGGCCACATCAACGCCTTCGGTGACCAGGTCCACCCGGCGATTGACCAGCATGACTTCCAGTTGAACCTGCGGGTATTTCTCCAGAAACGTGCTGATGACCCCTGCGAGGATTTCATGGGCCAGCCCCACCGGGCAGGACACTCGCAGCCGTCCCCGGGGTTCGCTGGACATGCTGGCCACCGCCTCGTCGGCCATCTCCGCTTCCAGCAGCATGGCCTGGCAATGGCGCAAGTAGCGCTCGCCCACGGCGGTCAACTTGAGTTGGCGGGTGGTGCGCTGCAACAGACGCGCACCCAGGCGTTCCTTCAGCTCGGCGATGCGCCGTGACAGGCGCGACTTGGGAATCCCGAGCAAACGCCCGGCCGCCGCGAAGCCACCGGCTTCGACCACTTTGGCGAAATAGTAGAGGTCATTAAGGTCTTGCATGGGTTTGAGGCTCGACTGTTCTATCAGTGGGACGAACTATCGCATTGTTGCGGGCTAATCAGCTATTAGATTCATCTGTAGGATCACCTCCATCAGATCGCCCGGTGGCGATCCTCACCTGGAGATCACTTATGAAACTGTTGCATATCGATTCGAGCATTTTGGGTGACAACTCGGCTTCCCGTCTGTTGAGCGGCGAAGTGGTCAAAGCCTGGCAAGCCGCCGACGCTTCGGCTGTCGTGACTTACCGTGACCTGGCCGCCGACGCCATCAGCCATTTCTCTTCCACGACCCTGGTCGCTGCCGGCACCACCGCTGAACTGCGCAACGCCGCGCAACAGCACGAAGCCGAACTGAGCGCTTCGACCCTGGCCGAATTCCTCGCCGCTGACGCCGTCGTCATCGCCGCGCCGATGTACAACTTCACCATCCCGACCCAACTCAAGGCCTGGATCGACCGCATCGCCGTTGCCGGTCAGACCTTTCGTTACACCGAAGCCGGCCCTGAAGGCCTGTGCGGTGGCAAGAAAGTGGTGATCGTTTCGACATCAGGCGGTTTGCATGTGGGTCAGGCGACTGGCGTTGCGCATGAAGACTACTTGAAAGTGCTGTTTGGTTTCCTGGGCATTACTGATATTGAGTTCGTTCGCGCCCATGGCCTGGCCTACGGTGACGAAGTGCCCACCAAAGCCATGAGCGATGCGCACACGCAAATCAGCGAACAATTGTTCGCTGCGGCATAAGCCGATCGTAAGGCTTGCGTAAAGTATTCTAAACAGCTCAGGCAATACCCGAAAAACTCTGTATTCTGATCAGGTAATGGTCAGTTACAGAGTTTTTTTGTTTTTGACGATTTTTTATGTTGTGGCCCAGGTTATGCAGTCGAGGGTTTAACGTCCCCGTTCTGCAACGACCTTGGTGGCCGCTAACACTGGCACAAGGCCGCGCTCTCCGCTAAAACGGAGTGCTACGGGCTTTTCAGTCTAGTAACAAAGGTGGGGCATCCCATGGTCCGTCTCTGTGCAACGTTAATGATTTGCGTGCTCAGCAGCCTGAATACGGTGCAAGCCAGGCCTGCGCCGAATCTCTATTCGAGCGTTGGCTATCACGAGATGACGTTCCTCGATCCTCTGGATCTGCAGCCGATGCGCGCCATCGCTTTTTACCCGTCCAGCGACCAGGAGCACACCAGCAAACTCGAGGGTTACACCGTCGAGGCCGGTGAAGACACTAAAGTCGCGATCGGGCGCTTCCCGATGTTGATGTTGTCCCATGGCAACGTCGGCACTCCGCTGGCGTTGCACGACCTCGCCACGTCCCTGGCCCGTAAAGGCTTTGTGGTGGTCGCAGTGATCCACCCCGGTGACAACTCCAAGGATCACAGCCGTCTCGGTACATTGAGTAACCTGTACGGGCGGCCGTTGCAAATCTCCGAGGCGATTACTGCCACACTGGGCGACTCGATGCTGGCGCCTTTTGTCGATGCCGACCAGGTGGGTGTGATTGGCTATTCGGCCGGTGGCGAAACTGCGTTGATCCTGTCCGGCGCCACGCCAGACCTGGATCGTCTGCGGCGCTATTGCCAGGAACGCCCGGATGACCGCGATGCCTGTAACACCAAGGGCGAGTTGATTGTTGACCGTGAGGATTTGGTGCCGGTGGCCGATCCGCGCGTGCATGCCTTGTTGCTGATGGCGCCGCTGAGCCTGAAGTTTGGCCGCCATACCCTGGCGGACGTGCATGTGCCGGTGCTGCTCTACAGCGGCGACGGCGACAAACTGGTGGCTTTCGACAAAAACGCCGCTGCGCTGGCGCGCAAACTGCCGATCGCCCCGGATTTCAAATTATTGGCCGGGGCAGGGCACTTCGTGTTCATGGCGCCGTGCAATGACGAGCAGATCATCGCCATGCCGGCGCTGTGCACCGATGCCGACGGCGTTGATCGCGAAGACATTCACCGCAACCTGATCTCCGAGGCCGGGCGTTTCTTCTCCCACGCCCTGAGCAAACCGAGTCGGGCCGGGATGCAAACCGCAGATCAATAAAAACGATGGCCCCCCCTGTAGGAGCTGCCGAAGGCTGCGATCTTTTGACTTTATCTTTCAAGATCAACAGATCGCAGCCTTCGGCAGCTCCTACGGGGTCATTGCATCACGCCAAGGCGCGGCGTTTCAGTAACAGGGTCAACCCCAGCCCGGTCACCGACAACAACGCCGCGCTAAAGAAAATCCACGAATACCCCAGGTTCAACGCCACCGCGCCCATCAGCGGCCCGGCAATCGCCAGCGCCAAGTCAAAAAACACGGCATAAGCACTCAACCCCGCGCCTCGACTGGAGTTGGGCACTTGCTTGATCGCTTCAACCCCCAGCGCCGGATACACCAGCGACAAGCCGAACCCGGTCAGCCCGGCGCCAATCAACGCGTAACCGGTGGACGGCGCCAGCCACAGCAACACCAGCCCAACCGTCTCGATGGTCATGCAGGCAATCGCCGAAGTGAACCCGCCGAAACGGCTGATGGCGGAGATAAACAGCAGCCGCGACAGAATGAAACACACCCCGAACACCGTCAGGCAATACGCCGCGCCGGTCCAGCCGCGATTGAGGTAATACAGGGTAATAAACGTGGTCAGGGTGCCGTAGCCGATGGACGCCAGGCTCAGGCTCGCGCCGAACGGAGCAATGCGCCCGAACACGGCCCAGAACGGCAGTCGTTCACCGCGAATCACCGGCACCGACGGCTTATTACGGATCAGCAACAGCGCCCCCAAGGCCAGCACCGACAGGACAATCCCGAGGCTTTCAAACCCGTACTCGGCGACCATCACCACCCCCAGTGGCGCACCGATAGCGATGGCGCCGTAGGAGGCAATACCGTTCCAGGAAATCGAACGCGCCGTGTGCTCGGCGCCGACCTGGCCCATGCACCAGCTAATGGTGCCGACGCCGATCAAGCCTTGGGCGATACCCAGCAGCAGCCGGCCGGCGATCAGGATCAACAGGCTCAGCAACGGAAAACCTTGCAGCAGCGTTGAAATCAAGGTCAGCACGCCACTCAACACAATCCCCGACAAGCCATACACAATCGCCCGTTTAGTGCCGATGGTGTCTGACATGCGCCCGGCCATGGGGCGGCTGAGCAGGGTGGCCAGGTATTGGCAGCCGATGGTCAGCCCCGCGATGATCGCGCTGAACCCCAATTGCTCGTGGACATAACCCGGCAACACCGCAATCGGCAAGCCGATGCAGAGGAAGGCAACAAAGGTATAGAAAACGATGGAGACGATCTGCAGGGTGATCGCTATGGAGCTTTGCGGGGGCAGTTGCGGCGCAGACATGAAGGGCTCGTTCGCGGGCGGCGGTTGGAGAGCTGCATCATGGCGTGGGCGGGAAATAAAAGGAAGCAGGCTAACTAAAATCAAAAGATCGCAGCCTTCGGCAGCTCCTACAGGGTACGGATTTCATCGTAGGAGCTGCCGAAGGCTGCGATCTTTTGATCTTCAAACAACAAAAAGCCCCGTCACATGGACAGGGCTTTCCAGTTGCCGCCGCTATTTAGAAAACAACGCCTTGGCTACGCAGGTAATCATCGTAGGTGCCGCTGAAGTCGATCACGCCGCTAGGGCTCAGTTCGATAATGCGGGTGGCCAGGGACGATACGAACTCACGGTCGTGGCTGACGAAGATCAGCGTGCCCGGGTAGTTCTCCAGCGCCAGGTTCAGCGCTTCGATGGATTCCATGTCCAAGTGGTTGGTCGGTTCGTCCATGATCAGCACGTTCGGCTTTTGCAGGATCAGCTTGCCGAACAGCATGCGACCTTGCTCACCACCGGAGATGACCTTGACCGACTTCAGAATCTCGTCGTTGGAGAACAGCATCCGGCCGAGGGTGCCACGAACGATTTGCTCGCCGCCCTGGGTCCATTGGCCCATCCAGTCGAACAGGTTGCAGTCGTCTTCGAAGTCGTGGGCGTGGTCCTGGGCGTAGTAGCCCAGTTCGGCGGCGTCGGTCCACTTCACGGTGCCGGCATCCGGGGTCAGTTCGTTGACCAGGGTGCGCAGCAGGGTGGTTTTGCCGATACCGTTCGGGCCGATGATCGCCACACGTTCGCCAGCTTCAACCTGGAAGCTGAAGTCTTTGAACAGTGTCTTGCCGTCGAAGCCTTTGGCCATGCGCTCGACGATGACCGCCTGGCGGTGCAGCTTCTTGTTCTGTTCGAAACGAATGAACGGGCTCACACGGCTCGAAGGCTTGACCTCGGCCAGTTGGATCTTGTCGATCGCCTTGGCACGGGAGGTGGCCTGCTTGGCTTTCGAGGCGTTGGCCGAGAAGCGGCTGACGAACGATTGCAGCTCGGAAATCTGCGCTTTCTTCTTGGCGTTGTCCGACAGCAGTTGCTCGCGGGACTGGGTCGCCACGGTCATGTACTCGTCGTAGTTGCCCGGGAACAGACGCAGTTCGCCGTAATCCAGGTCAGCCATGTGGGTGCACACGCTGTTCAGGAAGTGACGGTCGTGAGAGATGATGATCATCAGGCTGGAGCGCTGGGTCAGAATGTTTTCCAGCCAGCGGATGGTGTTGATGTCCAAGTGGTTGGTCGGTTCGTCGAGCAACAGCACTTCAGGATCGGAGAACAGCGCCTGAGCCAGCAATACGCGCAGTTTCCAGCCAGGGGACACTTCGCTCATCGGGCCGAAGTGCTGCTCGATGCCGATACCCAGGCCCAGCAACAGTTCGCCAGCGCGGGATTCGGCGGTGTAGCCGTCCATTTCGGCGAACTCGGTTTCCAGCTCGGCTACAGCCATGCCGTCTTCTTCAGTCATTTCCGGCAGCGAGTAGATGCGATCGCGCTCGGCCTTGACCTTCCACAGCTCTTCGTGACCCATGATCACAGTGTCGATCACGGTGAATTCTTCGTAGGCGAACTGGTCCTGGCGCAACTTACCCAGACGCACGTTCGGCTCGAGCATGACCTGGCCGCCGGACGGCTCAAGGTCATTACCGAGGATTTTCATGAAAGTCGACTTGCCGCAACCGTTGGCGCCGATCAGGCCGTAGCGGTTGCCCGCGGCGAATTTGACCGAAACGTTTTCGAATAGCGGCTTGGCGCCGAACTGCATCGTGATGTTAGCTGTAGAGATCAAAGGTTTTTCCTGCGAAGCATTCAGAGTAGCTAGGGGTGCGGCGGTACCGATTCAGTACCCGGTTCCGGTATTCAGACCACGGGAAATGCATCCCCGGCAGAAGCGGAAGGTCCATCTGGCAATAAGTGGACAGCAGCAATGGAGCGCTTGGCCCGAGTGAAAGTGCGCTGAGGCGGGGTTCATTCCCGTCATCAACCAAGGGGGGCGCGTAATGTTTGGCGGCGATTGTACTGGTCTGGCTCTTTAAACGATAGGGCGTTGAGACCGCGCGGGCACTTTGGCGGTATCAGCGGACAGATTTTCACATCTGGATGCTAACTATTTGTTACAAACCGTGGCTAAAATGCCATCTATCAACCCCGTGCCAGTGACGTCCAGGGCTCAAGGACGTGCCACCGGGGCCGCTGTTTCGTATTCAGACACTGCGCCAGACCGCTTGGCCGGCGAGCGCAGTTTGTTCACTTCTGACGTGTGACGATTGCCGTGAAACTCATCATTGCCGCTATTTATGTTGTCTCCATCGCGTATGTCCATTTACGCGGTCGCGTGCGTCACAAACTGGGCCGCCAACTGAGCGACCACTCGACGTTTCTGGCGCCGGTCAATTGCTTCCTTTATATGTTCTCCAAAATCCCCGGCAAACCCTACCTGAACCCGGCCGACTTCCCGGACCTGAGCCCGTTGCAGGCCCACTGGGAAGACATCCGCGCCGAAGGCCAGAACCTGCTGCGGGCCGGGGAGATCAAGCGCTCGAACCAATACGATGACGTCGGTTTCAACTCGTTCTTCAAGAGCGGCTGGAAGCGCTTCTACCTGAAGTGGTACGGCGACAGCCACCCGTCAGCCGAAAAACTCTGCCCGCGCACCACCGAACTGGTGAAAAGCATCGGCTCGATCAAGGCTGCGATGTTTGCCGAGTTGCCGCCGGGCTCCAAACTGGTGCGCCACCGCGACCCGTACGCCGGTTCCTACCGCTATCACCTGGGGCTGGAAACGCCGAACGATGCCGGCTGCTACATCAACGTCGATGGTGAGAACTACCATTGGCGCGACGGCGAAGCGGTGATTTTCGACGAGACTTACATTCACTACGCCGAAAACACCACGGACCAGAACCGCATCATCCTGTTCTGCGATGTCGAGCGGCCGATGAAGTACCGCTGGGCGGCGGCGTTCAATCGCTGGTTCAGCCGTAACGTGATGTCGGCGGCGGGCGCGCCGAACGATGCGGGCGACAGGACCGGCGCGATCAACCGCTTGTTCACCAAAATCTACAAGGTTCGGTTGCGCGGCAAAGAGCTTAAAAAGCGCAACCGCACCCGGTACTACCTGGAGAAATGGGCGATTTTTGGTGGGTTGTTGGCCGTGTTCGTTTTGATCTGATTTTTGCGTTGAAGCGGCTGGCGTCTTCGCGGGCAAGCCTTGCTCCTACAGGTTACGCAAACCCGTAGGAGCAAGGCTTGCCCGCGAAGAGGCCGGTAAATCCAGCACATCACCTACGGTTTCTGACTGCCCAACTGCTTCCACATCTTCGCCGTAATCCGCTGCCGATTGGCATATCCCGCCCACGGATCACCCTTCAACCCCTCCAAGCGCTCCAGCACATTGGCCACGGTCCACTCCTGCGAACCGTGAATCTGCGTCAATTCATCCCGTGCAATCGGCACCGACACCGGCAAACCGGGCCGTGCCCGAACCGAATACGCCGCCACCGTACTGGCCCCTCGCGTATTGCGCAGGTAATCGACGAAGATCCTGCCGACCCGGTTTTTCGGGCCCATGGTCGCGGTAATCCGCTCCGGCAACTGCTGCGCCATAAACTGCGCGATGGCTTTGGCGAATGCCTTGACCGTGTCCCAGCCCTCCTTGCGCGCCAGGGGCACGATGATGTGCATGCCTTTGCCGCCGCTGGTTTTCAGAAACGCCTCCAGGCCGATTTCGTCCAGCACCGAAAGGGTCAGTTGCGTGGCTTCGACCATGCTTTTCCAGGGCAGCGCCGGATCGGGGTCTAGGTCGAGGACAAACAGGTCCGGGGTTTCGATCCGGTCAGTGGTGGCGCCCCAGGTGTGCAATTCGATCGTGCCCATTTGCGCGGCGCCGATCAGCGCCTCAGGGGTGTCGATTTCCATGAGCCGCGCGTGGCCGACGTCCAGTTTCGGGTCCAGATGCTTGATGTGGGGGATCGCCAAGCGCTCCGCGTGTTTCTGAAAAAACTGTTCTCCCTCGACACCTTCCGGCGCCCGCAACAGCGACACCGGCCGGTTGCGCAGAAACGGCAGAATCCACTCGCTGATACGTTCGTAGAACTGCACCAGTTCAAGCTTCTGTGTGCCGCTGTCCTTGTCGATCACCCGGTCCGGGTGCGTGACTTTGACCCCGGCGACGGTGCTGTCAGTGCTGCGGGTTTTCTTTTCGCTCACGGGTTTGCTCGCCTTGGGGGATTGCGGCTGCTCACGAACAATCTCCGTCGCCGGTTTGTCGGAGCGCATGGCGATGAAAGCAGCCTGCCGGACTACACCTTCGCGGGTCCACTCGGCAAATTCCACCTCGCACACCAATGTCGGCTCCACCCAATGCACGCCCCGGGCCTGAGGGGCTGTCAATGGCTTGGCCAGCGGCGAGGTTTTGCGTTCGATCTTCTGCAATTGCCCATGAAACAGCTTCAGATTGGCCTGATTGAACCCGGTGCCAACCCGTCCTGCGTACACCAGGTCGTCCCCGGCATACACACCCAGTAACAGGGCGCCGAAACCACTGCGCGAACCTTGCGGCTGGGTGTAACCGATGATCGCGAACTCCTGGCGCAAGCGACATTTAAGTTTGATCCAGTCGGGGCTACGCCTTGAGACATAAGGGCTGCCGGCGCGCTTGCCGATCACACCTTCCAGGGACAACGCACACGCGCTCTCGACGATGTCTTGATGATTGGCCGTAAAGGCTTCGGAGAAGCGCAGGACCTGCCGGGATTTGCGCCCCAGGGCTTTTTTCAACGCGGCGCGGCGCTCCTCCACCGGCAGTTCGCGCTGATCGACGCCGTGCAGGAATGGCGCGTCGAACACAAAGTAGATGATGTCCACGGAGCGACCAATCTCAAAGGCGTTTTGCAGCCCTTGGAAATCCGGGAAACCCTTGTCGTTCAGCACCACAACTTCGCCATCGAGCCAACTGCCGTCGAGTTTCATCTCGGCCAGGGCTTTGGCTTGCAATGGCAACTTGGCAGTCCAGTCATGGCCGTTGCGGGTCAGTAGTCGTACCTCGCCGTTGTCGATGCGAGCGAGGATTCGATAGCCATCGAACTTGATTTCATAGCGCCAGTCACCGGCCGGGGCTTTGTCCACCAATGTGGCCAGTTGCGGGCTGAACTGTTCAGGCAGGCGGGTTGGTTTGGGTTTGACTGCTTTGGGCTTTTTCGCGGCTTTCCTTTCTGTCTTGTCGCCCACGGTGGCATCGCTCAACACGCTTTTTGGCAGCTCGGCGACCACATCAAACTCACTGGCGGGACGTGCCTGTTGATCCTTTTCCTTGATCAGCAGCCACTGTTCCTTGTCGCCGCTGCCGCGCAGGTGCGTGCGCACCAACGCCCAGTCACCGGACAGTTTTTCGCCGATTAAGGTGAATTTAAGTTTGCCAGCCTTATAGGTGGCTTGCGGGTCGCCAATCGGTTGCCAGACGCCATGGTCCCAGACAATCACATCCCCGGCGCCGTACTGGCCCTCGGGAATGCTGCCCTCGAAGGTGCCGTAACTGATCGGGTGATCCTCAACATGCACCGCCAGGCGTTTTTGCGTCGGGTCCAGGCTCGGGCCCTTGGGCACCGCCCAGCTTTTCAGGGTGCCGTCGAGTTCCAGGCGAAAGTCGTAATGCAGGTTGCGCGCATCGTGTTTCTGAATCACGAAACGTAGGGCCGAAGGCGCTTTCTTGGCGCGTTTGGCCGGCGCCGATTCGGGCGGCTCCGAGGTGATCTCGAAGTTGCGTTTGCGCGTGTATTCACTCACCGGTTTAGCCATGGCGGACGACCTTGTACTGCGAGTGTCGCGGGCACTCAGCCGCGAGAACTCTTCGTGGCTTTTTTCGCCGGGGCCGGTTTGGCGGCGGCTTTGCGCGGTTTAGCGGCCGGCTTGCTGGCGCCCTTGCCGCCGAGGCTGCGTTTGAGCAATTCGGTCAGGTCAATCACATCAGCGGTTTTACGCGCCTCTTCGCCGCCGCTGCTTTCGACGTCCTCGATCTTGCCTTCGTGGGCCTTTTTCTCCACCAAGGCCATGATCTTGTCTTCGAAACTGTCGCGGTAATCCTCGGGTTTCCAGTCGGCGCTCATGTCTTCGACCAGACGCCTGGCCATGTCCAGTTCACCCTTGGCCAACTCGGGTTTGGTTACCTCGCTGCCCAGTTCCAGCTCATCGAGGCTGCGCACCTCGGCGGGCCAGCGCAGCATCACCAGGACCATGGCCGATTCCAGCGGCATCAACGCCGCCAGATGCTGGCGGGTGTGCAGCACGACATGGGCGAGGGCGGCCTTGTTGGTTTTGCTCAGGGTTTCACGCAGCAGCGCGTAGACCTTGCCGCCGCGTTTGTCCGGCGCCAGGTAATCCGGTGTGTCGATGTTTTGCAGGGGGATTTGTTCGCTGTCGACGAAGGCAAAGATGTCGATGGTCTGGGTCGAGAGCGGGTGCGCCGAGCGGATTTCTTCTTCGCTGAGCACCACGTAGCGGCCCTTTTCTTAGGCCACGCCTTTGACGATGTGCTCCTTGGTGACTTCCTTACCGGTGACCTTGTTGACGCGTTTGTAACCCACCGGGTCCATGCTGCGGCTGTCGAGCCAGTCGAAATCTACTCCTTGGGATGAAGTGGCCGAGACCAGTGCCACAGGGATGTGCACCAAGCCAAAACTGATTGCGCCTTTCCAGATTGCCCGGGCCATCGTCGTCTACTCGCAAGTGATGATCAGGTGACCTGCGGCCCGGCGCAAAAGTTTCAGCGGCTTGCGCCCAGGCCTGGCGGGAGGATCAGCGGTGCGGCAAACGGGTGTTACATCTGTGAAGGAGGTTTCAGTTAACAAATCCGAACCTCGGGCGTAGCGTGGCATCCAAGACTCTATTCCCGCACCCGCAATGAGGCTCCCCATGAACAGATTAGCGCTCGGCTGCACCGCCCTGGCCTTGAGCGGTTTGCTCGGCCAAGTGGCCCAGGCCCAGAGTCCGACGGGCAGCAGCAATAACAACCCCTACAACAGCCCGATTCACCGGGCCAATCCCAACAGCATGCAAGGCACGCAACCGGCCACCCGGCAACCGACCTTCGCCCCCGTGCCACGTCCGCCGACCGTGGAAAACGGCGGTGTTGGCAACCGCTATCCCCAAGACAAGTCAGCCCCGACGGCGCCCCCCAAATTCATTCCCAACCCACCGCCTCGGGACTCGGACAGCAGCAACCGTTGAACGGCAGGACTGAGGTTCTGTCAGCCATTCGAACGACAAAAGGAAGCGTGCATGTTGCGTAAAACCCTTCTGGCCACCGTCTGCGCCAGCGCATTGATCGTCGCCGCAACACCTGTTTTTGCGGCGTCCCCCCAGGAGCTGAAAAGCGAACAAGGCACCCTTGAAGTTACGCCGATCACCCAAGGCCTGGAACACCCGTGGGCTCTGGCGTTTCTCCCTGATCGCCAAGGCATGCTGGTGACCGAACGTCCTGGCAACCTGCGGGTGGTTAGCATGGATGGGAAACGCTCGGCGCCGATCAGCGGCGTGCCCAAAGTCTGGACCAAGGGGCAGGGCGGTTTGCTCGATGTGGTGCTGTCACCGGACTTCAAGCAGGACCGCAGGGTGTATCTGTCCTACGCCGAGGGCGGTGGTGAGGGTGACAAGGCCGGAACGGCGGTGGGGCGCGGGCGCCTGTCCGAGGACCTGACCACGTTGAAGGATTTCAAGGTGATCTTCCGCCAGGAGCCGAAGCTCTCGGTCGGTAATCATTTTGGCTCGCGGCTGGTGTTCGACCGCGACGGCTATCTGTTCATCTCCCTGGGCGAAAACAACGACCGCATGACCGCCCAGGACCTCGACAAGCTGCAAGGCAAAGTCGTGCGGATCTACCCCGACGGCCGAGTGCCGGACGATAACCCCTTTGTCGGTCAGGCCGGTGTCCGCCCGGAGATCTGGTCCTACGGCCATCGCAACCCGCAAGGTCTGGCGCTTAATCCATGGAGCGGCACGATTTGGGAGAACGAGCACGGTCCCAAGGGTGGCGACGAGATCAACGTGATCGAGCGCGGCAAAAATTATGGCTGGCCGCTGGCAACCAACGGCATCAACTATTCCGGCCAGCCCATCCCGGAAGCCAAGGGCAAGACCGCCGAAGGCACCGTACCGCCGCATCATGTCTGGGAAGTCTCGCCGGCCATCAGCGGCATGGCGTTTTACGACGCCGATCGTTTCAAGCCTTGGCAGCACAATGTGTTTATTGGGGCACTGGCCAGTCAGGAACTGATTCGCCTGCAGTTTGACGGCGACAAGGTGGTGCATGAAGAACGCTTGCTGGGTGAACTCAAGGCGCGGATTCGCGACGTGCGGCAAGGGCCGGACGGGTATTTGTATGTGTTGACGGATGAGGAGGATGGGGCGCTGTATAAGGTCGGCTTGAAATAGGCAAAGAGCAAAGATCGCAGCCTTCGGCAGCTCCTACAGAAGCACGCTGATCATGTAGGAGCTGCCGAAGGCTGCGATCTGTTGATCTTGCTCTTAACATGTCCTATCTCCGGGCATACAAAACCACCGCCGCCCGCAATTTCCCCCGCCCAAAACAGCACATCTTCTCAAACTCCCCATGGCTCACCGGCAAATGCTGGCAATCCATCGGTTGGCGATGCTGGCTGTGATCCACATCCGGGTCGTGCAGGTAAACGAATTCATCGTCGCAATCGGTGACGATCACCCAATGTGGCGCTTTCGAGCGGGTCAGCCGATAGCTGCTGATCAACACCAGCGGCTGACCGCCAGCGTCCAGCAACCGTGGCAAGTCCAGCGGCACACCGATCACCCGCTCCACATCGGTGTCCTGTAACTGCGCGGTGAATTCTTCGTGAACCAAACGCATTACGTCCTTTTTATGCTCATCGCGCACGCCATCGAGAAATAGCGGCCCAGCCATACTCAGCTCCAACCGCACCCGAAAACCCCGCCGCCACGCCGCCAACGCCAACCCTTGCGGGCTGCAACCGCCGTGACCGGAGGTCATGAATACCGTCGTCGCCTCGCGCCATATTTGCAGTTCCTCCCGCCGCTCCAGCAATCGTCCCTGTTGCAATGCGCCCATGGCCATCAGCAAACAGGCCGGGCCGCAGGTGAAGTCGGTGGTCTGACGATACCAAGGCACCTGAATATTGCGCGAGTCGCGGTGCTGGAGAATGCGTTTCTCCAGTCGCAGCGCGTCGGCGTGGTCCTGGTAATAATCGTGAATCAACGCGAAACGCCGGTAGCCGTTGCGTTCATACAAGGCAATTGCCGCCGGATTGTCGGTACGCACCTCGAGCCGCAGGTAAGCGCAGTCGTGTTCAACGGCACAGGCTTCGACGCGCTCCAGCAACTGTTTACCCAAACCGTTGCCCCGGGCACTGAACGCAATGGCAATCGAATACAGTCGCGCCAGCGACGTGCCGCGATGGAACAACACCACCGCATAACCCAGCAGCACACCCTCGTGCTCAGCCACCAGCAATTGCCCGTGGGCCTTGGTGATCATCCACTGAAAACTGCGACTGGTGAGTCGGTCCGTGGTAAAGCACTGCTCTTCAAGTTTAAGCAGCGCCGGTAAGTCTTCAACTACCGCCAAGCGAAAGACAGGATTCATATGACCGCCGTAAAAGTTGCGTAACGAAACGGGACTTTCGAAAAGGTTCGTGCTTAATAGGAAAGGTCTTGTTCTCCAACGGATCAATCACTATGTCAGCGGTGCAAGGTCATTGGCGCGAAGTATCCGAGCAAAGTTTGCCGGCGGCAACTTATTTAAATGACGCAGTCAGAACTTCAAGTCAGTTGATTATCATCGTCGAACGCAAGGAAGACTGGGCGTCCTACTTTCCCAGCGAAGACATCGTCACGGCCCAGGAATATCTGGAACAAACCCGTGATAACGAGCAGGGCAAACGGGTTCAGGTGATCAACCTGTGCCGCAGCTACAAGTACCTGGGGCACGGTTACTACTGCTCGTTGCTCGCCGAAGCCCGGGGGCACAAGGTGATTCCGTCGGTGCGGACCATCAGCGAGTTGACGCGTAAATCGTTGTACGGCCTGGCACTGGACGACTTGGATAAACCTTTGGAAAAAGCCCTCAGCAATCATCTTTACAGCGATACCGAAGGCTTTACGTTAACCCTGTATTTTGGCAAGACTAATATCGAGCCCTTGCAGGATTTGGCGCGACAGTTATTTGAAGTATTCCCATGCCCGATATTGCTAGTTGAGTTCAGAAGAACTAACGGCTGGCACATCGAAGGTATAAAGTCCGGTGCCCTTCATAAGTTGCGCGAAGATCAGGAAGATCAGTTTGCCAACTCCCTGGACAGTTTCAGTCGCAAGATCTGGCGTGTGCCGCGTTCCCGGCGATTGGCCCGTTATGACCTTGCAATTCTGCATGACCCGCAAGAAGCGTTGCCACCCTCCAACGCCAAGGCCCTTGATAACTTCGTGCGGGTCGGCAAAACCCTGGGCATCGACGTCGAGCTGATCGAGCGCAAGGACTACGCCCGCATCGCCGAGTACGACGGGCTGCTGATCCGCGAGACTACGAGCGTCGACAACCATACCTACCGCTTCGCCAAGAAAGCCGAGAGCGAAGGGCTGGTGGTCATGGACGACCCGGCGTCGATCCTGCGTTGCACCAACAAGGTCTACCTGACTGACCTGCTGAAAAGCCATCAACTGGGCATGCCCGCCACCGAAATTCTCTACAAGGAACGACCGGAGGACTTCGAGCGGGTCGGCGAGCGTCTGGGCTTTCCGCTGGTGTTGAAAATCCCCGACGGCTGTTTCTCCCGAGGCGTGATCAAGGTCGAAAGCCAGCAAGCCTTGCTGGAGGCCACCGCCGAATTGTTCGAGCACTCGGTGCTGTTGCTGGCCCAGGAATTTTTCTACACCGAGTACGATTGGCGCATCGGCGTGCTCAACCGCAAACCGATTTTTGCCTGTCAGTACTTCATGTCCAAGGGCCATTGGCAGATCTACAACCACAAGGCCAAGGGCCAGGACATCAACGGCGAATGCCGGACCCTGGCGGTCCACGAAGCGCCGCGCGCGGTGGTGGAGTTGGCGGTGAAAACCGCGAACCTGATTGGCGACGGTCTCTACGGCGTCGACCTCAAGCAGTCCGGCGACAAAGTGGTGGTGATCGAGGTCAACGACAACCCGAACATGGACGCCGGCATCGAAGACGCCTATTTGCAGGACGATTTGTACTCGCTGGTGCTGGAAGAGTTCGTCCGTCGCCTGGAGCTCAAACGTCGCGGCCAGGCCTGGTGACTGGCCGATGATCAAGAGCTTTCAACTGACCCACGGCGTCCTGCACGCAGTTGAACGACTGGACGCCGACGTGATGTTGTTCAGCAACCCCGATGCCGCCGAGCGGGACTTACTGCACAGTCATTTCAAGCTCGATGAACACGCACTGGCTTCGGCCCTGGACCCTGACGAGGTGTCGCGCATTGAGTTTCACCCCGACAACCTGTTCCTGATCTGGAAACGCCCGGAAAACTATTCCGGCGCCGGTAGCCTGGCCTTCGAGGTCTCGTCCTGCGGCTTGCTGTTTTCGCCTGGCCGCTTGCTGGTGATCGCCACCGACGATTCGCCGCTGCACGGGCTCGGCACCCGCCAGCGGCTCAACACTCCGCTGGATGTGTTGCTGGATTTACTGTTCAACAACATCCATCACTACCTGGGCCACCTGAAGGTGATCAAACTGGTTGCCCGGGAGTTGCAGCAGAAATTCAACGCCTCGATGGAAAACCAGCACCTGATCCAAATGTTCAACCTCAGCGAAAGCCTGATCTATTACATCAACGCCATCCACAGCAACGGCGCGGTACTGACCCGGTTGCGCAACCACGCGGAAAAGGAACACTTCAGCGCCGAGTCCATCAGCCTGATCGATGACCTGATCATTGAAAACAACCAGTGCTACAAACAGGCGGAAATCTATTCCACGGTGTTCTCCGGGCTGATCGACGCCCGGGGCAACCTGATGAACAACAGCATGAACAACTTGCTGCGCAAACTGACGCTGATCAACGTGGTGTTTTTGCCGTTGAATTTGATTGCGAGCATTGGCGGCATGTCCGAGTTCAGCATGATGACGGCCGGGACGCCGTGGTGGGTTTCGTATCCGTTGTTCCTGACCGCGATGATGCTGGGCGCCGGGGTCATGGTGTTGGGGCTCAGGCGATTGGCGAAGTGACGGTGGTGACTGTTGGATAGCCTTCGCGAGCAAGCCCCACATTGAAATGCATTCCAACAATGTGGAAGCGGGCTTGCTCGCGAAAACGATCTCACCATCACAACAAATCCCAGATCAGACCTCTTGAGCGGATCTGACCGAGCCCTTGCGATCCCGCAACCCCCGAACCACCAAATACAACAACGGCCCGATGGAAACGAAAATGGCGGTGAGCAATAAATAAGGAATGACCGACCATGCGGACTGGCCACGTTGACGGGCGTCGCGGAACATCCAGATGCCCGCGAGGGTGGCCAGCAGATAAAGATCAATCACCACCTGCGCCGTATCCGGTCGCGACATCAGGCTGATCCCAAACTCAATCAACGACTGTTCAGCCGCCAGCATTACCGAGACGGTGTAGCTGGCAAACGCGATCAAGGCAATCAGGGGTAGGGCGACAGACTTCATGGTTTTTCCTTCCTTGGAACAATGAGCGGAATTGCCAGCCTACAGAGACCCTGCGAAATTGACCATTGACTTGCCCCCGGCGCCCGGCTAATTTCCAGTCATGACTTCCACCGTATTGCGCTGCCAGCCAAGCATTATTACCGCCATTCCTTATTTGGCGGGCTAGCTCACGACTGCAGCACCCAACCCGCCCTAGAGGCGGGTTTTTACTTTCTGTCTCCTGGGTTACGAACCAAACACCACCCGGCGTAGGAGCTGCCGAAGGCTGCGATCTTTGCTTTTTAAGATCAAAAGATCGCAGCCTTCGGCAGCTCCTACGCCGGGTGGGTATGACAGGAGATGGATATGAACAGCACCACCGCCCAGCAAACCTTGCTTGAGCACTACGTGAAAAAAATCCTCGCCGCGCCGGTGTACGAGCTGGCAGTGCGCACGCCGTTGCAACCGGCGCCGGCGTTGTCCGAGGCGTTGGGCAATCAGATCCTGCTCAAACGCGAGGACCTGCAACCGACTTTCTCCTTCAAGATCCGTGGCGCCTACAACAAATTAGTGCAGCTCAGCGCTGAGCAAAAGGCGCGCGGGGTGATCACCGCTTCCGCTGGCAATCATGCCCAGGGCGTGGCTCATGCGGCCCGTCAGTTGGGGATTGCCGCGACCATCGTCATGCCGAGCACAACGCCGGAACTGAAAGTACTCGGTGTACGCAGTCGCGGCGCGGAAGCGGTACTACATGGCGAGAGTTTTCCGTTTGCGCTGGAATACGCCTTGAGCCTGGCCAAGCAAACCGGCCGCACCTTTGTCTCGCCCTTCGACGACCCGGATGTGATTGCCGGGCAGGGCACCGTCGCCATGGAAATCCTCCGCCAACACCAAGGACCTCTGGATGCGATTTTCGTCCCGGTGGGCGGCGGTGGCTTGATCGCCGGCATCGCGGCGTACGTTAAATACCTGCGGCCAGAGGTGCGCATCATCGGTGTCGAGTCGGAGCATTCCGCGTGTCTGGCGGCAGCGTTGCAGGCTGGTGAGCGGGTGGTTTTGCCCAATGTAGGCACTTTCGCCGATGGCGTGGCAGTGGCGCAGATCGGAGCTTACGGTTTCGAGGTCTGCCGGTTTTGTGTCGACGAGGTGCTCACGGTCAGCAATGACGAACTCTGCGCCGCGATCAAGAACATCTACGACGACACCCGCTCGATCACGGAACCGTCCGGCGCCTTGGCTGTGGCCGGGATCAAGAAGTATGTGGTGCAAACTGGCGCCCTAGGTCAGACCTATGTGGCCATCGACTCGGGCGCCAACATCAATTTCGACAGTTTGCGGCATGTTGCCGAGCGCGCCGCAGCCTGCGGCGCCCCGGCATGAGGGGGTGTCAGGGCAACATCGGGCGCAGGAACGTGCGCTCGTAGCTGACGATAAACTTTTTCTCGACCAGCGAGGTCACCAGTGCGGTACTTTCCGGGTCGGTCATCGCGATGTGGCGGTAGCTTTCGTAGTCCGCTAGTGAAGGAAAACTGAACAGGCAGTAAGCGATATTGCTTGCGCCCTCGGACGGCAGGAAATACCCGTGGTGGGTTCCACCCAAGCGTTCGACGATCCCGAGCCAAGCCTGGGCGTAGGCTTCGAACTCGCTGAGTTGGTAGGGATCGATGACATATTTGACGTGGCAGGTAATCAAAAGGCAGCTCCTGTGGTTAATGCCGAACATTGAGGGGTGGAGCACCGAGATCCCCTTGTGGGAGCTTGCTCGCGATAGCGATCTGTCAGCCAACATCAAAGTTGAATGTCAGTCCGTCATCGCGAGCAAGCTCACTCCCACAAGGTTTTGTGTCGGAACTGGCGGCATTGGATTATTCCTGGGCTGCTTTTTCAATCGTGCTCGACGCTGACCAGATCCGATAACGAACCTCAACGTCCTTCGGCACATACAACACGATTGGCAGCTTACTGTTGTAACGCAACATAAACCCGTCACCGACCACCGGGACGAAGTCCTTTTTAGTCTTGCCATCAGGGCACGCCATCATCGTGCTCATCGGGCCAATCACTTTTTCCAGCCGATAAAACGGATAACCCCAGCCCTCCAGATTCTTCTCTTCAAGAATCCCGCCCAGGCGCTGACGGTTGCAGTCCACATTCAGAGTCTTGCCGGCCAGAATCTCGACCTGATAACTGTCTTCCCCGGTTTGTGGTGCGAGATGAATGACTTGGCGGGTAAAGCCGCTGTCGGCCTTGGGGAACGGCGCAATCTCTTCGAGTTTCGCTGCGTGTGCAGTGCACGACAGCCCGGCAACTATTAGCCCGACGGTAGTGATTGAGGTCAAAGAACCCATGATGCCTCCTTGCGTGTCGTTAGGGTCAGCGGATACTGAATTGGTTGGAACGCATTTTTACTGGCATGCGTGGCTTATGCAAACCCGTCGCCCGCTGTCTGCAAATTGCAGTGCTTCAAACAAGCTTTCTTGCATCTTGCATGAGGCACTTTACTGGCACCGTTGCTAAACCTTTGATTTGCCGACGAGGTGCCGAGCGAAATCTTGGGCATGTTTTATGCTGTAGCTGTCTTTAAGTTGACCAACGAACTTATGAGTCAGCGTTGCTACGAGAGAACGGTCAGTTAATGAAATGTTGCAGGCCCGCACGGAAGACCAACGGGTGATTTCAGCACTGATCGATGATTATTTTGATTGGCAGTCTCACATTAAGGAGAGGGTCGCCATGTTTCTTTCTGCCCTGGAACTACGCAACATCATTGAAAGCAGTTTTCTACCGAAACGCTGTCAATGCACGCTGTCGCCCGACCTGTCGATGACGGTGAAGGTCTATGCCGACACCCATACCGATCAGCTCGATCTATTGGTGACGGGTATAAATGCCAAACAATTGAATGGCTGTCGGGAAATCAATGACCTGATTGCCGAGCTTCGTTCAGACATGCAGCACCGGGCGGCCGTCGAGCCCTTGCATCTGGATCGAAAAGCGCTTTAACCCGCCGTTTCGAACGCTTCCGACGCGCGCCGGGTCTGGAAAAATCCCAGGCCCAGCGCCAGTTCCACGCCCACCGCCAGCAAAATACCTGGCCCGGCATGGCCATTGAGCCATTCGCCGAAGCCCAGTGCCGCGAGCCCCCAACAGCCGACAATAAAACCGTTGCTTAGCGCACTGCGAGTAGCGGACGGCGCCTCGTTGCGAACCAGATAAAACATCACCCCCAACGCCGCAAACAAGACTGCGCTACGCCGCGCGACAAATCCGGCCACCGACGAATATTCAATACTCCAGATCGCCAACAAGCGGTCCGGCATCAAACCCCATATGAGCGCCAGCACAAAGCACAGCGCGGCGGTGAACGTCGACAACGCACGAAACGATAACTGCATGGCGAATCCTTGCGGCAGTGAGGGAGGCGCCCCAGAGCATAGCGCCAGAACCCTCACACGCCTACCGCAAAGTGCCGAATCAGAGCCTTCTGTCAGTTCTGATAACTGCACGCGTCAGACAATTTCCGATAGGTGATTTCTGAAGGTTTGCCCGTGGCGCTATCGACGTACTTCATGTCGGCCTTCACGACTTTGCAGTCCATGGTCGAAGGTTCGGTCAACGCAATGACTTTGCCCACGTGCAGCGGCATGCCGTATTCGTACGGCACAGCCTGGGAGGTTGAAGTATCGGCGGCCTGGGCCAGACCGGCGAATGCGGTGCAGGCGAGGGCGGTGGTGAGCAACAGGGTGCGCATGTTCATGGATGTTCTCCGGTGCAGGCTTGAAGTCAGCTCGACGCGATGAGGTCGAACCTGCCGCACTGGGCGTCAGAAAAGTCTGAGGGCGTGCGGTCGAGTACAGCGTTGGACCGCGGGGTTAAGCGATGGTTAACGCGACTGAATGCCGTCTGTCTTAGAGCGGTTTCTGACAGAGGTTTCATGTGGGAAAAAAAAGCTGCAGGAGGTTAGGCGTGTTCCTACAGAGTCAGACGCCTTGTCTTATTTCGGTAGGTGGGGGTTAGCGATTATTGTTTTGGCTTCGCTGCAAAATCAGCGAGCAGGTTTGGTCACCTGATTAACACTGCACATATATGTGCCATCATTCGCGCTGCGGACTTCTACGTCTTGTAGTGCGTTGTAATGGTGGCTGTGTGCAGGACGCTTTCGGGCGAGCCGTTTTGAGTGTTAGCGGTTGACCAAGCCTGTACACAGCCGCCTCCATCGTTTGGTCACGGTGCTGGCGATTACTAATTAATGCTCGAGTAATTACTATGCCAACGATAAATCCCTTTCCCGATCGCTATCGCTCAATCAAAAGCAGCGTTACCGATTCAAACCCTCTGGTCATCGACACCCAGGCCAATCCCCAAGACATTCTCGAAGCGGCTATACAGCGCATCCGCGCCTCCAGCAACTTGCTGGAAACGCTGCATTGCCAGTGTTTCAAGAACGGTGATGTCCAGGACATTCCACACATTACCCATGCGCTGTATCTGCTGACGCAGGATGGGTTTGACCTGTTGCAGGTGGCGCAGCAGCAGATGTTGGGCTGGAAGGCGCCAGTCTGATACCTGTTGGAATACGCCTGCCTCCTATGAGGCAGGTTTTAAAGCTAAATCCCCGAGCGCAATACATTCAAGGCTTTCTGGCTTCGGGCGTATTCAACTAGATCTTTGGGATAAACCCGGTGATCGATGTCGATGTCGTACAAAAAGGCGATAGCTCCCGCTTCTACCGCCCAGTAACCGGCGTAATTCCCATCCTTGCCTTGTAAATGACTGTCATACCAAGGCGCTTGCTTGAAAGCGGGATACCATTGTTTGCAGTACTTTTTAAGAAAATTGGTAGCGTCCTCTTTGCTCACTGCGTAAATGGCCCGAATCAAATGTGAATAGACGTCATGAAACCATTGGTCCACATCGTGTCTGTTTGGCAACACCTTTATCAGCAGATCTTCATAGAGCGTATCGTCGCCGGCATAACCTGCACGGTCTATCAGCAGGACAAAACGCTGAAGTAAATCAATGCGATGTAGCAGAACGCAGAAGCCGATAACGTGCACGCATTCTTCAAATTCGTCGGGCTAATCGTCTATCGCGAGCGGCGATATGTCGGGATTTTTCTGGTGCTCCGCTAGTCTGGCTTGCCTGGCTTCGTATTTTTCTATGAGAACTTCAAGCATCGGTATTAGAGAGGCGATTTCCTCACCTGCCGTGTAAGCGGCTAAAAGCATTGTCCAATGCCAACTGTTTGAAATGCGCTGAACGAATTGTCGCCTCTTCTTCGGGTGAGTCAGACTGAAAGGTATTGGTCTGAAAAAAAATCACCTCGTCATGTTCTTTCAGAAACTTGTTGTACTGATATTCACTGAAGTTTTTTTTTCGTTTGTTCATGGCTGCGGCTTCTGAAGAGCAGAAATTTATTGATTCGATGAGCGTTGTAAGATCTGCCAACCGTCAAATGACCGAGGCGGGTACCCGGCTTAAAAACAACGCCAAGCCTTGCTGGTACTTTTTTGATGCGAGAGCTTCTACACATCCCATCATTCCAAGAGGGTAGCCACCTTCAGCTGATGCTTTCATCAGCTGCTCAATAACTTCCGCTCTGTTTGATGGAAAAAAATCCTTTACCACCACGGTAACCATTTGCCAGGTAGTACTGCGCAAAGGAATATCCTTTCTCCGCGGATTGCTCAAACCATTTTTCCTCTCCGGTTAGCCGGAACATTAAATACATCGCTTCGGCATTTCCATTGTTCGTTTCTTTCTCGCCGGTAGCT